>NZ_CP047569.1:1615000-1941250 GCF_009903625.1 Microbulbifer sp. ALW1 | reverse complement strand
CCACAGATGCATCAGCAGGCAATGAAAAGGAAGTGGCACATCGCCAGGAGCAGCAATTGCTGCTGGAAAACATTGCGCACCCGGCGGTGGTCAGGGAATTCAGACAACTGCAACCTGTGCTGACGGAACTCCCGCCCCACTTCCGGCTCCCCCTGCTGGACCTGAGCATCCCGGCACTGAAAGCCCTGGCACCTCAGCAATACCAGATCTTTAAACGCAATGTGATTAAATTGATCCGCGCGAATGGGGAACTGGAAATCCGGGAATGGGCCCTGTACCGGGTATTAGTGCACGCACTGGAAAGCAACCCGGATCGGCAGCGCATCGCTTCGGACAAACACAACCACGCGAACGCACTGGGAGATGCCCAGCGCTTTTTGCTGGCAGCCATGGCACACACGGGTAGCCCCGACTATTTACCGGCAAAACGTGCCTACGAAGCGGGAATGACGGCACTGAATCTCTCGATAACGCCGCTGCCGACTTCCTCAGATATCACACTGCAACGGCTCGACAAGGCGCTGATGATCGCCTGCGCCACAGCGCCACTGAAAAAGCCGGCGCTGTTAAAAGCCCTGGCGACCACCCTGACCCATGACAACGTCATCCAGGCCCGGGAAATTGAATTGTTACGCGCACTGGCGGACTGTTTGGATTGCCCCATGCCGCCGCTCTCAACAGCTGACGACAGCAGTCCACAAGTGCCGTTTACGCAGCCCGCTGCCAATACCTGTTAAGCCCGCAAACCATGGCTAGTAGTCGTGTTGATAGACCGGGCCTACACCCATGGTCCAGATGATGACGGAGCAAATCATGACGGTCACCATCATGACCAATCCCACCGTCAGTACCGCACTCGCGTAAAGAAATGCGCGCTCCTTGCTCATGTTCATCAAGATAGGGATACCTTCATAGAGCAGGTAAACCGAGTAGAGCCCGGCCAGCCCCATCACCGTCACGACCAGCCACAAATGCGGGTACAGCATAACGATACCGGCCAGCAACACCGGGGTAGTAATAAACACCGCCAGCGCAGTACCTTCGTAGTGCCGCGTCGGCTCATCGCCTTCGACGCCGTAGGCTTTCGCCATCCAGTTGATGAATTCTCCAACCAGATAAATCCCCACCAGAAGCGCGATATAAGTAACCACCGCGAGATAGCCCGCGCTTTTCGGCGTGAGCTTGGCAACATGGCCGCCCAGCTCGAACCCGAAATGCGTAACACCGATATATCCGGCAACACAGGGAATCAATGCCAGTATCGGCACATGGCTGAGGAAGACCTGTACAAACGAGTGCTTGTCGGCCCGAATGGCCCGCCACTCTTTGTCCGGGTTGGTAAATATACCGATAGTATGACTCAATAATTTCACGCGGATCCCTCTCCTGCACACAGCTTGTTTGCAGTATCGGAAGGGTACTGACAATTCACCAATCAATAACAGGATTCAGGCGTCAGTTTTTACGCCAGGGAGAGGGGCGAGGAGTTTTGTGAAAGATAGGCGGGAAGGAAAAAGGACTAGGGCCCCGCGATTACAGGGCCCCAGCTGTACTGACTACGTGTCAATTACCGTCTATTTGACGACCCGCAAAGAGGGCTTCTTGGCCGGCTTTTTGAGGGTTGTTGGCGGCGTTGGTTCTGGCGGTTCCGGGGTTTCTTCCGGCTCAAACACCATCCCCTGCCCATTTTCACGGGCGTATATACCCACTACAGCACCCACAGGCACCTGGATATCCGTGGGCACACCACCAAAGCGGGCATTGAAGCGAATAGCATAGTTATCCATGGTCAGCCCCGCTACTGCGGACTCGGACACATTCAGAACTATCTGGCCATCTTCATTGACATGCTGCTGCGGTACCAGCACACCGTTCAGATGAGTATCCACCAACAGGTAGGGCGTACACTTGTTGTCGGTAATCCACTCATAAAACGCCCGCAACAGATACGGGCGATTGGAGGTCATCGGCGGCTTGTTCAATCAGGCACCTCAGGCGCGCATTTCGCGCTCGTACTCGGTCAGGCTCTGCTGGAAGGCTTCGCGGGCAAACAGGCGATCCATGTAGTCCTGCAGAGGTTTGATCTGCTTGGTCTTTGGCAGAGCAATTTCCAGCTGATCAAGGCGCCACAACAGCGGGGCCATGCAACAATCCACCAGTGAAAACTCCTCGTTAAAGAAGTAAGGCAGATCGGTGAACATCGGTGCGATACCCGCCAGGCTGTCACGCAGTTCTTTGCGCGCTGCCGCAACATCTTTACCACCCGCCAGGATCTTGTCGACCAGCGGACACCAGTCGCGCTCGATGCGGTGCATGATTTGACGGCTCTGGGCGCGGGCAACCGGGTACACCGGCAGCAGTGGCGGATGCGGGAAACGTTCGTCCAGATACTCCATCATGACCTTGGTTTCAAACAGCACCAGATCGCGATCTACCAGGGTCGGCAGGGAGTTGTAGGGGTTCAGATCAGCCAGTTCTGCGGGCTTGTCATCGGGGTCGACATCGATGATGTCGACGGAAACACCTTTTTCCGCCAATACGATACGTACCCGGTGACTGAAGTGACAACGACCATCGGAAAAGAAGGTCATAGAGGAGCGCTTGTTAGTCGGCACACCCATTGTGGAACTACCTCGATTACTGGCCGGCATTAATCCGACGCACATTCAAAAACGGAAAACGGGCGGTTGGGCCACAACCGGAATATCGGCGGCCCACCACCCGGAAAATCACACTGGCTATCGCTTAATGATGGATATCTTTCCAGTATTCGCGATTCAGCAGCCAGGCAAAAATGAAGAATACCAGGATGAACGCCAACACGTAGAAACCGATGCGTTTACGGGTTTCTGCCATGGGTTCAGCGATGTATTCCATGAAGTTGACCAGATCGTAGACCGCCTGATCATACTCCTCGCCGCTCATTGAGCCCTTCACCTTGTCCACTTTCAGGCTGCCACAGTCGGCGTCCATGATCGGGTTGCCCAGCTCATCGCGCACCACTTTACCGTGATCACGCTTGGGGCCAGGGGCGCACTCAGGAAGGCCCTGCAACTCCATCAGAACATGGGGCATACCCACATTCGGGAAGATTTTGTTGTTCACGCCGGTGGGGCGACCGTCATCCTTATAGAAACTGCGCAGATAAGTGTAAAGCCATTCCGGAGAGCGCGCGCGGGCCACCAGCGTCAAATCCGGCGGGGTGGCACCAAACCAGACTTTAGAGTCGTCTGGCTTCATCGCGATTTCCATCAGGTCACCGATCTTGTCGTCGCCCAACACCAAGTGCTCGGTCATCAGCTCATTCGGGATACCCAGATCCGTGGCAACCCGCTCCCAGCGGGAGAAGTTGGCACTGTGGCAACCCATGCAGTAGTTGACGAAGTACTTGGCACCACGCTGGAGCGACGGCTTGTCGTTCAGGTCAATGTTGATGTAATCCAGCTCTACGGAGCTTTCCGCACCTACGGCCTTGATCGGCACGAAGGTCATCAACAGCACCGCGATAATACCGCCCACCAGCACAATGAAAGACTTGCTGCCAGAGGGGCTGGTTACACGGGACGGTTCCGGGTGCACCACGTCGCGGTTGGTCAACCAGGGCAGCGCCGCAAAGAAGGCGGCGAAGACCAGCGAAAGCACGCACACAAACAGGCTCGCTTTCCAGTTCACCAGTGCCATCCACAGGAACAGCACGCCGAATACGCCACTCACAATCCAAGAAGCCATGGTCTTGCGAGTCGTCGGATTGGTCCAGATCGGCATGGTCACGAAGAACGCGAAATAGAACAGGGTCGCTACCTGTGCCAGGAAGTTACGTCCAGGAGTCGGAGACTTCACACCCAGGTAACCCAGGATGATGAAGATGGCAGCGAACACCAGCAACAGTAACTTCGGCAACGCGCCCTTATAGCGAATGGACTTTACCGGGCTCTTGTCGAGCCAGGGCAGTACAAACAGGACAGCAATTGCGGCGCCCA
The DNA here is from genome assembly GCF_009903625.1 of Microbulbifer sp. ALW1. Classification (NCBI taxonomy): domain Bacteria; kingdom Pseudomonadati; phylum Pseudomonadota; class Gammaproteobacteria; order Cellvibrionales; family Microbulbiferaceae; genus Microbulbifer; species Microbulbifer sp. ALW1. The sequence goes on along the minus strand of NZ_CP047569.1, from coordinate 1,937,270 downwards.
TGGCCACCAGGCCGAGGAACTTCGCCGTCAGCGGGCCGATATCAATGGTCACCGCACGCAGAACTGCGTAGAACGGGGTGAAGTACCAGACCGGCGCAATGTGCTCCGGAGTCTTCAGCGGGTTCGCCTCTTCGAAGTTTGCGTACTCGAGGAAGAAACCGCCCATTTCCGGGAAGAAGAACACCACCACACAGAAGGCAAACAGGAACACCGCTACGCCCACCAGATCGTGCACGGTGTAGTACGGATGGAAGGCCACGCCGTCCAGCGGCACACCGTTCGCATCCTTGTTTTTCTTGATCTCGATGCCGTCCGGGTTGTTGGAACCCACCTCATGCAGCGCCAGAATGTGCAGCACCACCAACAGTACCAGCACCAGTGGCAGCGCGATGACATGCAGAGAGAAGAAGCGCGTGAGGGTAATACCGGAAATCAGGTAGTCACCGCGAATCCACTGCACCAGGTCCTCACCGATTGCCGGAATGGCCCCGAATAGGGATACGATCACCTGGGCCCCCCAGTAGGACATCTGACCCCAGGGCAGTACGTAACCCATGAAGGCTTCTGCCATCAGTACCAGGTAGATACACATACCGAAAATCCACACCAGCTCCCGCGGCGGCTTGTAAGAGCCGTACATCAAGCCGCGGAACATGTGCAGATACACCACCACGAAGAAGGCGGAGGCACCGGTGGAGTGCAGGTAGCGGATAATCCACCCCATATCCACATCGCGCATGATGTATTCAACGGAGGCGAAGGCGCCTTCTGCGGAAGGGTTGTAGCTCATTACCAGCCAGATGCCGGTCAACAGCTGGTTCACCAGAACCAGCATGGAGAGCACACCGAAGAAATACCAGAGGTTAAAGTTCTTGGGCGCGTAGTACTTGCCCATGTGGGTGTCCCACGCGCGATAAATCGGCAGGCGCTGATCGACCCAGTCCCCCAATGCGGTTAACCAGTTCATGCGGCGCCCTCCTGATCTACACCAATTACGATCACGTCGTCACTCTCATAGGAGTAAGGCGGCACATCCAGGTTGGTCGGCGCGGGAACACCTTTGTAGACGCGGCCGGCCAGGTCATATTTTGAACCGTGACAGGGACAGAAGAAGCCACCCATCCACTCGCTGCCGCCGAGATCGGTCGCGCCAACTTCCGGGCGATACATCGGAGCACAACCCAGGTGGGTACAGAGGCCGACGAGAACCAGAGTCTGAGCCTTGATGGCACGGTTTTCGGGATCGACGTACGCAGGCTGATTGGACTCAGCAGACTTGGGATCACGCAGCAGCGGATCCACTTTGACCAGATTGTCCAGCGTCTCCTGGGTGCGGCGCACAACGTAGACCGGCTTGCCTCGCCACTCTACGGTGACCATCTGGCCCGCCTCCAACTTGCCGATATTGTACTTGACCGGCGCGCCGGCAGCTTTCGCCTTGGCACTCGGATTCCAGGAGGCGACAAAAGGTACTGCGACTCCGACCGCACCTGCGCCACCCACAACAGAGGTAGCAGCGGTCAGAAATCGACGACGCCCCACATTTACACCGTCATCACTCATGACGTAGTTCTCCCATCACAGCGTCCCGTGACTCACCCAAAGCAAGCCCGAAACTGACTGGCCCAAACCCAAAAAAAACACTGGAAAATCTCTGTAGAAAATCTCGAATGCCAATACAAAAACGACTCCAGGGAGCCGGCAGATGGCGATGTGGCGCTCGCCCCAAAGATCCGAGATGACAACTCAGGACCAGACCGAACAGAGCACCCGAACAGCAGCAAGTAGCTCACTACTGCAAAATCAGAGACTTAAGACAGAAACTCCCCTACAACTGGCCCGCTCGCTTGACCATAGAACAAAGTAGCCAAACCCCAAGTGCAAGCGGATAGAAATTCGCGCAATGTTAAAGAAAATGCCAAATTGATACAAGGCGAAACCCGAGGGGAACTTCGGGAACCTCGCAGCGAACTGGCGGCATTTTAGACAGACTGGAACTGCAAACACCGCCTCACGACGACGTGCAGACAAAAAAAAGCCCGGCATTTGCCGGGCCAGAAAAAACTGAAATTCTCGCTTAACGCTTGGAGAATTGCGGCTTCTTACGCGCTTTGCGCAGACCGACTTTCTTACGCTCAACGGCACGTGCATCGCGAGTTACGAAGCCGGCTGCACGCAGCGGCTGACGCAGGGACTCGTCGTATTGCATCAGAGCGCGAGTCAGGCCGTGACGGATAGCACCCGCCTGACCGAAGGAACCGCCGCCCTTTACAGTGACGTTGATGTCAAATTTTTCGACCATGTCGACCAGTTCCAGCGGCTGACGCACGATCATGCGCGCCACTTCACGGCCGAAGTATTCGTCGAGAGTGCGACCGTTAACGCTGATTTGACCTTCACCCTGCGCAATGAATACACGAGCGGTGGAGGTTTTGCGGCGGCCGGTACCGTAGTATTGAGTAGTTGCCATGAGAATGTTCCGTTTAGATCGACAGTTCAATCGGCTGCTGGGCCGCATGAGGATGTTCGCTACCTTTATACACCTTCAGTTTCTTGAACATGGCGCGGCCCAGAGGACCTTTCGGAAGCATGCCTTTTACTGCACTTTGAATAGTGCGCTCAGGCGCCTTGTCGATCAGCTTCTCAAAGCTAATGGATTTAAGACCACCAGGGTAGCCGGAGTGGCTGTGGTAGATCTTGGCTTTGGCCTTATTGCCCGTCACGCGAACTTTTTCCGCATTGATCACAACGATGTAATCACCGGTATCCACGTGTGGGGTGTATTCAGGCTTGTGCTTGCCGCGCAGACGACTAGCGATCTCGGCGGAAATACGACCAAGAGTCTTGTCGGCAGCGTCAACAATGTACCAGTCGCGAGTTACCGCTTCCGGCTTGGCACTGTAAGTCTTCATGTTATAAAACACCTGTACATGGCCCTAGAATTGGGCCGTCCCACGAAAAGAGCGCGAATACTACATAAGCGCCCGGGGCTTTTCAAGCAGAAAGTTGGCCAACTTGTGACCAGTTATACCTCACCATCTCACCACCCGGAAGGGCCTACAACGCCCTGACAACATAGTGTCAGCACGCATCACTCTGGGCGGTGCGGCCTCGCCAGATATTCCCGGGATTGCATCTCCTGCAAGCGGCTTACGGTGCGCTCAAACTCGAACCGCAATTGGCGCCCGCCATACAGGGACTCCACCGGTTCGGCCGCGGAAATAACCAATTTGACGCAGCGGTCGTAGAATTCATCAATCAAATTAATAAAGCGGCGCGCCTGGCTCTCCATGCGCTCATCAAAACGCGGCACATTCGCCAGCAATACCGTGTGGAACTCCCGCGCCAGCTCGATATAGTCATTCTGCGAGCGGGGACCGTCGCAAAGCTCAGTAAATTCAAACCAGGCCACATCATCCGCCACACGGTTGGCAACAATCGGCCGCCCCTCGATATCCAGCTTTACCACTTCACGCACCTCGCAACCTTCCACCATCAGGTTACCGAACGACTGCTCCAGGCTGGCATCTGCCCCCGCGTCCAGTGGAGAATGGTAGAGCTCCGCCATCTCCAGTGCGCGCAGCCGGTAATCGACTCCGTTATCCACATTGATTACTTTGGTGTGCTCCTGCAGCAGGGCAATCGCGGGCAGAAAGCGCGCCCGCTGCAAGCCATCCTTATATAGTCCCTCAGGCACAATATTGGACGTTGCCACCAGGGTAACCCCCCGCTCGAACAGCGCCTGCAGCAAATTTGCCAGGATCATGGCATCGGTGATATCGGAGACAAAGAACTCATCGAAGCAGAGCACCAGCGCCCGCTCCGCAATCCGGTCGGCGACTTTTTCCAGCGGGTTCTTTTCCCCGGCCAGCGCCTTCAATTGCCGATGCACATCGCGCATAAACCGGTGAAAGTGAGTCCGCTGCTTGCGCTCGAGGGGCAGCGCTTCAAAAAAAGCATCCATCAGGTAGGTTTTGCCCCGCCCCACGCCCCCCCAGAAATACAGCCCCGTCTCCGGCCCGCTCGGTTTGCGCCAGATGCGCCGCAAACTGCCCACAAAACCGCCCTTGCGCCGATCGGCCAACAAGCGGTCGTACAAATCCTGCAATTCGGCAACGGCCGCCTTCTGCGCCGGGTCAGCAACAAAATCCGGGCGCTGCAAATCGCGCTCATAGCGCTGCATGGGTGTCATACGAGGGGGCGCAGACTGGCGCTGTTCCATGACCATCAATCCATAACCATTCATTAAACTTGAGAATACCTTGCGAAACTGGCGGCAGCGGAGGCGCGCATCATCACAGTCAAGCAAACACCGGAAAGCCGACCGGCCGGCAAGTGGCGCGCACTTTACCAAATCCGTCACGACTTGGCATAAACCTCAGCACAGCACCGCGGTTGGATTTGCGTATAATAAGGTCACCGTCACGGATGGCCGGTGCCACTTTTTATATGAGGAGGAAGTAACGTGCACTCAACTTCGATTTTAATTCTGGTCGGCGTCGCCGGCCTCGCCCTGGGAGCCCTGCTGGCCTTCCTCGCTACCCGCAGCCGCCAGAATATTGACCGCACCCAGGAGCTGGAACTGCGCCTGAAGGAAGCCAATACCAAACTGGAAGACTTCCAGTTGCAGGTCAACGAGCATTTTGACCAAACTGCACAATTGGTTCACAACCTGACCCAGAGCTATCGCGACGTGCACGAGTACCTCGCCAACAGCGCCATGCGACTGTCGAGCCAGGATATCGGTCGCCAGATGCTGGAGGCCGGCAGCGGCAAATTGAGCGACAACGACGACAACCTTCGAGTGCTCCCCCCCAGAGACTGGGCCCCTAAAGAGCCGGGCGCCAAAGGCACCCTATCTGAAGATTTCGGCCTGGACAAAGAGCAGACAGCGCCAACGCCCGCGCCGACGGCAGAGGTGGTGAACCGTTAGATATTGCCGAGCAACTAACATCAGCGCTTTCGGGCGCGCACAAAAAAAGGCGGGTGATACCCGCCTTTTTTTGGCTATTCGAAGCTCAAAGCTTCACAGACCCTGGTACTTCACAGGCTCTGGTAATAGTCCATCAAGATCTGGGCAACTTCCGGGCGAGAGAACTCCGGAGGCGGCGCAATGCCGTTACCCAGCATTTCACGGACCTTGGTACCCGACAGCAGAATAAAGTCGTCTTTGGTGTGATCCGGCACATCGCGCATCATCACCACGCGATTCAGCTTTTTCGAGTAAGCAGTGTGGTCCGCACGGAAGATTTCAATCTCCAGCGCACCTTCCGGCACCTTGTCATCAAAGATGGTCTGCGCATCGAAAGCGCCGTAGTAGTCACCCACACCGGCGTGGTCACGACCAACAATCAGGTGGCTACAGCCACAGTTTTGACGGAACACCGCATGCAGCACCGCTTCCCGCGGGCCGGCGTAGAGCATGTCAAAGCCATAACCAGTAACCATCACGGTATTTTTCGGGAAGTAATCTTCCACCATTTTCCGAATGGAAGCGTCGCGTACGTGTGCGGGGATATCACCGGGCTTCAGCTTACCCAGCAGCATGTGAATCAGCACACCGTCCGCATCTACCGCTTCCAGGGCCATTTTGCACAGCTCCTCGTGGGCGCGATGCATCGGGTTACGGGTTTGGAAAGCAACCACTTTGCTCCAGCCGTGCTCAACGAATTCATTGCGAATTTCCACTGCGGTACGGAACGTATCCGGGAAGTCAGACTGGAAATAGCTGAAATTCAGCACTTCAATAGAGCCAGAGATCAACTGGCGGCCGGCGCCTTTGAAAGTAGCCACACCCGGGTGGGCATCATCCAGGGTACCGAAAACGTGTTCGGCGATGGTGTTGATCTGCTCGTCGGTTACCGTCTCGATGGCATCCACGTCCATGATCGCCAGCACCGGGTTGCCCTCTACATTGGGGTCGCGCAGCGCAATGCGTTTCACTCCGGCGATGGCCGAAGTGTCTTCCACCATGTTTACCACCGGCACCGGCCAGAACAGGCCATCCGCGGTGCGCAGGGTTTCCGCAACACTCAGGGTGTCTGCCAGGTTCATGTAGCCGTGCAGTGGGTTGAAGTAACCCGCCCCCAGCATCACGGCATTGGCTGCCGCGGCGGAACTGACCACGATGGACGGCAGGGACTCCGCCTCGTGCATCAGCTGATGATGACGCTCACTGTCGTAAACAAAGCGGGGCTGCAGCTCGACACTGCCGTGCGGGCGAACCAGAGACATAGACACTCCTGGGATATATGGGCAAAAATTGAACAGGTTCAACGAAATTTTTTGAGCGCCACATTATACGGATTACCACGCCAGCACCAAGTAGCCTGAGCGTATCTCCGACTGCCGGAATAGAACACTTAGCGAGCACTTTAGAACCGAAAAGCACATAAAAAGGCGTATAATGGCCACAAACCAAGGAGCTGTCGGTGTCACCACAACGATTTCTACAAGACTGGGCCATCCCGGCCGCCATTGGCCTGCTGGTAGCCGCAGCACTGTTACTCGCCTTTCCGCACCTGCGCACTCAGGATCAATCCGCTCCTGCAGCCGGTGACGCCCAGGGACCAATCTCCTACGCCAGTGCTGTCAACCTGGCGGGCCCTGCCGTCGTCAACATTTTCACTCGCAAAAAAGTTTCCCAACAGCGCTCCCCGTACGCCAATCACCCGCTGGCCAATCACCCCCTGTACCGCCACTGGTTTGACAAAATGAACCAGCTTCAGCAGGAGCGCATGGCGGCCAATCTGGGATCCGGGGTTATCGTCAATGAAGAAGGCTATGTACTGACTAACTACCACGTGATCGCCGCTGCGGAAGAAATTGCCATCGTGCTGTCGGACGGTCGCGAGGCCCAGGCCAGGATCGTGGGCTCCGATTCAGACTTCGACCTCGCGGTCCTGAAAATCGACCTCGACAATCTGACCGCTATCGCTGTTGGGGAACCAGACAAGACACAGGTGGGGGATGTAGTACTGGCGATCGGCAACCCCTTCGGTGTCGGGCAAACAGTCACCCAGGGAATCATCAGCGCTACCGGCCGCGACCTCAGTAATACGGGGACCGGCAGCTATCTATTGAACTTCCTGCAAACCGATGCCGCCGTTAACCCAGGCAACTCTGGCGGTGCCTTGGTCGATGCGCGCGGTAAATTACTGGGGATAAATACTTCAATCCTGAACCAGAGCGGCTCGGTCGGCGGTATCAGCTTTGCGATTCCCGCCAATATCGCCCTCAAAATCATGCAGGACATTATTGAATTTGGAAGAGTGGTTCCCGGCTGGCTGGGTATTGAGGCACAGACGCTGTCTCCGCAGCTTGCCCGCTCCTTCAACCTGGCCTCGACCAACGGTGTCATCATCACCGCCATCTACAACCAGGGGCCTGCCGATCAGGCCGGCTTGAAACCAGGGGATGTGATCACCCACATCAATGACGACCCGATCAACGACGGCAAGCATGGTATTGCAGCAATGGCCACGCTCAGACCTGGAGAAGTGGTAAGCATCATCTATGTGCGCAACGGTGAGATACGCACCACGCAAGCGACGGTATCCGAGCGGCCTCAATCCCGCAGCCGCAGCTAACAATCCAAGACACTAGGGCGCGAAGCGTGCGCTGGCGCCCCTAACCGATCAGCCTGTTCAGCTTTGTATTTCCTCAGCCAACCGATACTCCGCAGACCGGGCGTGCGCATCCAGCCCCTCGCCCTTGGCCAGAGTTGATGCAACGCGACCGAGGGTATCTGCCCCTTGCGGCGAACAGTAGATGATGGAGCTGCGCTTCTGGAAATCATAAACCCCCAGGGGCGACGAAAAGCGCGCTGTGCCGCTCGTGGGCAACACATGGTTGGGGCCCGCACAATAATCCCCCAGGGCTTCTGCGGTGTAACGCCCCAGGAAAATTGCACCTGCGTGACGGATCTGGGGTAGATATTGCTCCGGGTCATCCACCGAGACCTCCAAATGCTCGGGGGCTATTCGGTTGCCGATTTCTATCGCCTGGGCGATATCACTGACCAGGACTAATGCTCCGCGGTCGGCAATGGAGCGATTGGCAATTTCATTGCGGGGCAATTGCTGCAGCAGTTTCTGCAAAGACACCTCTACGGCGTCCAGGAAAGCGGCATCCGGGCACAACAGGATCGACTGTGCCTGCTCATCGTGCTCCGCCTGGGACAACAGATCCATGGCAATCCAGTCCGGATCGGTTTTTCCATCGCAAATCACCAGGATCTCGGAAGGCCCGGCAATCATGTCGATGGCGACCTGGCCAAACACCGCACGCTTGGCTGAAGCAACGAAAATATTTCCCGGTCCGACAATCTTGTCGACCCTGGCGATAGACTCAGTGCCATACGCCAAAGCCGCGACTGCCTGGGCGCCGCCAACGGTATACACCCGATCCACTCCGGCAATGGCCGCGGCGGCCAGCACCAGGTCATTGAGCTGGCCATCCGGGGCCGGCACCACCATCAAAACCTCATCCACTCCGGCCACTTTCGCCGGGATCGCATTCATCAGCACGGACGACGGATAGCTGGCTTTCCCCCCAGGCACGTAGATACCCACACGCTCCATCGGGGTAATCTGCTGTCCTAGGATGGTGCCATCGTCCTCCTGGTACTGCCAAGACGACTGCAGCTGATGTTCGTGATACGCACGCACGCGCTTGGCCGCAATTTCCAGCGCCATCCGCTTTTCCGCAGGAATCCGCTCCAGCGCGGACTGCAGGTCTGACTGCTGCAGGCAAAATTCCGCCGCCCCTTGCAGGTTTCGACGATCAAAGCGATTGGTGTACTCGACCAGTGCCGCATCACCCCGCGCCTTCACCTGCGCCAGAATTTCTGCCACCACGGTTTCGACCTGATGATCCGCCACCGACTCCCAGGCCAGCAGACGATCGAGGCTCTCGGAAAACTCCGGGCTGCCGGCGTCCAGCCGGCGGATGGAAAAATCACTCATAACACTTATTTCGAAATGTAGTCGCTCGAATTGCAACGAAGCCGGGGCATTCGTCGCAGCTGCCCTGTAATCGTGACTAGCGCGGCTTTATACCTTTACGCCTTTACGGCCTGAGCCAGCTGCTCAATCAGCGCATTGATCGGGCCGTATTTCATTTTCATGGAGGCCTTGTTCACGATCAGGCGGCTGCTGATATCGGCAATTTTCTCACGAGCTTCGAGGCCGTTTGCCTTGAGGGTATTGCCGGTATCCACGATATCCACGATCTCGTCCGCGAGATCCATCAGCGGTGCCAGCTCCATTGCGCCGTACAACTTGATGATATCTGCTTGGCGCCCCTGAGCGGCGTAATAGCGTTTGGCCGACTGCACAAATTTTGTGGCCACCTTGATACGGCCGCTGGGCAGGGCTGCACCCTTAATACCCGCTGTCATCAACTGACAGCGGGCAATGTTCAGATCCAGGGGCTCGTAAATATTGCTGTCATCATGCTCCAGCAGGTTATCTTTGCCAGCCACCCCCATATCGGCGGCCCCATGCTGTACGTAGGTGGGCACGTCCGAACCGCGCAGGATCAGCAAGCGCACATTTTCCTGATTGGTTGCAAAAATAAGCTTGCGGCTCTGGGTAATATCTTCCAGCGGCTCGAGACCGGCAGCAGCCAGCAGCGGCAGCGTTTCCTTGAGAATACGCCCCTTGGTCAGGGCAATAGTGATCTGCATAGCGATTATATTTATCTGAAAGGCCCGCCTACAGCGGGCAGGAAAGCAGTGCCAGCCCCTTTATCCCCCGGACCTGGCACCCCTTGGATTCGCTGATTATAAAGCGGCGGCCATCAGCCGGGAACACGGCGAATATTCGCACCCAGCTGCTGCAACTTCTCCTCAATGCACTCGTAACCACGGTCGATATGGTAGATCCGATCCACGATAGTCGTGCCCTCTGCCACCATACCCGCAATCACCAGGCCAGCAGAGGCGCGCAGGTCAGATGCCATCACTGGCGCGCCCTTCAACTTTTCCACACCGGTGACGATGGCGGTATTCCCTTCGAGTACAATATTCGCGCCCATGCGATTCAGCTCATGGGCTTGAATCAGGCGGTTCTCGAAAATCGTTTCCACCACCGCACTTTTGCCCTCAGCCACCGCGTTGACCGCCATGAACTGGGACTGCATATCCGTCGGAAATGCCGGATAAGGCGCCGTGCGGAAGCTCACCGCTTTAGGGCGATTGCCCTTCATGTCCAGCTCAATCCAGTCGGGACCTATCCCGATATGGGCACCAGCCTCTTCGAACTTCACCAGTACCGCATCCAGGATATCCGCGCGGGTGTGGGTCAAACGGACCTTGCCCCTAGCTGCAGCCGCCGCGGCCAGAAAGGTGCCGGTTTCGATACGGTCCGGCATCACCGGGTAGGTACAGGGAGACAGACGCGGCACGCCGTGCACGCGGATGGTGTCGGTGCCCGCACCCTCGATCTGGGCACCCATGGCGATCAGGAAATCGGCCAGGTCCACAATCTCCGGCTCCCGCGCAGCGTTGTGCAGCACGGAAGTGCCATCGGCGAGCGCCGCAGCCATCAGCAGGTTTTCAGTGCCGCCTACGGTCACCTTTTCCATCACGATATTGGCACCCTTGAGGCGACCATTGCTCCGCGCGCGAATAAAGCCCTCATCGATGGTGATCTCCGCCCCCATGGCCTCCAGGCCCTTGAGGTGGATATCCACCGGGCGACTGCCGATGGCGCAGCCTCCGGGGAAGGACACATTGGCCACCCCGTGGCGAGCCAATAGCGGCCCCAGCACCAGAATCGATGCGCGCATGGTTTTCACCAGCTCATAGGGAGCGGTCAATTCATTCACCGAACGGGGGTCTATTTCAACGCCCAGCTTTTCGTCGATGGTGATATCGGCTCCCATGCAGCGCAACAGAGTGATCATGGTGGTGATATCGTTGAGGTGCGGCAGGTTCTGAATCTGCACTGGACCATCTGCCAGCAGTGCAGCCGCCAGGATTGGCAGTGCCGAGTTCTTGGCTCCGGAGATTTTCAGGGTTCCGGAAACGGGGCTTCCCCCTTCGATAATCAGCTTATCCATTCGAACTGCTTTCCCTTTGCGAAGCAGTAACTCCCGATAACACAGGAATCACTGACCGGCCTCTTCTGGTGTCAGGGTTTTCATCTGCACGGCGTGCAGTGAGCCATCGGCAATCTTGTCGGCCAGTGCGCCATAGACCAACTGCTGCTTTTTCAAGCGACTGAGGCCAGCGAAAGCTTCACTGATCACGGTCAGCTGCAGGTGACTACCTTCAAAGGCGACCTCAACCTGGCTATCGGGAATTTGCCCTTCAATCAGGGACTTGATTTGATCTGGTTGCATAGGTGGGACTTAGAATCGGAGTTAAAACAGCGCGCAAGTGTACTGGAATACAGTATCCCGCGCAGCCCGAGCCGCTACGGCAGCCCCGGCCAAGACACCGGATGCGACACGCGGGTCCGGTGTCGCATCCATCGTGGGTACTTACAAGAGTGCCTACAAGGGTGCTTACATGAGCACTTAAACAGGCACTTATACCGGCGCTTAGCGCGCGTCGTCGGCGACGTTGTCCGCCGCCGACCAGTTGGCAATCACTTTATCGATGTCACCGCCATTGGCCTGCATCGCCTGGGAGAACTGCCCACGGAACGTCTTTCCGAGATTGACCCCGTTTAGGATGACGTTGATCAGCTTCCACTGACCACTGCGATTGCGCACCAGGGTGTAAGAGACCTTGGTCAACCCTTCCTGGCTGCGGACTTCCTGCAGCACATTCACACGATTACTGCTGGGCGCAGTACCCGGGTTTACAACCTTTACATCCATAGTGCCAAAGGTCGCCACACCACGGGCAAAAGTGGCAACAAGGTCACGGCGGAAAGTGCTGGCAAACTTCGCTCTTTGCGCAGGCGTTGCCTGTTTGGCATAGCTGCCCATGACACCGCGAGCGATGAAATCAAAGTCCACCACCGGGGCAAGTACTCGGTCGATGGCCGCGTAATAGCGCTGCGGACTGGAGTTGACATGTTGCCCCTCTGCGCGAATGACGCCGAGCAATTCGCCTGAGACACGCTCAATCGTTGTATATGGATTTTCAGCTGCGGCAGCAAAAGGTGCCAAGCAGCACAGCAGAATGGCGGAAAACAGCACTTTGGCCTTGCACGCCATTCTATCTTGGATGGTCATAGTGAGTGCACTCACAGAATATCTCCCATTGGCAATTCGTCCCTTTGGATGCACACAACACCAAAAAGTGTCATGGCGACGCCAAAAAATCACGCTGGCGGCGATGGAGAGGCGTAATGTCCACTCAGCCCGACTCCGCAGCTGACAATAGCGGCGGCAAACTATACCATTGCGCCGCATCTAACAAGCGGCACTGGGTCACTTTCCCACTGCCACCGAGTGCGCCCCGGCACGACTGCATCACCGGGGAAGCAAGAGACTACCGGGCACCCGACAATGCCGGGAGGCAGCGACAAACTCCCAGCTCAGTGAACCAATAGACCGAAACCCTGTCCGTCATTGAACAACCAGGGTTTAGCAATCTGGGCGCCTACACATATATAGACGTAAAACGCTTGCGCAGCAGTCGCCCGAGTGGACCAACGGCCGCTGCGACGAACTGGCACCAGCGAACACTGCCGGCTAATTACTGCCTGCTATTAGTGAAAGGTTAGCACGTCAGATCGCCTCACAAGGGACCGCGCCCCGGGAAAGGGAAACCACAATATAGCGTTGGGCAATACCCGCAGGGCAGCCACATGAAATATGGCTTCTCTACACTGAACGGGATGACACAGGCAGCCGCCCGCAACTACCACCCAGCAGAATCCACGCGAGAGATGTAATGGGAAAAGATCGGATCATTCAGGCCGGACGCCGCACCATAGCAATGGAAACTGCCGCAGTAGCGGCACTGGAAGCGCGTATCGGTGAAGACTTTCACAAGGCCTGCGAGCTGATGCTCGCCTGTCGCGGGCGTGTGATCGTCTCCGGCATGGGCAAATCCGGACACATCGGCCGTAAAATTGCCGCCACCCTCGCCAGCACAGGCACCCCCAGTTTCTTCGTGCACCCCGGCGAGGCCAGTCACGGCGACCTGGGCATGATCACCCGACAGGATCTGGTCGTCGCCATATCGAATTCAGGTACATCGGCAGAAGTACTCACTTTGCTGCCGCTGTTGAAGCGCCTGGGAATCCCCATGATCAGCATGACCGGCAAGCCGGACTCCCCGCTCGCCCAGTCTGCGGATGTCAACCTCGATATCGCGGTAGAGACAGAGGCCTGCCCGCTGAACCTGGCGCCGACATCCTCTACCACCGTTACCCTCGTCATGGGGGATGCCCTGGCGGTTGCACTGCTGGAAGCCCGCGGCTTCACCGCCGAGGATTTCGCCTTTTCACACCCGGGCGGCGCCCTCGGCCGGCAATTACTGCTCAAGGTCGAAGATGTAATGCACGCGGGCGATGAACTGCCCCAGGTGGCACCGGAAACGCACCTTTCCCAGGCCCTGCTGGAAATGACCAGCAAAGGTTTTGGTATGACCACCGTGGTGGACGGCAAGGGTCAGCTGCTGGGCGTATTTACCGATGGCGACCTGCGCCGGGTAATCGACCAGAAATTTGAACTTAATAGCGCCACCATGGAACAGGTCATGAGCCGCCGCCCGAAGACGGTCAGCGCCCAGACCCTGGCCGCGGAAGCCCTGCGTATTATGGAAGACAACAAGATCACCGCGCTGGTGGTCGAAGACCCTGAGCACCACCCGATTGGGCTGCTGCATATGCACGATATACTGCGCGCCGGCGTTATCTGACCCGCAGCCCTGTCATCGCAGCCCAAATAAAGGGCACACGACAGGCAGATTGATAGAGCGATAAAAGGCTTAACCTTGAACCAGCAAAACGAAACACAGCAAACCGCTGCACAGTACGCGACCGAGGAAGAAATTCACCACAAGCTTTCCCGGGTACGCCACCTGATTCTCGATGTGGATGGCGTACTCACCGATGGCCGCCTGTATTTCGACAACCACGGCAACGAACTGAAAACCTTCCACACCCTGGATGGCCACGGTATCAAGATGCTGCAGCAATCCGGTGTCGCCGTCGCCATCATTACCGGGCGCCGCAGTTCCCTGGTGGAAAAGCGCGCTCACGACTTGGGAATTACCCGGCTGATTCAAGGGCGCGAAGACAAGTTCAGAGCCTTTCAGGAGCTGTTTGCCAACGAGGCTTTCGACCTGGAACAGATCGCTTACGTAGGCGACGACTACCCTGACCTGCAGCTGATGACGCGGGTCGGCTGCCCCATCGCCGTCCCCAACGCCGCGCAGCCAGTACTGGACAGGGCCCTGTTTGTCACCCAGCGCAGCGGTGGTGCGGGCGCCGTAAGGGAAGTCTGTGACCGCATCATGCAGGCTCAGGGCACTTTCGACGCCGCCCTGGCACCCTACCTGGCCAATTGAACCCGGCCGGCGGAAGCGAAAGTCATCGACATCAAAAACAGCGGGCAACTGTCAGGCCCGTCAGCAGAATATTGAAAGGAAAGCGATAGCTCATGCGCACCTGGTTACCACTGGTCATAGTGGTCGCACTTGTTTCCCTGGGGCTCTGGTTTGCAGAGAGCCCGCCCAAGCAGCTGCTCGGCAAACGGCCGACGCAGCAGGACCACAACAAAGCGGCCGACCTGATCATCCGCGACGCCCGCACCCGCCACTTCAATGTCGAGGGGACCCTGGCTTACGAAGTGGACGCCGAGCGCATCACCTTTTTCCAGTTTGCGCGCCGGGACAGAGCCGACCTTACGGAGCCAAGGATGATGTTTTATCAGGGGGAAAGCTCCAAGTGGCGTACTGAGTCTCGCTCCGGTGTCGCCTATGACAACGGGCAGAAAGTAGTGCTGGAAGGCGACGTTTCCATCAAGGAACTGCCACAGCCCGGCATCACCCTACGCACCCCCAAGATCGTGATAAAGCCGCGAGAAGAATTCGCCGAGACGGACAAAGTTGTTACCATTACCGACGGCCCTAATCGCACTACCGGCAAAGGCCTGCGTGCCGATCTCAAACAAGACACGGTAGAAATTCTGTCTGATGTGGAAAGCAGCTATGAAACCCGTTGATTTGTCCCGCACCTTGCTGCTTCGCAGCGCCTTTCACAGCGCCTTTCGCGGCCTGTGTACAGCCGCACTGTCGTCTGTGTTATTGCTCGCCGCCAATGCCCAGGCGCTGCCAAATGATCGCGAGCAACCGGTCAAGGTCTCGGCTGACAACCTGGAAGCCAATCGCAGCAAGAACCTCTCCGTATACAGTGGCAATGTGGTCATCTCCCAAGGGTCGCTACAGATACGCGCCGACCGGGTGGAAGTACACGGTAACGCCCAGGGGGAGATCAACAAGGTGGTAGCCACCGGCAAGCCGGCGCACTTCCAGCAGCAAGTAGAAGAAAGCACCACCCCGGTAAAAGCCCGCGCCCAACGGATCGAATTCCTGGTTGGGAGCGATGCACTGCAGCTCACCGGCGAAGCCTTCGTGGATCGCGACGGCAACACCCTGTCTGCCGAACGCATCGACTACGACCTCAACAGCGAACAGATGACGGCCCAGGGCCAGTCGGAGAAGAAACGGGTGGAAATGATCTGGAAACCGGAAGGTAAAACTTCGGACAACAGCCAGTAACGCCACAACCAGCAAGCCCCGCGACAGCAAACATCAGCAAGACGAGGCGGTTGCATCCGCCCAGATACCGGAATTCACTATGCCGACGCTCAAAGCGTTACATCTCGCCAAGCAGTACAAAAAACGCAAAGTCGTCCAGGATGTCTCCGTGAGCGTATCCAGTGGCCAGGTAGTTGGCCTCCTGGGACCCAATGGCGCCGGTAAAACCACCTGTTTCTACATGATCGCCGGCCTGGTGCAGGCAGACGACGGCCAGGTGATGATCGACAGTGAAGACATCACCGGGCTGTCCATGCACGGCCGCGCCCGCAAAGGTATTGGCTACCTACCTCAGGAAGCCTCCGTATTCCGCCGCCTGTCGGTGCAAGACAACATTCTCGCCATCCTGGAAACACGCAAGGACCTCAATCGCAGCCAGCGCAAAGAGCACTTGGAATCCCTGCTCGAAGAATTCCATATCACGCACATCCGCGAGAGCCTCGGCATGGCGCTGTCCGGCGGCGAACGCCGCCGGGTTGAGATTGCCCGAGCCCTGGCCACTAACCCCGCCTTTGTGCTGCTGGATGAACCCTTTGCTGGGGTAGACCCCATCTCCGTCAACGACATCAAACAGATCATCCGTCATCTGCGGGATCGCGGTATCGGCGTGCTCATCACCGACCACAATGTGCGCGAGACCCTGGATATCTGTGAAACCGCCTACATCGTCAGTGAGGGCCATATCATCGCCTCAGGCAACCCCAAAGACGTGGCCGAAAACAAGCAGGTGAAAGACGTCTATCTGGGACACGAATTCACCATCTGAGCACCATCACGTGTATTTATCAGCTTTTCTCACTCTTCGGCTGATACCCATCACAATTTCGTAAAGAGTGACCGAAGGGACGAAATTTTTCGGCACGCTTATTGCTTAACGTGCCTCTTGAGTTCCGTTTTGCCCCGGGGTAGTCTGCAGGAAATGAGCTTTCCGCCGCCGCTTCAAGCATCAAATTTGTCGCAGTGGCCCAACGCCAGATTTTTCTGCCGGCAAACTCCCTATGAAGCAGTCACTCCAGTTAAAACTCGGCACTCAGCTGACCATGACGCCACAGTTGCAACAGGCTATTCGCTTGCTGCAACTGTCGACGCTGGACCTGCAACAGGAAATCCAGTCCGCCCTGGATAGCAATCCGCTGCTGGAGTCCGATTTCGAAGAGCACGCCGGTGAAGCCCCCCAGGAACAGAACACCCCCGCCACCTCCGAGCGCCAGGAGCGCGAAGCCGCCAACGCCGACAGCGTCCGCGAAGCGCAGGCCGAGGCCGGTGTGGACGGCGACTGGAACGGGGAAATTCCCGACGACCTGCCCGTCGACACCCGCTGGGACGACATTTACACCAACAGCAGCTACAGCGGCGGCGACGCAGAAGAGTATGCGCTGGAGCAACGCAACGCGGTCTCGGAGAGCCTGCAGGATCACCTGCTGTGGCAACTTAACCTCACTCCCCTGACCGATGGCGACAAGCTGATCGGCGAAGCCCTGATCGACGCCATTGCCCCCAACGGTTTTCTGGATGCCGACCTGGACGAGCTGGCCGCAGCGCTGGACGTGGAAACCGATGAAGTTCTGGCAGTACTGAAAACCATCCAGCATCTGGAACCGGTCGGATGTGGCGCACGGGACCTGCGCGAGAGCCTGCTGTTGCAATTGCGCCAACTCCCCGAGCAGACGCCCTGGCTGGCCCAGGCGCAGGCGATTGTCGGCCAACACCTGGACTTGCTGGGCAAGCGGGACTTCCGCCAGCTCAGCCGCCGCACCCGCCTCAGCGAGACACAGCTGGGCGAGGTGATGCGCCTGATCCAGACGCTCACGCCTTACCCGGGTGAAGCCTTCGGCGGCGAAGAGCCGCAATACGTGGTGCCGGATGTGATCGTCAGCCGCCGGGAACAGCGCTGGGTGGTGGAACTGAACCCGGAAACCACCCCCAAACTGCGTATCAACGACACATACGCGGCGCTGATCAAGCGCGCGGACAACTCCAATGAAAATAACTACCTGCGCGACAATCTGCAGGAGGCACGCTGGTTCCTGAAAAGCCTGCAGAGCCGCCATGAAACCCTGCTGAAGGTCGCCAGCTGTATCGTGGAGAAACAGCGGGGGTTTTTCGAGCAGGGCCCGGAAGCCATGAAACCCATGGTGCTGGCAAATATTGCCGAAACCATCGGCATGCACGAATCCACCATTTCCCGGGTCACCACGCAAAAATACATGCTTACGCCGCGCGGTGTGTTCGAACTCAAGTATTTCTTCTCCAGCCATGTGAGCACCGACTCCGGCGAGGACGCCTCCTCCACCGCCATTCGCGCTCTGATTCGCAAGCTGGTGGATGCGGAGCAGCCACGCAAGCCACTGTCGGACAACAAGATCACCCAGGAGCTGGATGCCCAGGGCATCAAGGTGGCCCGCCGCACCGTAGCCAAATACCGCGAATCCATGGGAATCCCCTCCTCCAGCGAGCGAAAGCGACTGGTCTAACCAGTCCAGTCACCAACTGGTGGCGCCACACCCCTCTCCCGGTCAGTTTCTGGACAACCAATGGCCAGACATTGAGTGTATCCTTCCATTCTGGCGCACTTCCTAGTAGGGTTGCCGCCCTGTGCGGGGGTGCCACCGGATTGTGTTGTACCCTTTGAGGAGATTTCCATGCAGATCAATATCAGTGGCCACCATGTAGACGTTACTCCGGCCATTCGCGATTACTGCCTGACCAAACTGGACAAGCTCTCCCGCCACAATGACCTGATCACCAACGCCCAGGTCACTCTGTCCGTCGACAAACTTATCCAGAAAGCCGAGGCGCGGGTTCACGTGAACGGCAACAAGGATATTTTTGCGGATTCGGAATCTGAGGACATGTACGCAGCGATCGACTCGCTGTCCGACAAACTCGACCGGCAGCTGCTGAAACACAAAGAAAAGTTACGCAGTCACCGGTAGTTTTCACTAGCCGTTAGACAACTGGCAACTTGCGGGCTCACGCCCGGCAGGTTGCGCCAGATCATTAGTAAGTTATGACACTGGAAGCATTACTCTCTCCCCGCCTAAGCCTTTGCCACCTGGCGGGGAGCAGCAAAAAAAAGCTGCTGCTCAATATCGCCCAGGCGATCTCAGAAGAATACCCCGATCTGGATTCCGACACCGTCTTCAACCAGTTGGTTGCCCGGGAGCGCCTGGGCTCCACCGGCATCGGTGAAGGCGTGGCCATTCCCCACTGTCGCCTGCCCGGCTGCGAGCGCCCGATTGGCGTCCTCTGCACCACATCGCCAGCAGTCGACTTCGATGCTATCGACCGCCAGCCCGTAGACCTGCTGTTTGCCCTGCTGGTACCGGAAGACTCCGACCAGGAACACCTGGACACCCTGGCCGAGATCGCCGCCCTGTTCAGCGATAGCCGTGTGCGCGAAAAACTGCGTGAGGCCACCACCAGCGACGACCTCTACGCGCTGGCCATCAACAGCGCTGCCGCGGCATAATAACGCCACTCGACCCGGACTAAGGTCCTGGCATTCGACCATCGTTGCCCCGGCAGCCGCATCGCGCGGTCTCATGCAGTGAATTCAAAAGCAAGGAGCGCTTGTTCTATGCGACTGGTAATCATCAGCGGCCGCTCAGGCTCTGGAAAGAGTTCCGCCCTGCAGTTGCTGGAGGATGTCGGTTTCAACTGTATCGACAACCTCCCCGCCAGCCTGCTCCCTGAGCTGGTTCGCCGGGTGTCGGAACAGCCCCAGGAAAACACCCAGTTGGCCCTCGGTATCGATGCCCGCAATCTGTGGCACGATGTGCGCCAGGCACCCAAGGTGATTGAAGATCTGCGGGAAAGCGGCATCGATTGCGATGTCATCTACCTGGACGCCCGCTCACCGATACTGGTACAGCGCTTCAGTGAAACCCGCCGCAAGCACCCCCTCAGCGACAGCCGTACCCACCTGCTGGAAGCCCTGAACCACGAGAAAGAACTGCTCGCGCCGCTGTCGGCCATGGCCGACCTGGTGATCGACACCAGCAGCCTCAGCCTGCACCAGTTGCGCGACCAGGTGAAATCCCGCGTGGTGGGCAAAGACTCCCCGGGTATGGCAATACTCTTCCAGTCCTTTGGCTTCAAGCACGGGGTACCGGTGGATGCGGACCTGGTCTTCGACCTGCGCTGCCTGCCCAATCCCTACTGGGTCGCCGAGCTGCGCAACAAGACCGGCATGGATCCGGAAGTGGCCGAATTCCTGCGCTCACACCAGGAAACCGAAGATATGCAGCGGGACATCACCGCCTTCCTCGAGCGCTGGCTGCCGTCCTACCAGCAGAGTAACCGCAGCTATACCTCCGTCTCTATCGGCTGCACCGGTGGCCGCCACCGTTCCGTGTACATGGTGGAGCAGCTGGCCAAACACTTTTCCAGCGAATTCAAAAACATCCAGATACGCCACCGCGAACAGCAGAAACACGCCTGACAAACAGAACAGTCCCATGCAGAAAAGCCGAATCACCATCATCAACAAACTGGGCCTGCACGCCCGTGCCGCCAGCAAGTTTGCCCAGACCAGCGCACGCTTTTCTTCCGAAGTAAAAGTGCATTGCCAGGGCAAAGCGGTGGATGGCAAAAGTGTGATGGCGCTGATGCTGCTGGCCGCGGGCAAAGGTATAGAACTGGAACTGGAAGTGTGCGGTCGCGATGAGGATGCCGCGCACGAGGCGATTTGCGCACTGATCAATGACCGTTTCGGGGAAGGTGAATAACCGCTCCCGACCGCTGCCCGCTATAATGCCCGCACTTTAACGCCAGCCAGACAGCAGGAATCTCTGTGCCCAATCCCGTCACTGCCGACATCAAGTTCAGCGCCCAGAATCAGCTCGGTGAGCTGTTTGCGGCACTGGACAGCGGCACCGGGCGCGAAGTGCAGCGGATGCTGCATTCCCTGTCACCCCAGAGCATCGCCCAGCTATTGGAGAGCTCGCCGCCCCGTATTCGCCAGGTCCTGTGGAAACTGATCGACCGCGAAGTGGAAGGCGAAGTACTGCAGGAGCTGACCGACGAGGTACAGAGCCAGATCCTCGCCACCATGGACACCGAAGAAATGGTGGCCGTGATGGAAGGGCTGGATGCGGACGACGTTGCCGACATACTGCAGCAGCTGCCGGACCGGGTAATGGCAGAAGTGCTCTCGGCCATGAGCGAGAGCGACCGCCAGCGAGTAGAAAGTGTACTCGCCTACGACGAGGAAACCGCCGGCGGTCTAATGGATACGGACACCGTATCCGTGCGCCCTAACCTGACGCTCGACGTGGTCTTGCGCTACCTGCGCCGCCACGCGCAATTGCCAGAATCCACGGATAACCTGTTCGTGGTCAACCGCCAGGACAGGTTCATCGGCCTGCTGCCGCTGACCAAACTGCTGACCACCGATCCATCGGTGACGGTACGGGAAGTCATGCTCACCGATGCCGACCCTATTCCCGCGGATATGCCGGACCACGAGGTCGCACAGCTGTTTGCAAAATACGACTGGATCACCGCGCCGGTGGTGGATGAGCACAACCGCCTGCTGGGGCGTATTACCATCGATGATGTGGTGGACGTGATCCGCGAGGACGCCGACCACTCGCTGATGAGCCTCGCCGGCCTCGACGAGGAAGAAGATACCTTTGCCCCCGTCCTGCGCACCGCACCGCGGCGCGCCGTGTGGCTCGGCATCAACCTGCTGACCGCGCTGCTCGCCTCCTGGGTCATTAACCTGTTCCAGGACACCATCGACAAGGTGGTGGCACTGGCGGTGCTGATGCCAATTGTGGCCAGTATGGGCGGCGTGGCCGGCAGCCAGACCCTGACCGTGGTGATCCGCGGTATGGCCCTCGGCCAGATTGGGCGCAGTAACCTGAGCTGGCTACTGTCCCGGGAGCTGGGCTCCGGCGCCCTCAACGCCCTGCTCTGGTCCACGGTCATGGGCGCCATTGCTGCGCTCTGGTTTGGGGATCACCGCATTGCACTGATTATCATTGCCGCTATGCTGATCAACCTGATCACCGCTGCTCTCGCCGGCGCCATATTGCCGGTTGCCCTGCGGGCGATGCGCATAGACCCGGCACTGGCCGGTGGCGTCGCCCTGACCACGGTGACCGATGTGGTGGGCTTTATGTCTTTCCTCGGCCTCGCCACCTGGTTTTTTGCCTGACGCCGACCGCGCCCAGGCTCCGTTTTTCCATATCCCGTTTCAGAGATACACAATGCACAACTCCGACGATTTCGACGCTTTTGATGAGTTTGATGACGAGAATTACAAAAGCAAAACCCAGGTCAAACAGGAAATGCACCAGCTGCAGGATCTGGGCAAGCAGCTGACCGAGCTCAACGCCAACAAGCTGGCGGAAGTACCCATGGATGCCGATCTGGCGGAGGCCATCGCCACCATGCACCGGATCAAATCCCGCGAGGCCAAGCGTCGACAGCTGCAATACATCGGCAAGTTGATGCGCAAGGCCGATGTGGAAGCCATTGAGGCAGTGCTGAACAAACACAAGGAACAGGATCACCTGCACCTGCGTTTCGACCGCATGGCCGAAGAATGGCGCCAGCGCCTACTGGAGCAGGGGAAAGAAGCCCAGAGTGCGTTTTTCGATAGTTTTCCCGGCGCCGACCACCAGCAGCTGCGCGCGCTGATCCGGGAGTCCAACAAGGAAATCGCCAACAACAAGCCACCCAGCAACCAGCGCAAACTGTTTCGCTACCTGCGGGACTTTTTTATGCAGCAGAGCTAGTTCATGCAGCAGAGCTAGTTGCTGCCGCCGGCTAGTCGCTCGCTTTGAGGACGTCCGCCAGTTCCGCGGACACAATATCGATAACCGCAGGGTTCTGGGGTACCCAGCGATGCAGGCTGACCGGTACCTGATAGGTCTTGCCCAGCGGCAACCGGGAGCTGGTGTGGGGCACGATGGTGGTATCGTAGGGCGTCCAGATGGATACGGGCGCGGCGCTCTCCAACATCGCCGCATCCCGGTTCAGGCCACTGAGGAATTCGCTGCCGATACGCAACTGCCGGCCGCCCTTGTAGGGCAGCAAATGCGCCCACAAGCTACCGAAGTGGGGACTGGAAAGGGCAATAAACTTGTGTACTTTTTCCGCACCCCCGAGCCTCTGCAAGTAGTAGCGCGCGACTATCCCGCCCATGCTGAAGCCTACCAGCGCGCAGGTATCCCCCTTTTCAGTCACCTCTTCCACCAGCTCGCCCAATTGCTGGGCCATGGGCTCCATCCCGTACCAGCCACTGTTGGTTTTCAGGTTGATACTGTGTGCGGCAAAACCGGCCCGATCCAGGGCCCCTTCCATTCTGCGCATGGACTTTCCCCGGTCGAAGATACCGGGAATCAGTATGGCAACGCGGCTTTTTGGCATTTTTGCATCACCTTGTTCGCGGGAAATTTATACAGAGCTGCCCAGTAAGGTTAGAAGGCCGCAGCCGTAAGCGGAAAACAAATCGGGCCCGGGGATAGAATCCGCGGGCCCGAATGGCGATCACTGAAAAGCTGCCGATCTATCAACGTCAACCTATCAGCTAGGACAGGCCTCCACCGCCGCGACCGGCTTTCCCGGCAGAGTCTCCTCGGCAGGTTTCGGCAGCGGCTTGATCAGCACCAGCAGCAGCGGCAGCAGGGTCAGGGAACCCAGCAGGGCTGCGGTCATCGCCAGCGCCGTCAGCAACCCAAAATAGATCGACGGCACGAACTTGGACAGCGCCAGGATCGAGAAGCCCGCGATAATGGTGATGGCGGTGTAGAACATGGCCCGGCCGATAGTGGCGTGACTGCGATGCATGGTCGCCACATAGTCACCATCTTTGGCAAATTCCTCGCGGAAGCGGTACAGGTAGTGGATGGCATGATCCACACCGATACCCACGGTAATCGCCGCAATGGTGATGGTCATCATATCCAGCGGGATATTCGCCAGGCCCATACCACCCAGTACCACACAGGCCGCCAGCATATTCGGCACCAGCGCGATCACCGCCAGCCACAGGGAGCGGAAGAGCACCAGGAACATCAGCAGAATGCCGGCAAAAACCGCACCCAGAGTGAGAATCTGGGACTTGAACAGGCTTTGCAGCATATTGTTGTAGAGCACCAGCATACCGGTCTGGCGAACATCCGCCGAGGCAATACCCAAGTCACTCTCGGCAAAGGCGTAAATACGCTGGATCAGCTCATCCCGGCGCAGGTTGGGGTCCGTCTCCTTCACCCGCATGGTAATCCGGGCCTGCTGGTTCTCCGGCGACCAGTAGGGGTGTACCAGTACCTGGTTGATTTCCTCCGGCAGACTCTGGCGGGCAATCGCCAGCTCGAAGTCATTCAACCCGCCATCGTTCAGATCCTGGGCCACCTTGTACAGGGTCGCCAGGGACTGCACCTTGCCAATTTCCGGCTGTGCCTCGAGGAAGTCGTGCAGCTTTTCAATCTGGTTCAAACCGGCAACGGTAAACCAGTAGGCGTCCGGCGACTGGCTGTCACTACCGCCGGCGAAAGGATCATCGGCCGCGAAAGGATCTTCCGCGGCGAAGGGGTCTTCCGCAGCAAAAGCATCCTCTTCTGCGCTCTCGGCAATTTCTTCGCCGTCGCCAGCCCCTTCACTGCCGTACTCTTCACCACCAATCTCTTCACCGCCAAATTCGGCACCAAACGGGTCTTCTTCGCCTTCACCCTCCCCCTCAAAAGCGGGCGCGGACTGCTCCGGCTTGTTCAGCACCACATCCAGGTTGATGGTGCCGCCCAGGCGCTGGTCGATCACCAGCATCCCCTGATAGATCTCGGTGGAATCATCGAAGTAGTCGATAAAGCGGTTTTCCACTTTCAGGCGGGTGATGCCCACGGCGCTGATAATGGCCGCCACCACCGCCACGCCCAGCACCACACCTTTGTGGTTTTCCGCGAAACGGGAAAAGATCTGGGTAAAGGCGTGGGAGTTATCTTCCCCCTGCCCGGCGTCGCGCTTTCTGAGCAGCATCAGGCTGGCGGGAATAATCAGGAAAGACAGAAGCAGCGCCAGGATGACCCCCATGGTCATCATCCAGCCAAAATCGATCACCGGACGGATACCGCTGACCACCAGTGAGATAAACGCCACCATGGTGGTCAAACCGGTGTACAGGCACGGCTTGGCCATAAAGGTCACGGTCGCCGAGGCCAGCTGGAAACGATCCCACTCGGGGTGCTCGGCGAAATATTCGCGGTAGCGCACCGCCAGGTGAATGGTGATCGCCAGGGTAATGATCAGCAGCAGCGCAACGAAGTTGGCGGAGATCACCGTGAGGCGCCAGTCGAGCCAGCTCAGCAGCCCCAGCATCATCACCGCCGTGGTCACACAGGTGACCAGCGGCAGCAACACCCAGCGGGCCTGACGGAAGATCAGTAGCAGGGTAACCACGATAAAGACCAGAATGCCCGCGCCGAACACCATCAGGTCGCTCTGGATGAACGCGATCATGTCAGAGGTGATCATGGTGAGACCACCGAGGAACAGCTCCGCGTTGTCATCGTAGTGGCTCAGGATCTGGCGCACCTCTTGCACCCGGTCCCGGGCGGCGTCTTCCTGCGCGGTGCGGTGCATCAGGTACTCGGCAGAAACGGCTTCCAGGCGCCGGGTTTCTTCCGCATTCAGGCCCTTTTCGTTGCGCTGGCGACGCAGGGCATCGCGCTCGCGCACCAGGTCCAGACCCGCTTTATCCAGCTCGAGGTTGAGCATCATGGCGGTGGTCTCGCCATCGGGGCTCAGGATCAGGTCCTTGTAGATGGGGCTTGCCAGAAATTCTTGGCGCACCAGGTCGCGGTCGACCCCGGGAGCAGACAGGGTACGGATACCCTCTGCCACATCGCTAATGGAGAGCTTGGGGCTGTATAACAGCGGCACATTGAGTACCGACTGCACCCCGGTGACGCCATCCACCATTGCCAGCTCGTCCTGCAGGCGACGCATGGTCGCGAGGGATTCGTCACTGAAGAGGTCGCCATTCTTATAGCGGTAGGTGACAACGAGGAAGTCGCCGGAGTTGTAGCGCTCGGAAATCTCGCGGAAGAAATCCAGCGAGTCGTCCGTTTCCAGGGTCAGGGAATCCGCCGATGCATCCAGTTTGAAGCGAGGCAGCCCCGCCGCGGCGGCAATGGTCAGCAATGCGACCAGTGCGAGTACCGTTTTCGGGTGCCCGAGCACCAGCTTTTCATACCAGGTCTTTAAGCCCAACAGCATAATGAGTTCGCTTATCGTGAAATGATGAAAGTGCGATCTACACGCACTGACAATGTTGATTCGTGCTTTCTTGTTCGCCGATGTTCAGAACCGGCTACTTGTCCACATGACCCAGATCCCGCTCCGGGAACAATAGGTCACGCACCTTTTGTTTGAGCTCTTTCGGCCCCGGGAAACCCCCGTCGCGCTTGCGCTCCCAGATCAGCTGGTCACCGACCCGTATCTCGAAGATACCGCCAGTACCCGGCTTCAAGGCGACCTGCTCCAGGTCCTCGGCAAAGGTGTAGAGCAGTTCCTGCGCCATCCAGGTGGCTCGCAGCATCCAGTTGCACTGGACGCAGAAATGAATGGTGACGCTTCGGTCCAGATTCGCCATCAAGCCCCTCCCAGTAATAAACAGGCAGTAAACCGATAAATATCCCGTTCAGCCGTGACCTCAGCCATCGCCCCAGGGGGGTAACAGTGACTGCTCCACGTCGAGCTGGCTCATGATCCGCGCCACTACAAAGTCCACCAGGTCCTCCACCGTCTGCGGCTTCTGGTAGAAGCCCGGGCTGGCCGGCAGTACCACGGCGCCCATGCGGGTGAGCTTGAGCATATTCTCCAGGTGGATCTCGGAATAAGGCGCCTCGCGCGGCACCAGGATCAACTGGCGGCGTTCTTTGAGTGCAACATCCGCCGCCCGTTCAATCAGGTTGTTCGAGGCACCGCAGGCAATGGCCGACAGGGTCCCACCGCTGGCCGGGCAGATCACCAGGCTGCTGGCGGCTCCAGTGCCGGAGGCCACCGGCGAGAACCAGTCGCGGCGTCCGAACAACGTCAGCTGTCCCTCCTCCGCGGCATACAGGTCACGCAGGAATGCCTCGGTCTGCCCCTCGTCTTCCGGCAGGGTTACCTCGGTTTCGGTGTCGATCACGATGCGCGCGGCATCGGAGAGCAGCAGCCACACCCGCACCCGCGCTGCCAGCAGACACTGCAGCAGGCGCAGGCCGTACTGGGCGCCGGAGGCACCGGTGATGGCGAGGGTGACGGTCTTGGAAAACGTTATTTCGGGCCAAGTTGTTTCGGGCAAAGTTGATTCGGGCAAAGCAGTTCCGTATCACCCCGACCGGGGCTCTTTAATGGTGCCAGGCTTGATACTACCCGGCGTATTTCTTCTGCAGGGCACTCAGCAGTCGCTGGTGCACACCGCCGAAGCCACCATTGCTCATCACAATAACGTGACTGCCAGGCGCAGATAATTCAAGCACGGATTCTACCGCAGCGTCGATGCTATGGAGAACCTTCGCCGGCACGGTGGAGTGGTGCACCACCTCATCCAGGGACCAGTTCATCCCTTCCGGTTGATACCAGAGCACCAGATCTGCACCGCTGCAGGCCCGCGCCAATTGTCCCTGATGATGTCCCATACGCATGGTATTGGAGCGCGGTTCAATCAGCGCGATGACTTTTTCACTGCCCACTTTGGCGCGCAAGCCATTGAGGGTGGTCTCGATGGCCGTGGGGTGATGGGCAAAATCGTCATAAATACGGATGCCCTGGACATCCCCCAGACATTCCATACGGCGCTTGACGCCGCCAAACGCCGCGAGGGCTTCCGCCGCGGTATCCGGCGCCACACCCACGTGGCGGGCTGCGGCCATGGCGGCGAGGCCATTTTTCACATTGTGCAGCCCGGTCTGCTGCCACTGAACACTGGCAACAACTTTGCCTTCAAACAAAACCTCAAAACTGCTGCCGTCGGCGGCAACACTGGCAGCGCACCAGTCTCCCAGACGAACGCCGTCGGCGCTCTCGACATCAAGCCGCTGCACCTGGCTCCAGCAGCCCTGATCCAGCACCTGGGTCACCGCGTCTTCCTGCGCCGCCACCACCAGGCCGGAACCCGGTACCGTGCGCACCAGGTGGTGGAACTGTTTCTGGATCGCCGCCAGGTCATCGAAGATGTCTGCGTGGTCGAATTCCAGGTTGTTGATGATCAGGGTGCGCGGGCGGTAGTGGACAAACTTCGAGCGCTTGTCGAAAAACGCCGTGTCGTACTCATCCGCCTCTACCACAAAGAAAGGCGTGTTGCCGAGGCGCGCGGAAACGTCGAAGTTCTGCGGCACACCGCCGATCAGGAATCCCGGTTCCATACCGGCGTATTCCAGCACCCAGGCCAGCATGCTGGCGGTCGTGGTCTTGCCGTGGGTACCGGCAACCGCCAGCACCCAGCGGCCGCCGAGGAAGTGGTCGCACAGCCACTGGGCCCCGGAGGTATAGGACAGCCCCTTTTCCAGCACGGCTTCTACCGCCGGGTTACCGCGCGAGAGGGCGTTGCCGATGATCACCAGATCCGGCGCAGGCTCCAGCTGGGCGGGGTCGTAGCCCTCGGTCAGCACAATGCCGGCACGCTCCAGCTGGGTGCTCATCGGCGGGTATACGTTGGCATCGGACCCGGTGACCTTGTGGCCTTCCGCCACGGCCAGCTGGGCCAGGCTGCCCATAAAAGTGCCACAGATACCTAAAATATGAATATGCATATCAGTGCGAATGCTCTCTCAAAAATTACCAATTGCGTTCAGACCGAGTGTTCACGCAATTTCTCCCACCCGATCCTCAGATCTTTGGCGGTAAAAACGGTCCCGGCGCGGTTCTTGCTAATTAATATGGCAAAAACAGCCAACACTGCCAGAAGCCTTAAATCCAATGCCGCGCAAGCTTATCACGGCCATTTCCAGCAGTAAGTGTCGAATGTCCGCATTTCCATGCAATTGCCATATGAATACATTAGACTTCGCGCCGCGTGAGGCAGCCGCCAAGAGCCACCCACCGCCAACCATCGCCAGAGGTGGTTTACGACGAGAAACCGCGACCCCATAGGATAGACATGTCGAAGAAGAACGCTTTTTATGCACAATCCGGCGGCGTTACCGCCGTTATCAACGCCTCCGCCTGCGGAGTCATCGAGACTGCCCGCCAGCATAGCGACAAGATCGGCACCGTCTACGCCGGCAAGAATGGCATTGTCGGTGCCCTCAGAGAGGAGCTGATCGATGTCAGCCAGGAGAGCGACGAGACCATCGCCGCCCTGCGCCATACCCCCTCCGGCGCCTTCGGCTCCTGCCGCTACAAACTGAAAAGCCTGGAGCAGAACCGCGCCGAGTACGAGCGCCTGATCGAAGTGTTCAAAGCCCACGACATCGGCTACTTCTTCTATAACGGCGGCGGTGACTCCGCGGATACCTGCCTCAAGATTTCCCAGCTATCGGAAAAGATGGGCTACCCCATCCAAGCCATCCACATCCCCAAAACCGTGGACAACGACCTGCCGTTTACCGACAACTGCCCGGGCTTCGGCTCCGTAGCCAAATACGTCGCGGTTTCCACCAAGGAGGCTGCTCTGGACGTCGCCTCCATGTGCGCCACCTCGACCAAGGTGTTCATTCTCGAAGTGATGGGCCGCCACGCAGGCTGGATTGCCGCCGCCGGTGCCCTCGCCCAGGAACAGCAAGGCGATGCGCCACATATCATCCTGTTACCGGAAGTGGCCTTCGATAAAGAGAAATTCCTGAAGAAAGTCCAGGAGACCGTCGACGAGCAGGGTTACTGCGTGATCGTCGCCTCCGAGGGCGCCCAGTATGAAGATGGCACCTTCCTGGCCGACGCCGGTAGCGTCGATGCCTTCGGCCACAAACAGCTGGGCGGTGTCGCCCCCACCCTGGCCAAGATGGTCAAGGACGAACTGGGCATGAAATACCACTGGGCCCTGGCCGACTACCTGCAGCGCGCCGCCCGTCACATCGCCTCCGCCACCGACGTGGAGCAGGCCTACGCCGTGGGCAAGGCGGCCGTAGAAGCCGCAGTGGCCGGCAAGAACGCCATCATGCCGACCATCGAGCGCAACGGCACCGGCCCCGCCGACTACAGCTGGAGCATCGGCGAAGCACCGCTGAGCGAAGTAGCCAATGTCGAGAAATTCATGCCCAAGGAATTCATTTCCGAAGACGGTTTCGGCATCACCCAGGCGGGACGTGACTACCTGGAGCCGCTGATTCAAGGCGAAGACTACCCGCCCTACAAACACGGTATCCCGCAGTATGCGCGCCTGAAAAAAGTACTGGTAGAGAAAAAATTGGCCGAAGGGTTTGACGTCTAAGACTCACCCCCGTCCCAATTAAAAAAGGCCCCGCCTCAATCGAAGCGGGGCCTTTTTTGTATAGCGCGAATTTGTATAGCGCGAAATCGAGCTTGTATTACACGTTCAACAGTAAATGCTGCCTCTCCCAGGGCGAGATTTCCCGGTGAAACAGGCGCATTTCCTCGTACTTGACCGCCGCATATAACTGACAAAAATCCTCACCCAGCGCCTGGCGCACATCGTCGGCGTCGTCAAAAATCCGCAGTGCCTCATCAAACGTCGCGGGAATAAAAAAGTTCGCTTCCTGCCCTTCCGCCAATTCCGATTCCGCCGGTGCGCTGGGTTCAATACCATTGACCATCCCCAGATAGCCACACACCAGGCTCGCGGCAATGGCAAGGTAGGGATTGGCATCCACACCCACGACCCGATTTTCCAGACGGCGGTCCTGGGCGCCGGAGTTGGGCACGCGCAATCCGGTAGCGCGATTATCGTAACCCCAGCCGGTGTTGGTCGGCGCACTGGAATTCGCCTCGGATTCAAAACGCCGGTAGGAATTCACATTCGGTGCAATAAACGGCATCACTTCGCGCAAATGTTTTTGCGTGCCACCGATAAAGTAACGGAACAGGTCCGTGGCATTCCCGTTCTCGTCAGAAAAAATATTTTTACCGGTTTGCATATCCACCACACTCTGGTGCACATGCATGGCGCTACCGGGCTGGTCGCGCATGGGTTTCGCCATAAACGTGGCGAACATATTGTTCTTGAGCGCCGCCTCCTTGATGATGCGTTTGAAATAAAACACCTGGTCCGCAAGCCACAACGGGTCGCCGTGGGTCAGGTTGAACTCCACCTGACCAGCGCCGTCTTCCTGGATCACGGAATCGATGTGCAGGCCCGCGGCTTCCGCGTACTCGTAAATGGTGTCGATCACCGGGCCATATTCGTCGATGGCCGTCATCGAATAGGACTGCAGTGAAGTGCCGGAGCGGCCGTTACGCCCCACCGGTGGTTCAATCGGCTCGTTGGGGTCGATATTCGGTTTGGTCAGGTAGAATTCCAGCTCCGGCGCCACGATGGGCTTCCAGCCCCTGTCCGCATACATGGCCATCACGCGCTTCAGCACATTGCGGGGTGCACAGGCAATGGGGTTACCGTCGAGGTCCTGCAGGTCGTGAATAATCTGCAATGCCGGTTGCTTGGCCCAGGGCACCGCCATTGCCGTAGACATATCCGGCACCAATGCCATATCGCTCTCGGCCCACTGGTTCTCGATATCCATCTCCACATCCTGACCGGTGATGGTCTGGTAGAAAATGGAGATAGGCAGAAAAATCGGTGTCTCCGGCGAGAACTTGTTCAGCGGCATCGCCTTACCCCGGGACATGCCATTCAGATCGGGAATAATACATTCCACCTCATCCAATCTGCGGCCATCGAGATAGGCGTGGAAGGCTGCGGGTAATTTTTCCAACCAGGAACGGGGATCATGCTGATCCATAGTGACTCCGAAGACATCGATAAATAGAGCCGCCAGTGTAATGGAACCGGGAGCCGTCTGAACAGATGGCGACAAGCAGGAACTTTCAGAGGTGCCGTGAAGGGTGCTATCTAGGGAGGGAAGTTCCTAGGGAGACTAGTTCAGCAAAAAATACTATTCAACCGGCTCGACACCATCGACGCTGACGAACGCTTTCGCCATCACCGGATTGTCGACATCCTTATGCATGGTTGCCGCGTGAATATATTCCCGCTGTATCGCAAAGACCTGTTTCATCTCGGGGGAGTCTTTCGCTTCCCGATAATATTTCAGAATCGGATCGCAAAAATAGGCGTTGCATATATCCGAGCGCAGCGCCTTTGGCAAACTGCATCCCGTCGCGGTCTGGTTAATACAGGCGTTTTCGATGCTCTCCTGGGGCAGGCAGGCAAGATACAGCGACACTATCCCCTGCCCGTCCAGATCCGGGTTCGCGTCCATCGTACGGCGCATACTCAGCGGTGACAGGTAGGCGTGATCCTGGCCGGAAGAACAACAGGCGCCCTTGCACAGTGAACACAGATGATCGCCGATCGCTTCCAGTTCCGGCGCATCCCTTTGCTGAGTCTCGCGCAACTGTATTTCCCGGGCCGGCACAAGGTTCTGGTCCCGCGCCTCGAGCAGACCCGGATCCGGGCTCTGCGCCTGGGCGACAATTTTTTCCAGGTGAGCCCGGTAGTCCACTAGCCGCGCTGCATTCAAGGGCGCAACTTGGGTTCGTCCTACCGGGATTACCATCATGTAAGCTGTCCCCTCAAGCGAAGGACACCGCTCCGCTAACGCCGACTGGAGCAGGCGTTGATTCTCCACTTCTTCTTGCCGGATGCGCGCCTCAATATTGCGCTCGCGTTCGGTTTGCTCGGCTTGTTTCTCACGATTCAGGTTTTGCTGAAAAGCCAGCCTTGCTTTGAATACGTTTTCCGGCAGCGATTTTCCCTGCTCGATAAACCGCTGACACTCAAAATTCTGACAAACGGGGGAGTCTTCTGGAGAAGTATTTAAAGAAGGCGACAGGCCTAACGGCGTGTCGCATACCAGGCAGCGAGTGGATTTTTGCGTATGCGCTGAACGTTGAGCGCCCGGGCTTGCTATTTTCATTATCGAAACATCCTTATTTTATACCGGTCTGTATTCCCTCAGACTTTCTTCTTTAGACCCACTTCTTTAGACCGGTTTCTTTAAACCAGTTTCTTTCCTTAGCGGCAGCGAATGCATCACGCGCGCAAAAAGGTTACTAGCGGTAGCCGTGCAAACAAGGGCGGAGTTTCGTACTAATCTGCCAGCCACTTGTACATCACCAAAGCATCCACATAGCCCTGAGTGGGGTGATCAAATGCCCTGGGCAGGCGTCCAACCGTTTCAAACCCCAGCTTCAGCCACAGTCGCACCGCACCCTCATTGGTAGAGGCCACAAAGTTGAACTGCATGGCGCGGTAGCCCAGCGCTCGCGCCAGATCCTGCGAGTGCTCGCACATGGCCGCGGCGATACCACGACCGCGCGCCGCGGACGCAACCATATAGCCACAGTTGCACACGTGCGCGCCGGGCCCCGACTGATTCGTCTTGAGGTAGTAGCTTCCCAGAATCTCTCCCTGATCCTCAAAGACCAGGGTCTTCCTGGGGCTATTCATCCACAGTTCAAACGCCTGTTCCCGCGCAATATCCCGCGGGTAAGCATAGGTGTCGCCGGCCCGTGCCACTTCACAAAAAATTGGCCAGATAGCATCAAAGTCTGCGGGCTTGGCCTCGCGTATCGTCACTGTCAAACCTCAATTCCATTCAACAATAATCAGCTATCGACGCGCGATTGCAGAACCTCGGCCGCCAGTGCAAACGAGTGCAGCCTCGCCGGGTGATCATAAATCGCGCCGGTAACAATCAATTCATCTACCTGGGTGCGTTCGAGAAAACGGTCGATCCAGGGAGCAATGGTTTCTCTCGTGCCTACGGCACTTTCGGCCAAGGCCTGGGTCACCTGCATCCGTTCCACCGGTGATGCAATGGATTCCGGGTCATCCACCGGTGGCTTAATGCGGCCAGGGGTTCCCCGCCGCAGAGCCACAAACTGCTGCTCAATAGAGGTCATCAGCTTGCGCGCCTCTTGATCAGAATCTGCGGCGAAGACATTGATCGCAGCTGCAGCATAGGGTTTGTCGAGATGTTCGGAGGGCTGAAATTTCGTGCGGTACAGATGCAACGCCTGATCCAGCATGGCCGGCGCAAAGTGGGAGGCAAACGCAAACGGCAACCCCAGGGCCGCCGCCAGCTGCGCGGAGTATAGACTCGAACCCAGCAACCAGATAGGCACACCCAGCCCGACACCCGGCACCGCGCGCACCCGCTGGCCCGGTTTTTCCGGCGCGAAGTAGTGCAGTAACTCCTGCACATCCTCCGAAAAGTGATCCGCCGCATGCATGGGATCCCGCCGCAGCGCCTGCATGGTGGCGCCGTCGGTGCCCGGCGCACGCCCAAGCCCTAGGTCAACCCGTTCAGGATAGAGCGCCGCGAGGGTACCGAACTGTTCGGCAATCACCAGTGGCGCATGGTTTGGCAACATAACGCCCCCGGCCGCCACACGAATTTTGTCGGTGCCGGCAGCAATATAGCCAAGCGCCACCGCCGTTGCGGCGCTGGCTACCCCGGTCATATTGTGATGCTCAGCCATCCAGAAGCGCTTGTAACCCAGGCTCTCTGCGTGCCTTGCAAGATCTCGGGAATTCATCAGTGCCTGCCGAGCATCGCCCGTGTCTGTAATTGGAGAGAGGTCCAGTAGTGAAAATGCGCGCACAGTGGCTCCTTGGCTAATTCCAGACAACGAAATTGAGCCAATCCTAGCGCAGCAGCGCACAATTACCTATGGCGGAATACAACGGGGAAGAGGGAAAAAGCACAGTGAAGTCCAATATACACTCAGGTATACACGCAGGCTCAGCGGGCAACCTGGGAATGCCGGCCGCTCAACAATCCTGCGAATACCACCGCCATAATGGCAAACAGCGCCGGATACCATGGAGAGCCAAGCACCTTCAGGGTAACCCCGGAAACCAGTAACCAGAGTAACGGCACCAGCGTCAAAGCCCACAGCCATGAGCCTCTGGCGACCATAAGCAATATACCGAGCGTCACCACCGCCGTGGGATCCGGGTGCAGACCGAAGGCTTCCCCCTGTGACCAGCCACTGCCAAGAGCAACCGCAAGTAGCGGATATCCGACCAAACCACAGCCTGAAACGAGAAGTCCGGCCTGCACCGACGCACTCGACCCAAGCGCACTCGACCCAAGCGCACTCGGCCCTGGCGCGCTAAAAAGAGGCGCGCTCGGTGCAATTCCCCGGCCGGTCACGGCCGGCAGCAACAGCAACAGGCACTGAAGCAGCCAGGCCCAGCAAAAAGCACCACCCGCCCAGTTGAGCGCTGCGTAGCGCTGAGCAAAAAATGCAATACCTATAAACGCCCAAAGTGGCGCAACGAGAACCAAAGCCACCCTGCCACGCCCGGCCAACGCAAGTATTAGCGCAACGATTCCCAGTACCAGTGTCGCCAGCTGCAGCGGCCAGAAATGTTCCCCCATACGCGCAAGCAGGCGGAAATAGACATCCGCATCGAAGGGAATGAAATCCTGCAGTTGATAGGTTGCCCAATCGCCCATACCACCCCCTTTCTGTATTTACAGCGCTTCGATAAATCGCGCCATACGCGCACGGGAACCGGGATCCGGCATTCGCCCACTACCCGCCTGCATATTTTCCTGCATATGCGCCACCCGGGTGGTTGCCGGAATGGCGCAGTTGAGCGCCGGGTGACTGACGATAAATTTCAGCAGGAAATCCGCCCAGGTGCGACACCCCAGCTCCTGCTGCGCCCATTCCGGCACTGTCTCACTGCGCTTTAGCCGCTTGATCAGGTTGCCACCGTCGTAGGGGCGGTTGGCAATAACCGCGATACCTTTCTCGCGCGCTAGCGGCAGCAGCCGCGCTTCCGCGGATCGATGAGTAATGTTGTAGGTGAGCTGGGCAAAGTCGAGCTGCTCCGCAGTCATTACCTGCTCAAATTCTTCGTGGCGGCGACCATGCGAGGTGGTGATCCCCAGATAGCGGATCGTACCCGCCGCCTTCAACTCCCGCAGTACCGCCAGGTGCTCGCGCCAGTCGTCGAGGTTGTGCACCTGCACCAGGTCGAATGTGGGCAGACCCCAGCGCGCAGCGAGGTTCGCAATCTGCTCGCGGGCGCCGCCACCGGCGGGGCTCCAGACCTTTTCCGCGGCGAACAGCGATTTCGGTCTGCCCAGCTGCTTCAGCACATAGCCCAGGGTATCCGGCGCGGAACCGTACATGGGGGAGGAGTCGATCAGGCCGCCACCCAGGCTGAAAAATGCCTTAACCACCCCGGTGCGCGCATTCAGCAGTTGGAGATCATCCCCCACATTGAACGTGCGCCAGGTGCCCATACCGATCACCGGCAGTTGCTCACCACTACTCGGAATCGCCTTGTGCGCAAGAGCGGAAGTTTGTGCCAGAGTCGAAGAAAACCTCGCACAGTAAGCAGTAACCGCGCCGACGCTCAGCAACTGCAAAAATTTTCGGCGGGCTGGTACATCATCCATGACTTATCCCTGATTTTGATCTGTCAGTTAAGACCTGACAGCCCGGAACCATTCCGGTTTCACCAAGGCACTAAGCAATACCAGTATAAAACACGCCAAAACGAACACCTTGTTCACAAACCAGTTAGTGCGCCAGATGGTCCACTCCGGATCCTCGAGAAATACGACAAATTTACTGATGATGATCACGATTTCGATCACCGACATCACCACCGCCAGGCGGCGGGTATAGACCGGTTGCGCCAGCAGCGCCCAACCCATCCACAGATGCGCGATGGGCCAGAGATCCCAGTAAACATGGGTATCCCACGCCTCCCCCACGCCCAGAGCATAGGCGATGGGAAATAGATATTTAATGAACACCGTCCATGCCGTGAGGATAAACAGGAAATGGGCGAGAAACCGAATCCAGGAGTGCACCACAGGTTTCAAATTCTTACTCCAGAGGCTGATACATCAGCTTATACAGCGATTTATACACCGACTGACACATCGACTTATACATCGACTTATACACCATCGCGACATTCAGCGTGCGCCGACAATGCATGCGGCGAACATTACAAAAATACCGCAGGTGAATGAAACCAGACGATCGAATTGCGATGTTCGCCACATTTCTACGACGAAACAAAAGCCACAAGCAACTGTCGTCATTCCGCACGAAAAGCTGTCATTTAAAAACTCCAGACTGGTATAGACCAGAAAATTACTGGCGCGCGACAAGCATCTAGATAAGCAACCACACAAGCAACCGGAGTTTTTATGTATAAATTACTGATCACCAGTCTATTGGCCGCCCTGCTGGCCACTCCTGCCCAGGCATTCCAGCAAATCACCCACAAGCGTATCGCGATCGACGCCGTCAACTATATGCGCAACAACCCCGGCACCACGGAATACGCGAATCTGAAAGCCTGGGTGAACGCCGCCGGCTACACCGTGGACCAGTTTGCCGAGGTCCTGGGCCAGGGCGCCTACGATGTCGATGACTTTCAGGACACCTACCTCTGCGGTGCGGTTACCGGCGACTGTGTATACGCGCCGGTATTCAATGCCGGCGCCTCCCTGGTGAACTACACCAGCTACTGGCACTTCCAGAATCACACCCGCGGGCCCGACGTGCATGGTAACGACCTGGGTGGCTACAACTACGACCTGCTCACCGTGTGGGGGGATATCGACAACCTGGCCGCCAGCTGGCTGGTGGGCGATTACCTGGATGACGGCAATGGTGGTATGTCGGGCTGGTTCTGGGCAGATGATTCGGAGTACAACAGCTACGGCATTACCGAAGCAAACTATCGACAGGGAAGTCATTCCGCAAAATCCATGTACGACGATTTCGAGGAAATTCCCTTCCAGCCCATCGATAACCTCGGCCAGTACTGGTACAGCCAGTTCCTCGCCCAGCCCACCGCGCAAAGCCTCGGTTTTGTCATGCACACCACCGACCTGCTGCAGCCCCACCACGTCTGGACAACGTCCGCATTGAATCACAGCGGCTGGGAAGGCTGGGTCGCCGACTACTATGACAGTGAAAACCTGAACGACAACACGCTAGTTACCCAGGCCCTGAGCAACTTTGTCCCGGTCAACAGCAACAACCACGATATCCGACCGTTGCTCACCCAGGGTGGCGCACTGGCGTATAGCAGCGGTGGCATCGTGTTGTCGAGCACAGATCACAATGACCGGGTCCAGGTAGCGCGCACCGTTGTCCCCAACGCGATCGCCATGGTAGTTCACATCCTGAACCACGCCGCACAGCGGGTAAGCCAGTAACTATCGATAGGTAAATCGATAAGTAAATCGATAAGTAAATCGGTAACGAAAGAATGCCGGTATCTCTCGATACCGGCAGACGGAAATCAACGATGAAAAACAACAAGCTCTGGTTACTGGTTCCGGCAGTCGCAGTGATACTTTTGACCGCTACCCTGTTCACTCCTGCACTGCCAGATCATGTGGCGGCACGTATCGATGGCGAGGCTATCACTTTCGAGGCGCTGGACCTTTTCGTTGCTGTAGCGCGGCAGCGAAACGCGTCCGCGGATCGGGAGTCCGTGTTAAAAGGTCTGTTGGAAAACCGGATCCTGGCGAACAAGTTCACCGGGCAATCGTCCGAGGCTGCTCCCTCTCTAGTGGGTTACGACCGAGATACCCAGCTGGAGCAACAGCTGTTCCGCCTCATTCGCAGCGCTTTCAGCGAATCACTGCAAAACGACATGCGCAATACTGGTACTGGCGACGTCCTGGACTTCCTTACCGCACCGCTATCCATCGATACCGAATACCTGGCGCCAGCGCTGCGGCTGCAACAGCAACTTTACACTTCGATGACGCCACAACAGCAGCAACAAGCAAAAAATCTGGTACTGGCCCGGTATCGTTTTCATCCGCAACAAGCTGAGCGGCAGCTGACGCTGTGGGACTTGTACCGCCGCCAAAATATGCAGCTCAAGGTACAAA
The DNA here is from genome assembly GCF_009903625.1 of Microbulbifer sp. ALW1. Classification (NCBI taxonomy): domain Bacteria; kingdom Pseudomonadati; phylum Pseudomonadota; class Gammaproteobacteria; order Cellvibrionales; family Microbulbiferaceae; genus Microbulbifer; species Microbulbifer sp. ALW1. Next base: position 1,898,582 of record NZ_CP047569.1, on the reverse strand, counting down.
TGCACAACCTGAATCAGGACTTCATTCGCGAGGCGATCCGGCAGCAGTTAACCATGGAATTTGTACTCGACTGGTTTGAGCGCCAATCCGGTGTGAGTGAACTCTCTCGCACGATCATCAAGCAGTGTGTGGAAGATGCACTGGTGCGAGAATCCGGCCTGCGCCAAATGGGATTGCTACAGGATATCCACGACGAAAACCCCAAACTGCAGGCCCTCGCCAGACAGGTCACCGCTGAGGAAATTGCAAACTATTACTGGCGCCACCGGGACAAATTTACCCGGGTGGAAAAAGTTCATGCCTATCACATTCGCCTGGACAGCCAGGAGCTAGCGGACCAGGTGTACGCAGAAATTCAGGGCGGCTTGTCCTTTGCGGAAGCCGTAACACGTTACTCCCAGGCCGAAGACAAAGCCTCCGGTGGCGCACTGGGGTGGATAGACCGCAACAGCCGTGAGGATCACTGGAGCAAGGCGCTGGCATTTGTGCAAACACCCCATCAGGTTTCCCGACCCGTTCGCAGCCCCCAGAACGGCAAAGTGCTTTACTGGGAAATACTCTTGGTAGACCAGCGGGAAACCGGTTTTCAACCGGCAGACGGCGAGTCAGTGCGCTACCGGGCTGCCAACGCCATTGCGCAGCAAAAGCTACAGCAGACGTTCCAACAGTTACTGCACGAATCTCGGGAAGCCGCCCACATCGAAATACACAGAGAAATAAACCGGAAGAACGCATCATGACGCGCCAGTTAATCACCTTCGCATTTATTTCCGCAGCTCTTCTCGGTGTCTATTGGTCTGGGGTTTGGCCGACAGCGGCTAATGGTGTCCCCACCAATGGCTCTGGGCAGTCATCGCAAAAAGCTGACGCAATCGCCAAGCGGAGTCCCTCATCCTCCCCCTTGCAGTCATCCGACCAGCAACCTGCACAACCGAAAACCGCCAGCAAAGGGCCTCAGGAGACAGAACCCAGCGCGGTTACCTCGCTGCGCCAGACTATGGCCGCAGGCGACCCGCGCATGCCCCCTCTGGCCCCCAGGCCCAGCGATCGGGTTGCTCCCACCACCCAAGAGCTGGCAGACCACAAGCTGTATCAGGCGTACGAAGCGCGTCAGCAGCAGCAGGTGTACGCCTCTTTTGCCGCCGCTTCGGCCAAAAAAATCGCCGATTTAAAAGACATGATCGCACTGGGACGGCAGGGCGGAGTATCACCGGAGCAGCTGGCTGAAGGTGAGAGAAAGCTGGATCGACTGAAGAAGCAGCGGGCGCAGCTGCTAGAGCAGCATCCACAACCTGCAGGAGAAGCGCCGCCGAAGCAGGTCCAGAAGTAGCCACAGAAGCAAGCCCCGTCCTCGACCTGGCGGCTGCTGGGGTTCACATTCACCAGTTCCGACACTTCTGCATATCTGCTACCATCGCGCCCGCAAAACCTAAGGGGTGGCAACCGCCTGAGATGCCGCCAGATCATATCGGTCTGGCCCGCAAACCCTTGAACCTGATCCGGCTAATACCGGCGTAGGAATAGGTAGTCCACAAGCTCCCCTCTTCACGTCGCACTCCGGGTCTCTCACTTATTTGTTCGAGAGAGCCATGAATTCCAATAACTGCATCAAGCCCAGAACCAAATCCGGTATCAAGCCTGTCGCCCAGGCGATCGCCACTGCCACAGCCCTGGCCAGCGTGCCTGCCGCTGCGGAAACCGCCATCGAAGAAGTGGTGGTTACCAGCCAGCTGCGCACGGCCAGCCAGTTTGACACCCCCACCAGTGTGAGTGTTTTGGATACCGCCGTCATTGAAACCCGCGGCGCGACCAATCTTGAGCAACTGCTGAATCTGGCGCCCAACGTGAATTTTTCCAGCGGTGCCTCTCGTGGCCGCTTCGTGCAGATCCGCGGTATCGGCGAGCGCAGCCAGTTTATCGACCCGGTGAATCCGTCCGTTGGCCTGATTGTCGACGGCATCGACTTTACCGGCCTCGGCCTCGCCGCCAGCACCCTGGATATGCAGCAGGTGGAAATCCTGCGCGGCCCGCAGGGCACCGTGTATGGCGCCAACGCGCTGGCGGGTCTGGTGAGCATGACCAGCAATGCACCGACTGCGGAAACCTTTGCAAAAGTATCCGCCGAAGCCGCCCGCTACGGTTCCCACACTCTTTCTGCGGTCACCAGTGGCCCACTGTCAGAGCAATTAAGCTACCGCTTCGCGATACAGAATCAGCAGTCCGACGGCTATGTGCACAACCGCTACCTGGACCGCAAAGACACCAACAATATTGATGAGACCGTGGCCCGCGGCAAGCTGCGCTACCAGGCCAGTGACGACCTGCAACTGGACTTCACCCTCTTCTACCTGGACGCGGACAACGGCTACGACGCCTTTACGCTGGATAACTCCCGCAACACCCTGTCCGACCAGCCGGGCTGGGACCGTCAGGAAGCCCTCGCCGGCGCAGTGAGCGGACTTTGGTCCGGCAACGAACTGTTCACCGTCAAATCCGTACTGAGCGCCGCCACCTCCGATACCGAATACGGCTATGACGAAGACTGGACTCATGTGGGCTTTCACCCCTGGGAATACAGCTCCACCGACAACTACCTGCGCGACCGCGACAACCTGAGCGTCGACGTGCGCCTGGTCTCCACCGACGAAAGTCGGCTGTTCGGCGGCAGCACCGGCTGGGTGGCCGGTGCATACCTGCGCACCGAGGAAGAAGCACTGGAACGCAACGCCAGCTTCGCCAGCCAATTCGATACCGACAATGCGGCCATTTACGGGCAGCTGAATACCGCCCTGAATGCGCGCTTCGAACTGATTGCCGGCCTGCGCCTGGAGCAGCGCCGCGCGGACTACAGTGACTCGCTTGCGGTCACCAGCGATACCAGCGAAGACCTGTGGGGCGGCAATATCACCCTGCAGTTCAACGCCACCGACAACACCATGCTTTACGGCACCCTGTCCCGCGGCTACAAGGCCGGCGGTGTCAACGGTCGCATTATTTCTGCCTCGGAAAACAACCCGGCCATCGGCAGCGACACCTTCCTGTTCGAAACCGAAAGCATGCTGAACTACGAGTTCGGGGTAAAAGGTGATTGGCTGGAAAGCCGCCTGCAGGCCCAGGTCGCCGCCTTTTACCAAGACCGCAGCGACGTTCAGGCCAAGCAGTCCATCTTCAACCCGGACGACTTTTCCTTCGATGACTACCTGGCCAATGCTGCCGGTGGTCACAGCACCGGTATCGAAGCGGAAATCAACTTCCAGGCCAGCGATGCCCTGCAACTCTTCGCCACCTTCGGCTGGCTGAATGCGGAATTCGAAAACTTTGTCAGCAGCACCCACGTCGATGGACGCGATGACAATACCGGGGAAGCTTCGCCGGTGGACCTCAGCGGCCGCGACCTGGCCCACGCCCCCAACTACCAGTACTTCACCGGTGCCGAGTACGCACTGACCAGCAACCTGACGGCGCGCGTGGAACTGGAAGGCAAAGACGACTTCTACTTCTCCAACAGCCACAACGAAAAATCCACCGCCTACGAACTAGTCAATGCGCGCCTCACCTACCGCGGCGACAACTGGGATCTGTCCCTGTGGGGCAGAAACCTCACCGACGAAGTGATCTACACTCGCGGTTTCTATTTCAGCAATCAGTTCGGCAACAATCCGGCCAACGGCTACGTGCCGGAAGCCTACTACCAGCTGGGAGAACCGCGCACTGCGGGTATCTCCGGCAGCTATACATTTTGATTTAGTGAACTGAACTTGCTATGAAGGTACCGATGCCGGGTATACCTTTGCGAGACCGTCTGCGGCCTGGATGGCCGCAGCCGAGCCCCCATGGATGGGTTCACGGCGTGTCGCGCAAAGGTATACCCGGTATCGGTACCGCCTCGCACAAGTTCAATGGAACGCCCCTATAACTCAAGAGATTTGATATGCAACTCTCCGTAGATATCAGCATGTACCCGCTGAAAGACGAGTACATTCCGGCCATCAAGGATTTTATCCAGCGTCTGAACGAACAGCCGCAGCTGCAGGTAATCTCCAACACCATGAGCACCCAGGTATTCGGTGATTACGATGTGGTGATGGATGTCCTGAAAGCGGAAATGCGCAAATCCTGGGAGCAGTTCGGACGCGCGATCTTCGTGTGCAAATTTATCGACGGCGACCTGAACCCCAACATTGGACTCTGATCCATGTTCTCCCCGGAAATCCGCGAAGCCATCGCCACCGCCTACGCCGCCATGACCCTGTGGGAACTGGCAGCGGTGGTACTGGCGCTGACCTATCTGCTGCTGGCAATGCGGGAAAATATCCTGTGCTGGTACGCAGCCTTTGCCAGTACTGCCATCTACCTGTTCCTGTTCTGGGACGTCAGCCTGTTGATGGAATCGGCGCTACAGATTTTTTATCTGGTGATTGCCGTGTACGGCTGGTGGCAGTGGCGACACCGCAATAAAGAAGGTGAAAAGCTGCATATCCACCGCTGGTCCGCCGCCATGCATTTCTCTGCATTTACGGGAGTGGGCGTACTCACCCTGATATTTGGTTACGTACTGGATAACTACACCAGCGCCGCCCTGCCTTACCTGGACTCCTTCACTACCTGGGGTGCCGTGGTAACCACCTATATGGTCACCCGCAAGGTACTGGAAAACTGGCTTTACTGGATCGTCATCGACGGTGCCGCGATTTATCTGTATATCGACCGCGAGCTGTATCTCACAGCACTGCTGTTTGTGCTGTACGTGATCCTGGTCATTATCGGATTTTTCCAGTGGTATGCGCTGTACCAAAAACAAACTGGCAGCCAGGAACAGACGGTTACCGCATGAACCAGAGCGTCGAACATCTCATTGCCAACGAGTGGCAACGATGGAGTGACAGACCGCCCAAACTGATTCGCTCGCTGGAAGGCGGGCTCACCAACCGCAGCTTTCTGATTGATGCGGGCGATAAAACGCTGGTACTGCGCATTAACGCTCCCAACTCCCTTGCGCTTGATCTCAACCGCGCCGCCGAGGCAGAGGCACTGCAGCAAGCGAGTCCGAAAGACCTGTGTGCACCGCTGGTGTATGTGGATCCGGCTCACCGCTACCTGCTGACCCAGTTTGTCGACGGCGCGCCGCTGGATATCAACCAGCCCCAGGCTTTTGCCCAACTCGCGCAATTGCTACAGCAGATTCACCAGCTGCCGCCGATTTCCGTGCAACTGGATATTGCCGACAAGGCGAACCGCTACTGGCAGTGCATCGACAGAAATACGGATTTCTTCCCGGTGCTGGCCCAGCTACACCAATTAATGGAACTGCAGCTTAAGCAAAGCAGCACATGCCCAGAAAGCTATCGGCTTTGCCATAACGACCTGCTGCCCAACAACCTGCTAAAGGATATCTCCGGCCAGCTCCGGGCCATAGACTGGGAATACGCCGCGTGCGGCGACCCCTTCTTTGACCTTGCGACAGTAACCGTGGGATACGATCTGGATCGGCAACAGCAGCGGACACTACTCACCGAATACTTGCTGCGGCCAGCGTGTGAAGCCGACCTGACCAGACTGGACCACTGGAAGCGAACTTACCGCTACCTTTCCGTGCTCTGGTATGCGGTCCAATTCTCCCATTCCCCCGAAAGTGCCTCACCGCAGATCGAGCAATCTGCGCTGGACACAGAAATCACTGAACTGCTGGCGAGTTTTTATTAGGCTTTCAGTTAGACTATCAGTGTTGCGGTCTGCCCTCGTCACCACGAAAGGCGGGCCGCTACACGCGCCTCATCAGCGTGCAAAGAAAACGACCAGCCATTGCGTTCACACAGCCGTTGAACGATACCCAGACCCAGCCCATATCCTTGAGACGACGCCTCGGTCGTTGTGTGCCGCTCACTAGCTTCACTACTGACCTGATTGGTGACGAACAGCGCGCGCTCTCTGATGTGAATCGTGATCGGCCCCTGTCCGTCTAGCGTGTGCTGAAATGCATTTCGCACCAGATTATTGACCGCGATAGAAAAAGCCTGGGAATGTCCGCAGGCGATGGGTTTTGATAAATCATCGATTTCAACATCGACGAACTTGCCGTTCAACAGGTGGCGCTGCTGATCTATCGCCTGGCTTACCAGCGGCATCACTAAAAACTGCTCGTCATACAACCCATTGTCGGTTTCGCGAGCGAGGCACAAGAACATTTCAATCGTGGCTTTCATTTCGAGCGCCGCGCACCGCACTCGATCTACCGCCTTACTATCGGTCGCCGACAGATCACTTTCTTCCAACAGCTCAAGCGCGCCCAGTATCACGGTGACCGGCGTTCGCAACTCATGACTGGCTGAACCGGTAAAGTATCGCTCCCTCTCAACAAATTCGCTGATCCGCTCAAGCGTCTTCTCAATGGTCCTGGCGAGTACGCCAACCTCATCATCGCCAAACCGGCTGGACTCTATGCGTTTATAATCCTCGGCCGATAGCTTTTCCGGGTCGATGTCCGCAACCACGTTCGCGAGTTGCACAACAGGGGCGACAGCTCTACGCATCACCACAACACCCAGCCCGAAACCTAGCGCACCGAGCGCCCCCACGACCCCGGTGATCACGAGCAGCCACCACCAATCCTCTGAAGATGCAGCCTCAATACCGGCAACGTCAAAAACTACAAATGCACGTCGCTGTGCGTTGTCGGCAGCTATTACCGCGACATGCAGCTCCTCGGTATCGAATTCATACAACCCTTCATCGGGGTTTGTCTGCGCCCATTCCCGTAGTGATTCCGGCAAGCTAGCAACCTCATCGTATCCGCGAAGGTTCAGTGACAGGGAGGGATAGCTTTCGGCGGCGCGCTGCAGCTGATGCGCCAAGACATGGTCTTCGCTCAACCGGATTGCAGAAAAGAACGCGAACCCCCAGACCACACTAAGTACAGCAACACACATCGCAAAGGCAATGGCGACACGCTTGCGTAAACTGTACTTGTACATTATTGAGCGTCCTCTGCAATGCGATAGCCGATACGATGCACCGTATGGATCAGCGGGCGATCAAACGGTCGATCGATCGCCTGCCGCAGCTTGTACATGTGCGAGCGAAGCGCATCACCATCGGGGCGCTCATCCGCCCACAGCAAGGATTCGAGATCATCGCGAACCACAACAGACGGCGCCACTTCCATCAATCTCTGCAGTAGCCGCATACCAGCAGGTGTGAGATCGATGTGTAACCCCGCGCGATGCACTTGCAGCGTAGACCGATTCAGAGTCAGGTCCCCTACCGTTAACAGATTAGCGGTTTTACCGCGACTACGTTTGAACAGCGCCTGCAGTCGCGCATGCAGCTCTTGTAATGCGAACGGTTTGATCAGATAGTCATCCGCCCCCGCTTCGAATCCCTTGAGCTTATCGTCCAGCGTATCTCTCGCAGTCAGCATAAGCACGGGCGTGTCTAATTGAGCATCCGCTCGCAGCTTTTGACAGAAACTCAGGCCATCCATCCCAGGAAGCTTCAGGTCGAGAACAATAACATCGAACGTATTGGTCAACGCCAGGTGCATAGCGCTGATACCGTCATAGGCAAAATCCATAACATAGTTATACCTTTCAAGATACGCGGCAATATTCTCGCAAATGCCGCGGCTATCTTCGACGATCAACACTCTAATCGGCGCCGCACCAAGCGCATGTACCATCTACTGTTCCCCATTACCAAATACGATTTACCAGGCCTGATTACCACGCCTGATTTACCAGGCACTATCTACCAGGCATAGTCCAACCGCAGGCCAATAAGCGGCTCGGCTTCACTATCATCGTGTACTACAACTCCCCGGCGGTAGTCAAACTCAGACTCATCGCTCGACGACGCGGCCGTTACGTTGATGACATCGAGAAAGGCGGTTACATCGATGGGACCGAATGCACGCCGGTAGTCAACACGAACGTTCAACGAACCGGCTCCACTGGTGCGGCCGACATTCCGCTCAATGATCTCCTTCGAGTAGCGTAGAGGCTGCCCTACTCCCAAGACGTCTGAGTGGATAATAAACAGATCATCTGGCGTACCGGAAAGGTATTTGTAGCGCCCGGCGACTTTCCAGCGGCTGCTGATTTCCCAGGTCAGGCCCAGGGTAGCAACATGCTCGCGGCTGAAGTCAGCGGCAACGTCACCGCGCCCGTCTTTGCGGTCGACTACCGCATCGTTGTACGAATAGGTTGCGGTAGCGTAAATATCCTCGCGGATCATACCGTTGGCCACAACATCGACCCCGTAGGATGTGCCGTCACCAATGTTGGCAAAGGTCCCGCTTGCCCGGTCAAGGTCTACCACCAGGTTGTCGAGGTTTTGATAATAGGCTTCCGTCAACACCGACCAGTTGCTGTTCGGGAAGTATTCATAACCGATACTGGCATGGGTAATTTCTTCATTCTCAAGAGCGTTCGATTCGTTCGCGGCCAGCTCCAAAAATCGTGGTGACTGGTGGAACAGTCCAGCCGTTGCAAAATATCGAACCTTTGCACTCGGCCGCCAATTGGCACTAAACCTAGGCGACGCCAAGCTCTGATCGGCAAAACCGTCACGTTCAAACCGCATGCCGGTGCGGATATCCCAATCGCCATGTTGAAACAGTTGCTCAACGTAACCGGCGTAGTTGGTCTCTTTCTGAACGAGCGAAGAGTTGATGCCGTCGGGAGTCAGCACAATAAAGCGCTGATCGGGGTCTGGCCTGAAATCATCGTCGTCGTAGGTATATCGGATCCAATCACCATCGAGGACGGTGTTATAGTCCAGTTCAATCTGCGTGACGCGAGTACCGGCACTGAACACGCCCCATTGGTTTACCGTCTCGAAGTCACTGCGCCAGCCGATCTCTGTCTCGGCCTCACCGATAGTGGTGATGTCTTGCCGCACGGGAAAGCTGGACGCAGGCGATCCCTCAGGTACGAGATCAGGAAATGATTCCCCCTCTGAACTGACCTTGTCGCTGGTGCGGTAGTACACCTTGTTGGTCCAGACAGCGTCTTCTCCGACCAGAGAGCGCAACGTCATACCGTACAAATCACTATCCTGTTCGGAATCCTGAAGTGACGCATCTTCGAAATTGGGCGACGCAAACACGTGGGTTACGCCGCGGGTATAGTCCTCGTGCGTATCCATCAACAGAATTTCGAAGGTGTGGTTCTGGTTGAGGGGTATGACCGACTTTACGATCACGTCTCTCAAGACCGGCTCACCGATATCGAGCTCTTCGATCGTTTCAAACAAAGCGCCGAAATCCAGCCGTCGAGCAGAAACGAGTAAGGTAGAGTCTTCAGTGATACCGGTAGGACCGTCATAACCAATTTCATAGCCCGCAAGGTCGTAGCGGAAACTGGCGGAAGGGCTGGGATTGCCGTCGGCAACTTCCAGCTTGAGTAGCGATGCCGCCCGGCCGCCATAAGCCGCACTCCACCCGCCCGGTGAAAACTCGGCACCGCCAATTACATTCGGTGCGAAAATCGAGAAACGGCCGCCACCACCGACATCCTCCTCTTCACCCAGCGTCGCATCAAAGTGCACCGCTTTATCAAAGGGAAAGTCATCGACGAATATCAGATTATCCCGGGGGCCACGGCCGCGTACGCTGAAGCTCGCGAACTCACTGGCGGATGCCAGGCCCGGTAAACCGTCCAGCGAAAGGAGAGGATCTGCGCCGCCACCAACAGCACTGCGCAACGCTTCTCGATCGAGGTAGGTGCTGTTAGCGGCTAATGCTTCCGCCTGCTGTGCCCGCACCTCCACTTCTTCAAGTGCCTGCGCGCCAAGTTCGAGTTCGACCTTGACGTTTTTGCGCGTAACCACGCGGATACTTGGCTCATACAGGGAATTGAACCCACCTTTGGCTACGCTCACCGAGTAGAGGCCGGGGTCGAGCTGGTCAATGACGATGCGACCTTGTGCATCCGTCTGTACAGATCGCGTGGTATTGGTTTCCCGTTCCTCAAGGGTGATCTGCACGGATGAGAGCGGACGGTCGGTATACTGGTCCTTGACGATGAAGGTCAGTGCACCGGGCGCCTCTGCTGCGTGGGTTATAAGCGGAGTTCCCATCAACAGCGCCGAAAGAGTAAACCACGATACCTGTCTCAACTGCCTGCTCATATTGCTATTCCCTTTGTTATACCTTTTTCGTCCCGACAACAATCTACCGTTTTTATTTGGTGAAACGCTGGGAGGTTAGCAACGCAGATGTGACTAAAATGTCGCTGAGATGTGAAAGCACCATCAAAGCCCGGTTGTCTGCCGCCGGTTTAACGCAAAGGTAATACCGGTACCTTGCTATTTGGCACGTAAAGTCAGTTGTTTTTCACTTAAGTCAAAAATGGGTGTATTACACTTTTTATTCAACGGGTATATATGGAGTTACCTTGAATGAAACGGATATTAAAATTTTCACCCATCCTGGCACCGCTGGCATTGGCGTTTAGTAGTACTGTGTCGGCCAACCCCCTCGGCTTGACCGAGCCACAGGACTTTATTGTCCGTGTTGGCGGATACTACATTTCCCCCGGGGAAGACGAAGTTAGCTTTGTCGACGATTCCTTCCAATTTTTCGATGCGTTTCGCTCTACGGTTGATCCAGGTTCCGAGTGGGGCTGGTCTATCAACTTCGAGTGGCAACCTGTAGAGCACTGGGGTATCGAGCTTGGCTATATGAACGGCGACAACCATACCAGCAGTCACGCTGACAGGTTTTTTTCGCCGGATTTCGAAGATGTCGAATTTCGTGATGTAGCCATTTTTAGTGCCGATATCAGTACCGCAAGCCTTAAGTTCTATCCCCTGGATGAAACCTGCATGGTTCAGCCCTATATAGGCGGTGGAATTAGCTATACCGACTTCAGTGAACGCCGCCTTAGGCGTGTACTGCGAGACGACCTGGCTGAATTTGATCTTCGCGGCAATTTCGATATGGGACATTCTTGGGGCTATACCTGGCAAGCGGGTATGGATTTCAATTTCGGACGCGGTAGTGCCTGGCTGGTAAATGTGGCCGCGATTTACGCACAATCCGACACGGATATGAGGCTACAGATTTTTGATGATGTACCGCCGCCCCCGGATGTAGATCCCATTTTCGAGTCCTATTCCGGCGACTACAGCTATGATCCATGGATGTTCAACCTGTCAGTAGGGTACAAATTCTCCTTCTGACACTCTGAATTCGGCAGATTATATTGGGCGCTTCGGCGCCCTTTTTTTGGGGGATGGGAAATGCCGGCGGATTGAAGATGGCTGACGTACCGGCCAAACAGTGCAGACTCAGCACCGCGCAACTCCCGAAGAAACCGAAGTGTTGTACGCAGAAATCACTGACCTGCCGGCAACTTTTGATTAATCTTCCGCTTCAGCCAGGCAATCAGACCCATCCGCGCCCATGCTTCTGACCCAAGAGATCACCCTCCACCTGATCACCCTCGTGATTCTGTTCGGCATCGCTACCGGTATCACCCTTGCACTGCTGCTGTTTATGGCACCCTGGGGCAATCGACGTGCCAACCGTTGTCTGGGCACCCTGCTGGTAGTATTCAACCTGGTGGCGCTGGCGTATATCCCACGCCTTGAGGTGGAGGCGTTGCCGGATGCATTTCGCGCGGTATTTGCTCTGCAGCTGCTATTCGGCCCATTGCTCTACTTTTACTGCCGCCTGCTAACCGAGCCCGAATTTCGCTGGCACCCGCGCCACCTGTGGCACCTGATGCCGGCGCTGGTCTCGGCGGGGCTGTGGTTATGGCAGTTGCCGGTGGCCAGCGACGATCTGCTCAATGCCCCGTGTATCAACGATGCAGGCTGTGCCACCAATGAAGTGACCCGCGCGCGCTTTATCCACCGCGCGGCGGCAATGATTTCCCCCATCGTCTACTCAGTCTGGGTGTTGCGCCTGCTGCGCCCCTACCAGCGCCGGGTGATGGAGAGTTATTCCAATATCGATTCGGTAAACCTGCGCTGGCTGCGGGTACTGAGCTACGTCTTTCTCGCCACCGCGGCACTGGCCATCCTGCTGGAGCTGGTCAACTGGCTGGCACCACCCAGCCGCGCGCTGACGCCGGGTCTGCTGCAGGCGCTAGTGCCGCTGTTGCTGAGTGTGTTGTTGGGATGGTTTGGCCTGCAGCAGCGCCATATCCGCTTGACGGTGCAGACGCCTGAAAAGCGGGGAGTTGTACCGGCGACGCATGACGCAGAGCAAGGTGTTTCTGAAGACACAGCTCCAGCCATCAGAAAATCCAGCGTGCGCAATCTCAGCGAGAGCGCCGCAGAGGCCCTCTGGCAGCAGTTGCTGGTCAGCATGGAGCAGCAGAAGCCCTACCTGGAACCGGGCCTGAAAATCGCCCAGCTGGCCAAACGGCTGGATGTACCAGCACACCACCTGTCGGAAACCATCAATGGCCTCGCCGGCCAGTCGTTCTACGATTTCATCAACCAGTACCGGGTAAGCGAGGCCGCGCGCCTTTTGACCGAACCGTCAAATGCACACCTGTCGGTCACGGATATCGGCCTGCAGGCTGGGTTCAACTCTAACTCGACCTTTTTCTCCCAGTTCAAGAAACGCCTTGGGGAGTCACCGAGCCGCTACCGGGCTCGCCACGACAAATCGATAAACGATTGATTTAAAAGGAAAAATAAATCCGGATTCGCAAGTTCGGACTTTCCAACCCGCACGGCGCAGCAAGAATTTTCTCCAAGTTTGCGAGGCCGGACGCCACGCTGGCGCACGACCGCTATAACCCTGACGAGCCCCGGCCTATCCCTGAGCCGCAGGCACCAAAATAAGAAACCCGTCAGGAGAACCACATGCAAAGCCGTCTCGCCGCTCACTTCAATACCCGAGTTGCCGCGCCCCGTGCCTTGGCCGCAGCCATCACCGCCGCAGTGGCAGCCCAGGCAGCGCCCACCGTCTTCGCTGCAGAGCTGGAAGAAGTTACCGTCACCGCGCAGAAACGCGCCGAGCGCATCACCGAGGTACCCATCGCCATCACCAATGTGGGTGCCGAGGCGATCAAGCAGACCGGCGTGCGCCAGGTACAGGAAGTGGCGCAGTTCGTGCCCAACCTGAATATCAGCTCCGGCACCGACTTCACCACCGCGGTGACCATGCGCGGAGTCGGTTCCGCTAGCCGCAATATCGGATTCGATACCCGCGTGGGCGTCTATCTGGATGGGGTCTATCTGGGGCAGTCTCCGGCCATCAACCAGGACCTGGTAGACCTGGAACGCATCGAAGTGCTGCGCGGTCCACAGGGTACCCTGTTCGGCAAGAACACCGTGGCCGGTGCCATCAACCTGATCTCGCAGAAGCCCAGTGACGAATTCTCCGGCAGCATCAGCGCCGAATACGGCAGCATGAATTCCCGCCAGCTGTCCGCCACCATCAACGCTCCCCTGTCCGACAGCCTGTTCGGCAAGATCTCCGTCAACCGCCAGCAGCGCGACGGCTACGTGAAGAACCTGACCACCGGCAACCTCCTGAATGAACAGGATGGCAGCGCCTACCGCGCCCAGCTGATGTATGACGCCGGCGGCAGTTTCAATGCAATCCTGGCACTGGACGGCATGGAGAGCGACCGCCTGTCCACCACCGGCGAAGCCGTCACCAATACTTTCGGTAGTGCACCCGACACTGCCGCACCGGAAAGGCACCAAGTGGCCATGGACGTCGACCCCCGCGAAGAGCGCGAAATCCGCGGTACCGCCCTGACCATGGAATGGAACCTACCCAGCGACTTCACCCTGCGCTCCATCACCGCGTCCCGCGACACGGAAATGACCTACCACAACGACACCGATTACTCCCCTTATCCTCTGGCGGAAATCGAATACATGGACAGCTACGAACAGCTGACCCAGGAATTCCAACTGGTATCGCCCGGCGCGGACGATTTCAACTATGTGGCCGGCCTCTACTTCTACCAACAGGAAGGCAACAGCTTCCGTGAGGTAACGACTTCGGAACTGTTCGAAAATCTACTGGAGCAGCAATATGGGGTTCCCGGCCTGGTAAATCCGGACAGCTCCGTGTACACGGCAGGTACCGTGGATACCAGCAGCATCGCAGCCTACGTGAATGGTTCCTACCAGCTGAGTGACAGCTGGAAGCTGGGTTTCGGCCTGCGCTATTCCGAAGAGCAGAAGGAAGTGGACTGGGCTATCGACGGCAGCAGCGCACCGCTGTTCCGCATCGCCACCGGCGAGGTGCTAGACGATCGCACCGACTCCCACCTGTCGCCGACGCTCAGTATCAACTATGCGCTGGCTGAGGATATGAACACCTACGCGAAATACAGCGGCGGCTTCAAAAGCGGTGGCTACAACCTCGATTTTGTTGCCTCAGGTGACCTGGCTGCGGGCACCGACTTCGACAAGGAAACCGTGGATGCGTTTGAAGTGGGCCTGAAGGGCACCGCTCTGGCCCGTCAGTTCAGTTACAACCTGGCCCTGTTCCGCGCGATCTACCAGGACTACCAGGTAAACCAGTTTGTGGATCTGGGCGATGGCGCCACCTCGATTTCCATTCGCAACGCGGCGGAAGTGGAAACCACCGGCCTCGAGGCGGAGCTTACCTGGCTCGCCAGCGACAACCTCACCATCAACACGTCGCTGGGCCTGCTAAACGCGGAATTCACAAGCTATCCGAACGCGGACGCCAACGGCAGCGACCTTTCCGGCAACAAGCTGCCCAGCGCGCCAGAGACTTCGTTCAATCTGGGCGGCCAGTATTATTTGCCGATCAATAGCATCGGTGCCGACCTGCTGCTGCGCCTGGATTACATCTACCGCGACAGCTTCTACAACACCGCGGAAAATGAAAGCGAGCGCACTCTGGCGAGCGGTGACACGGTTCACTTTGGTGAAGTGGAGGACTATCAACTGGTCAATGCGCGCATCGGTCTGCAAAGCCAGGCGGACACCTGGAACGCGGCTCTGTTCGTGCAAAATCTGACGGATGAGGAATATATGGTGGAAACCCGCCGCGACTTCCTCGGCACCCTGCGCCATTTTTATGGGCTGGAGCGCACTGCGGGTATTGAGGTGGAATACCGGTTCTGATTCCCCCTTATTGAGAACTTGTGTAGGCTTTTCAAAGCCCCTTGTACCGCGCTCCGAATAAATCCCGAGGCGGTACCGCTACCGGGTATAGCTTTGCGAGACCCGGCAGCGGCACCTTCACAGAAAGTTCTGATAAATTTACTGAATCACTATTGAACTCATACGGCCTTAGCAACGCCGGCTTTTCACTGAAGTATGAAATTGACTATGCAAAATAAATTAATCAACCGATGCCTGATTGGTATTGGCATGGCGGTGTTACTGTTAGTAGTGGTACTCGTTATCCGCACGCTCAGTTTTACCGCCCCTCCCCTGGCAAATATTACCCCGGAGCCATTGGACCTCGATGGCCGCGCCATTGCCGGGCGCCTGTCGCAGGCCATCCAGTTTCGCACCGTCTCGGTTCAATTGAACCAGCGTGAAACCCAGCAGCAATATAGAGACTTTGTCGACTGGCTGGCAGCCACTTATCCGGAAGTACATGCGGCCATGCCTCCGAAAAAACTGGGTAAAAAAGAGGGGCAGGAATTTTCGCTGCTGTATACCTGGCCGGGTAAAAATTCGGAGCTGCCTCCAATTTTGATGTCCGCGCACTACGACGTGGTGCCAGTCATTCCCGGTACAGAATACGATTGGCAACACCCCCCCTACGCCGGTGTGGTGGACGATACCCACATCTGGGGCCGCGGCACGCTCGATGACAAAGGTGCGGCCATTGCCCTCATGGAGGCGGCCACCAGTCTGTTAAAACAAGGCTACCAACCGGAAAGGACCGTATATATCAGCCTTACCAGCGACGAGGAAACCGGGGGGAATGGCGGTACTGCGGCGATTGTGGAAACGCTGAAAAACAATGGAACACAGTTGGACTGGAGCCTGGACGAAGGTTCATTCCTGCTGCACGGGTTTATTCCCGGCGTAGAACCCCCAATCGCCAGTATCAATGTGGCAGAAAAAGGTTATCTCACCGTCAAACTCGTCGCACCAGGCAAGGGCGGACACTCGTCCATGCCTCCGGCAGAAACCGCGGTGGATATACTCGCAGGCGCTTTAGTGCGATTGAACCAGAACCCGTTGCCCGGCGGACTAGAG
This sequence comes from Microbulbifer sp. ALW1, assembly GCF_009903625.1. Taxonomy (NCBI): domain Bacteria; kingdom Pseudomonadati; phylum Pseudomonadota; class Gammaproteobacteria; order Cellvibrionales; family Microbulbiferaceae; genus Microbulbifer; species Microbulbifer sp. ALW1. The sequence goes on along the minus strand of NZ_CP047569.1, from coordinate 1,882,421 downwards.
GGGCTCAGCAAAAAGCTGTTCGAGGCCGCCGCCCGCCATATGTCGTTTGAAAAACGCCTGATGTTCGCCAACCAGTGGCTATTCGCACCGGTCATTGAGTCCGCACTGGAACAACAGGCCTCAACCGCTGCCATGCTGCGCACTACCACTGCCGCCACCATGCTCTCGGCGAGCGTAAAGGAAAATGTTTTACCGATCGAGGCCACCGCTACCGTAAACTTCCGCCTGCACCCGCGGGACAGCGTTGACGATGTGCTTGCGCATATCGAATCTGTTATCGACGATGAACGTATTAAGGTTGTGGTACGCCGCGGTGATTCCGCGTCCAAAGTATCCAGCGATGAGGCACAAGGATTTCGCCTGGTGGCCGATACCACACAAGAAGTGTTCGGCTCGGTAATCACGGCACCAGGATTGACCATTGCCGGCACTGACAGCCATCGCTATCAGGAAATTGCCGACAATAACTATCGTTTTAACCCCATGCTGGTGAGCCGCGAGGATGTGCACGGATTCCACGGCACCAATGAGCGCATCAGTATCGACAATATGGTGAAGGCAACGGGTTTTTATCAGGCCCTGATTCGCAACGCGAATTTACACCCGCAATAACGCAGTATCGCGAAAAACGATGCGCGTTGCTGCCGGCAACGCGCTTCACCTCACAGGTCCCCACGACAAGCGTTCAAAAAGATTCCGCGGTAATCATCGACGTCAAATGCCAACGGATTACTTGGTGCAGATGGATCTACCGAGGCCATCTGTGCGACCTGGTCCGCGTCCTCCTCGCCAATGCCGATTTCTGCCAGGGTATGCGGAATGCCGAAGTCCCGCCGCAGGAATAGTACCCAGTCCAGCACGCCGGCAAATCCTGCCGTTGGCAGAGCGAGATAGCGCGACAGCCGGCTCATGGGCTCTTCAATCGCCGAGCGGTTGGTACTCAGCACGTAGGGCATCAATATCGCGTTCAGCAGTCCGTGGTGTTTGTCATAGAGGGCACCGAGTGGATGCGCCAGCGCGTGCATGGCACCGAGTCCGCGCTGAAATGCCGTGGCGCCCATGCTGGAGGCCACCAGCATCTGCATGCGCGCGTCGAGATCATTGCCGTCGGCTACCGCGCGCGGCAGGTAAATATTAATCAGGCGCATGGCCTCCAGCGCAATGCCTTCCGCCATGGGGTGAAAGTTAGTCGCACAAAAGGCCTCCAGGTTGTGCGACAGCGCATCCATACCCGTCGCCGCGGTAATTGGCGCAGGCAGCCCTATGGTCAACTCCGGATCCAGCAGCACGATTTCCGGCAGCATACGCGGATGAAAAATGATTTTTTTCAGCTTGGCATTTTCGTCGGTAATGACAGACGAACGCCCCACTTCCGAGCCGGTGCCGGCAGTGGTGGGGACGGCAATCACCGGCATCATGCCGTGGGTGTTTACCTTCAGATAATTGTCTCCCACATCCTCAAACTCCCAGATGGGATGCGTCTGCCCCACCATCAGTGCGATGGCTTTACCCGCGTCCAGAGCCGAGCCACCGCCCAGGGCAATGACCCCGTCACAGCCATGCGCCTTGAACACCGCAACACCGTCACTCACATTGTTGCCGGTGGGGTTGCCTTTAATTTCACTGAACACCGCGAGCGGCACGCCGGCCACCAGACAGTTTTCCACCACCGCCTGTACCATCGGCAGCGCCACCAGTCCCGGGTCGGTGACCAGCATGGGGGTTGCCATACCCATTTCCCGGCACAGTTGCGGCAGTTCGCGCACTCGGCCAGGGCCCACACGCATGGCCGTGGGATAATTCCAGTTGGTGAAATACGGACTTTTCGACATGGTGGCTATCAGGGTTTGAGTTTGAAGTGAAAGGATTTCGGGCGGGTCAGATGTTCGAATCCAATGCCTGACAGGGTACAACCGCGACCGGAATTTTTGACACCGGTCCACGCCAGCGCGGGGTCCAGGTAATCACAGCGATTCAAGAACACAGTGCCGGTACGCAACTGCTCTCCCAGTGCCAGCGCGGTCTCCACATCCGCCGAGTAGATGGCCGCAGTGAGGCCGTATTCGCTGTCATTCATGAGTGCCAGTGCTTCGGCATCGTCTGCCACCGGCATCACCCCCAGCACCGGACCGAAGGATTCCTCGTTCATGACCCGCATGGTGTGATCGACGCCGGTGAGCAGCTGTGGCGCCAGATAAGCGCTGCCGCGCTGATCCAGTTCGAAATCGCCGCCGTCGATATGCGCCTGTGCTCCCTGCGCAACCGCCTCGTCGATCTGGTCCCGTACAAAGTCCGCGGCACTGGCACGCACCAAGGGGCCGAGAGTAGTGCTTTCATCGTCCGGGCGACCAAGACGGTATTTACGGATCAGCGCCGCCGCCCGCTGAACAAATTCAGCAAACAAAGTCTGGTGCACATACAAGCGTTCGATTCCGCAGCAGGACTGGCCGGAATTGAAGAAGGCCCCGTCGACCACCGAGGCCACCGCATATTCCAGGTCGGTGTCGGCGCGCACATACGCCGGGTCTTTGCCACCCAGTTCAAGTCCGACTGAAAGAAAGCGCCCCGCCGCCGCCGTTTCCACGGCGGCCCCGCCGCCCACGGAGCCGGTAAAGGCCACATGTTGCACACCGCCGTTGATAATCACCTGTTCCGCATCGCGGTGATCCAGGTGCAGGTACTGGAAAATCCCCGGGGGTAATCCCACTTCCGTAAACGCCTCCACCAAGCGCTCGGCACAAAGTGGCGTCTGTGCCGAGTGTTTCAGGATTACGCTGTTTCCCGCCAACAGTGATGGCACCACCGCATTGATGGCGGTGAGATAGGGGTAGTTCCAGGGTGCGATGACAAAACTGGTACCCAGCGGCTCACGGCGGATAAAGCGCTTGAAGCCCGGCTTTTCCGGCAATGGAATGTCGCGCAGCGGGCCGCCGATGGCCTCGGCCAGATCCGCCATGGTCAGTGCGCGCTCGGCAAGGCCGTCGATTTCACCTCCGGCGAATTGAATGGGGCGGCCCATCTGCCAGCAGATTTCCTCCGCCAGCTGTGCTCTTCTTTGTTGCAGGTGTTTAACCGCCGCACGTACCAGCGTCGCGCGCTCGGCAACGGGCACCTGTTTCCAGCCAGGCTGGGCGCCCTCGGCACGACTCAGCGCATTCTGGATTTCATATTCCGTGGCCAGCGGGCGCTCGACGTAAACACTATTGTCGATCGGGGAAATGCACTGGAGTTTTTGCATAAACGTTTTGGCTTCAGAGAATGTCGCAGTCGCTATTCAGGTTCGGTAATCAACCATCGTCATCAGATAATTTCAAAGTAGCGCTGTAGCTCCCAGTCACCGATGTGTTTGCGGTACTCCCGCTCTTCCCACTCGCGACTCGCGGCAAAATGATCCACAAAAGCATCGCCAAACAGGTCCCGCGCGGCCTCAGATTGTTTGAGTCTTTGCGCGGCATCCCACAGCGTCCTCGGCAGGGCCAGTTCTTCAGGGTGCTGATCTTCGTAGGCATTACCTTCCACCGCTTTACCCGGCGCCCACCCCTGTTCCACCCCATAAAGACCAGAGCCAAGCGCCACTGCCAGCGCCAGGTAGGGATTGGCATCCGCCGCACCCAGGCGGTATTCCTGACGCTGGGATTTGTCGCCACCGGGAATCACCCGCAATGCGGCGGTGCGGTTCTCCACGCCCCAGGTGGCATCGGTGGGCGCCCAGAAGCCGGGGATCATGCGCCGGTAGCTGTTGATGGTGGGCGCAACCATGCACAGCAGTTCCGGCATCAGCCGCTGCTGCCCGGCAAGAAAATGCCGCTGGGTTGCGCTCATGGAATGGGGCTCACCCTCGGCATAAAACGCCGAGGTATTGTCTTTCCGGTTGCGCAGGGAAAGATGGATATGCCCGCTCTGCCCGGGATAATCGTTGGACCACTTAGCCATAAACGTGGCCATCAGCCCACGGCGCTCCGCCAACACCTTGATAAAGGTTTTGAACAGTGCGGCCTTGTCAGCCGCAGCTTCTGCGTTGTCGACGGTGATCGCCGCCTCCAGTACCCCGGGGCCCGTCTCCGTATGCAAACCCTCGATGGGGAAATCCATCCGTTCCGCCAGTGCGAGAATCTCGTGGTAGAGGTCCGCGTGTACCGAGTTGCGGATCATGGAGTAACCGAACCAGCCGGGGGTAAACGGCTTGAGATTCCGGTAACCCTTGGCGCGGGCGGTATCGGGAGTCTCGTCGAACACAAAGAACTCGTATTCCAGCGCCGCATAGGGTGCAAAGCCCGCCTGCTCACAGCGCTGAATCACCCTGCGCAACAGCGCCCGCGGGCACACCGCTTCGGCCGCGCCTTCGAATTCCGCAAGAAACAGCAGCATGCCGTCCTCAAACGGCACCTCGCGGCAGGTGTGGGGCAGGATGCGCACCGGGGCGTCCGGGTAGCCCGTATGCCAGCCGGTATAGCGGGTGTTGTCGTACAACTGATCCTGGATATCCCAACCCAGCACCACATCGCAAAAGGCAAAGCCCTTGTCGAGGGCGGAGAAGAACTTCTCGCGGCTCATGTATTTGCCACGCATGACCCCGTCGTTGTCGAAGAGCCCTACCTTGATATGGGTAAGACCCCGCGCCTCCACAATACGCTTGGCATCGGCCACGGACCACACCTGGCGCGGACTGAGGGCCGCGGTTTCCGTACGTGAGGAGGAAGAGGTTACTGGGGTAGTGTCCGCCGCGGGCGAGGATGGCGGCAGCTCGGTGGATTCGTCCATGGGTGGGCTCCGTTATTGTGACCAACCCGTCGTCCATGAATGCCGGGCGGTATCCTGCCCCTCAGCATAGACAATCCTGCGGCAAACGGCGGAAACCCGGCGCTGAAGGGTAAAAACGATCAGGAATTGAGCAGTCACACGACCGGCTATGTTAGCGCCCGCTCAGGGTATATAATCCCGCCTCCAAATTTTCGACCAACCCTCTTCAAATACAGTCAGGACCAGCAATGAGCTTCGACAAGGTTTCCCCAGGTAAAGACCTGCCCAACGATATCAACGTAATCATCGAGATCCCGGCCAACCACGATCCGATCAAATACGAAGTCGACAAGGACGCAGACGCGGTATTCGTAGACCGTTTCGTTGCTACCCCGATGTTCTACCCGGCCAACTACGGCTACGTGCCCCAGACCCTGTCCGAAGACGGCGACCCCCTGGACGTGCTGGTTGTTGCCCCTTACCCGGTAATGGTTGGCTCCGTAATCCGCTCCCGCGTGATCGGCGTGCTGAACATGACCGACGAATCCGGTGTAGACGCCAAACTGCTGGCAGTACCGCACACCAAGCTGACCAAACTGTACGACCACGTTAACGAAATCGGCGACCTGCCGGAGCTGCTGATCAAGCAGATCGAGCACTACTTCGAAAACTACAAAGCCCTGGAAGCAGGCAAGTGGGTGAAAGTAGACGGCTGGGCCGACGCTGACGCCGCGCGCAAAGAAGTTATGGCTTCTCGCGAGCGCTACCTGAAAGAAGAGGGCTGATCGCCACTTCTCTCCATAGATCTGAATAGATCTCGAAAAACCGGCCTAGTGCCGGTTTTTTTGTGCCTGCTCGTTAATCCCCAAAATTCTTTTACATTTCTGTCGGGAATTCTCCATCGCGCGCGTTTACCCAATTACAGCCCGCGGAATCCGGGCTGCGCTTTGGCAAAAATAAATGCGTACACCAATAAAAATAGAATGGAGAAACCCATGCAAAAAAACCGCGCTCACGGATTTCAGAAATCTTTGCTCGCAAGCGCTATCGCGCTACTACCCCTGGCGACACTGGCACAGGAAGATGGCAGCGAAAATAAAACCGTCGAAGAAGTGGTGGTCACCGGCATCCGCGGCGCCCTGCAACAATCCCTGGATGTAAAGCGCGATGCCACCTCTATCGTGGATGCGATCAGCTCCGAAGATATCGGTAAATTCCCGGACAAAAATGTCGCCGACTCATTGCAGCGGGTACCGGGTATTTCCGTGGATCGTATCTGGGGTGAAGGCCGGGACATTTTTGTGCGCGGTACCGACAGTACCCTCAACCGCACCCTGATGAACGGCCAGAATGTGGCGTCGGCCTATTGGTGGGCGAATGACAATCCGAGCCGCGGTTTCAACTATTCCATTCTTGCGTCCGAACTGGTGTCCGCACTGGAAGTGTACAAAAGCCCGGAAGCACGCCATGACGAGGGCAGTATCGGCGGCATGGTCAATGTGCGCACCCGCAAGCCGATGGACCTGGATCCGATGACCGTCAACCTCTCCGCCGAGAGTGTTTACAGCGAACTGCCGGACCAGTGGGACCCGCAGATTTCCGGCTTGCTCAGCTGGAAAAACGACGCAGAAACCTTCGGTGTACTGGCGTCCTTCAACAGCCAGCAACGCACCATGCGCCGCGATGGCCTGGAAGTATTCCCCACCAACGACCTCTATAGCGTTACCGACCAGAACGGTAATGTGACCGACAATGTGTATGTACCCTGGGGCGGAGGTTCTGCCATTTTCCAGCAGGACCGCCAGCGGGACACCGGCAACATCACCCTGCAGTTCCGCCCTTCCGATCGCTGGGACCTGGCAATGAATTACGTTGCCTCCGATATGGACATGGACAACAGCAACCAGAATTACCTGTTTGTGGCCGGCGGCTACAAAATTCCCAACGGCGATGTCGTCACCAACCCGGTATTTATTCCCACCAGCGACGGCAACCAGGCACTGGTGGGCGGCGTGATTGAAAACCCCGATAGTATTGGCGTCGCCGACGAGCCCATCGTGCGCGAGTCCTTCGTGGAATCCGATGTGCTGGACTTCTCCGCAGACTACGAAGGGGACAGCTGGCAGCTGCACCTGCAGGCCGGCAATACCACCGCCGAAGGCGGCAGCACCCTGGACCGCAACTACTGGTTCGAAGGCATGGGTGCCGAGGACCTGAACTTTGGCCCCAATACCAATGAATTCAGTTTCCCCGGTATCGACCCGCTGGATGGCACCGCACTGCACTTGAATGCCGCCAACCTGCGCGACTGGGTGCGCATCATGGAAGACGAAGAAAGCTACTTCCAGGCCGATGCCAGTTTTGATGTGGACTTCGGACTTGTCACTGCCATCAGAACCGGCCTCAAACTGCGCGATCACACCATCGAGAACAACCGCCAGAACGGCTCCGTGGATGTATCCAACCCGGACATTGCGCAACAGGTTGCCGCCCTCAATGCGATTACCCTGGCCGATGTCTCCAACGGTGCCAGCCCGAAATTACACGGTGAAGGCGCCACCAGTGGCTCCCTTACCCGCTACGCATTCCTCGATGTGGGTCTGGCTCGCCAGAAGATCGACAGCATCCTGGACGCTGGCGTGATGACTTACGCAGAAGACCAGCGTGCCTACTACAAGATCAACGAAGATATCACCGCCGCCTATGCCCAGGCCGAATTTGAAAGTGGCCAGCTTCGCGGTAACTTCGGTGTGCGCATCGTCGAAACCGACCAGACCTCCCACGCCTACATCGATGGCGAGCGCGGTGCCATCGGCCGTAGCTATCGCGAGGCGCTCCCCAGCGTCAACGTGATCTATGACCTGTCTGACGAACTGATCCTGCGCGCGGCGGCCTCCCGTGCCATGGCGCGCCCGACCTTCCAGAACCTGAGCTCCAATATTGTCATCAATGCCACCAGCGGTACCGCCACCGCCGGCAACCCGATGCTCGACCCGATGTTTGCGGATCAATTCGAGATCGGCGCCGAGTGGTACTTCAGCGATGCCAGCCTGCTGGCCGCGACCTACTTCAATAAAGACCTGAGCACTTTTGTATTCCAGGACACCCAGGTCGAGGATATCGACGGCCAGAGCATCAATGTGACCCGGCCCTATAACGCCGACAAGGGTGCGGATATTCAGGGACTGGAGCTTCAGGTCCAGCATGACTTTGGCAGCGGCTTTGGTGCACTTGCCAACTACACCTGGACCGACGCCAAGGTCCCGGGCAGCAAGCTGGAATTGCCAGGTAACTCGCGCGACCAGTTCAATGCCTCCACCTATTACGAAAACGACTACCTGAGCCTGCGGCTGTCTTACAACCTGCGCTCGGAATCCTACGGCGGCCTCACCTCGGGCTCACAACTGGTCACCGATCAGTACGACCAGTGGGATGCCACTGCCAACTGGATGGTCAACGACAATGTGGATGTGTTCTTTACCGCGGTAAATCTTACCAACGAGATCATCTACATGCGCACCGCCGATGGTATTCCCGTGGGCTTTTATGAAAATGGCCCCCGGTTTAGCCTGGGGGCGCGGCTCAGCTTCTAGACATTTTCCCTGGCATCACCTTGTCACACCTTGCAAGGCGCCCAATGGGCGCCTTTTTTATGAATTACCCGTTCCCTGATAAAACAGATTCACACTTCAACAATTTTTCCTGATGAAAACCGGCATTCCATACCCATAGAAGTTCACTCAAAGTATGGTACGCGCAAATTGTTGACCATCATCAATCGTTATCCATTCAACGGATGTTTCAAATGAATTGGCTTTTCCGCTACGCCTCATGGAGCAAGGCCGGCCTGTTTCTCGCGCTCAATTTCGCACTGCAGGCAGTGATCGTTCTGGTTATCTACCCGATGATCAGTGCCGATACAGACCCCCTGGATATTCAGATGGGGCTTACCCTCGAGCGCGTAACCGGATTTCTTGAGCAGATCGGCAGCGACGGCAGAACCCTGTATTTTTATAATGAAGCCACCCTGGACATACTGTTTCCCCTCGTTTATTCCATCGCCTATGCATTACTCACGGTTGAACTGATCAAGAGCTGCGGCCAGGTGCGCACACCGCTCCGATATCTGGCACTGCTCCCATTTGCCATTGCCATGTGCGATCTGCTGGAAAACATTCAGATTCTGGTTGCCATTCAATCTTACCCCATGATCACCAATGCCCAGGTAACCTATCTCGCTGCGGCCAATATGGGTAAGCATATGTTTACCATGCTATTGCTGAGTACACTGGGCGTATTGCTGATCTGGCTGGCATTCATCCACTTGTGCCGGATAAGAATCCGGGAGTAATCCCCTCGCAGTACCATCTCAGGCTGGGATAAGTTGATCGTCAGGGGTATATTGGGTTTCCGCCTTTTTCGCGCTCGCTGCTTGCAGCTCTCACCATAAGAGAAGCCTGAATATGCCAAACACCGTTGAAGGACCCGATGGAAAACCCCGCTGTGGCTGGTGTGCCGCCGCACCGGAATTCTTTGAATACCACGATAAAGAATGGGGTTTTCCCGTCGACGACGACCGCCGTCTGTTTGAAAAACTGTGCCTGGAAAGTTTCCAGTCGGGGCTCAGCTGGCGCACCATTCTTGCCAAGCGTGAAAACTTTCGCAAAGCCTTCAAGAACTTCGACTTCAACAAGATTGCCCGATTCGAAGAGCAGGACGTAGAGCGTCTGCTACAAGACGCCGGTATCGTTCGCCACCGTGGAAAAATCGAGGCCGTCATCAACAATGCCCGCTGTGCCAAGCTACTGGTAAAAGAGGAAGGCTCCATCGCCGCCTATATCTGGCAGTTTGAGCCCGGCGCCGATGCGCAGTGTGCGCCCCAGAGTATGTCCACCTCGGATGTATCCAAAGCGCTGTCAAAGGACCTTAAAAAGCGTGGCTGGAAATTTGTAGGCCCTACCACCGTGTATGCGTTTATGCAGGCCATGGGGCTGATCAACGATCACCTGTCCGAGTGTAAATCGCGCAAAGAGGTAGAGCGGGCGAGAAAATCGTTCAAGCGCCCGAATGCAATCGCCAGACAAAACGACCGCTAGACATAATGACCACTAATTAAGGGGCCCGATATGCACGCCCAGTTACTGACCACCAACGCCGAACTGGAAGCCGCCGCGAAGGTGCTGCTGCAATTGCGCCCACAGTACGACCTGGAAAGCATAATGGCGCAAATCCACAAGCAGCAGGCATTGGGTTACCTACTGGCGGGGGTCACCGAACATCAGCATATGCTTTGTGTCGCCGGATTTGTTGTCAGTGAAAAGCTGGCCTGGGGCAAACACATTTATGTGGATGATCTGGTGACTTGCGAAGCCCACCGTTCAAAAGGGGCGGGAAGCTTACTGATCCAGTGGCTGAAACAATACGGAAAAGAGATCGGCTGCGGCCAGCTACATTTGGATAGCGGCGTACAGCGTTTCTCCGCGCACCGGTTCTATCTGCGCGAAGGCTTTGACATCACCAGTCACCACTTTGCCACCGCGGATTTGTGAGTCGAGGCAGCCCAGCGGTTACTGCCGGGGTTCGAGCACCAGGATACGCTGGTCGGTTTTATTGATACGCGCTCCGAACCCCTGCTCCAGTGCAAAAGCCAGGCCGTCGGCATCGCCAATATTGAACACGCCGCTGATACGCTGATTGGTCAGGGCATCCCCCACCAGTACCATCTTGCGCGTGGTGTAGCGGTTGTATTCAGCGATGGCGTCCTCTAGACGTTCATTGTCAAAATAAATCCGGTGCGTTTGCCAGGCAGTGACCTGATCGAGGTTCACCGGCACAACCCCACTGCTGTCCCGTGGGTTGGTCGCGGTATAGCGAACACCCTCCCCCGGCAACATTTTTGCCAGCTGTTGGGTTTCACCGGTAGCATCTTCTGCCCTCACCTCAACGATTCCCTGGGTAACGCCCACCTGTACCCGGTCAGCCTGCAGCGCGACGTTGAAGGCGGTTCCCAGGGCGCGCACTTCTGAGCCGCGCACAGCAACCACAAAGGGCCGCTCCGGATTTTTCGCCACCATGAAAAAGGCTTCACCGCGCTCGAGAAACAGGGAGCGCTGCTTACGCTGGTAACGCACGCCTACCCGGGTATTGGTGTTCAGCATCAAGGTGGATCCGTCCTCCAGATGCACAACACGCTGACCACCGATCTCGGTCTGGTAATAGTCGATCGCATAATTGTCCCGCGCAATGACCCCGGCCACCAGCACCAGGATCGTCGCGGCAATCGCTCCCAACCAGCGCCATTGATATGGGGCACGAAGAGACTGGGCGCGACGGCGCACAGCCTTGCGGATTTCCGGGAGTCCCGCGTTCAACTCCGGATCCTCTTTCAGAAAGTCCGTCATCAGCGCCAACTGCTGGCACTGCGCAAAGGCCTGGCGATGCAACGGGTTCGCCTGCAACCACTGTTCCAGGGCATCAGATTCCGCGGCACTCATGGCGCCACTCTGCTGTCGCGCCAACCAGTCTGCTGCCTGCGCCCGGATACTCTTGTCTAATTCGCGCTTCGGGTTCATAACAACTCATTCAACTCTTGCTGCAGGTGCTTCAGGGCACTGCTCATATGCCGCTCCACGCTGCGGGTACTGATCGACAGGGCCGCGGCGACCTCTGGATACGTCATTTCTTCAAATCGGCTCAACAGGAAAACCTTGCGGGTAAGGGGTTTCAGCTTGAGCAACGACTGCTTCAATTGCTGCAGACTCTGTTGCCACTCCGCACTGTGCTGCGGGCAAGGTTCGCGGGATGCGTGCTCCCGCTCTTCAAAACTGTCGTGCTGCTCGGTCTTGCGCCGCAGGTGGCGGCGCAGGCTGTCGCGCACCAGATTGGTGGCAATGGTGAACAGGTAGGCCCGGGGGTTTTCTTGCAAAGGCTGCAGATTCTCCATGCGCAGCAGTTTGATGTAAGTTTCCTGCAGTATGACTTCCGCCTCCGGGCGCCCCCCCGGCAACATTCGGGAAACATGGTGACCAAGTGCCACACGGTGTTCACTGTAAAGTGCCTCAATAAATGCGCTGCGGCCGTCATCATGTACCGATGCTGATCCCGCAGGCACCAGACGCAGAGCGGGCCGGGATTTGAAACTAATCACAGGTCCCTCCTTCCGCGAAACAGCCGCCTGGTGTGTTTATTTTTTGCAAACGTTGACTCATACCTCTGCAAACGCTGACCAGCGGGAAAACCCGACAGCTTTATGAAACTTTTTTCTGGCCTCCCAATTTATGGGGTCTGCGACCAGCTCCCTTGCGGGCTTTGACGATTATCGGGTATTTTGGCGAATCTGCGGTTTCGGTCTCATTACGCCATAGCCCTGATGCCAGAGTCCTGACGCCATAGCCCCGCTCAGCCAAACGATAATAATGAAGGAAAAAAAGGTTCCCGCCCAACGCCGGCACGCAAGACTTGCGGCGCCACCCGCCGCGTTATTCCGGGCGTTCGTTCTAACAATATCCGCCGGTGCCACACCGGCGGCGCTGGCACTCACCAAAAATCCGTCCATCGCGCCGCAGCTAACCGGGATTCCGGCAACAACTTCCTCAACAGCAACTTTCCCAGTATCCGCGCAACAGCAGAGCTGGTTTGAACGGGAGCGCCTTCCTTTTGCCATTCCCCCGCAGCCTTTGCCCGAGGCGCTGACACTCTACGCCGAGCAGGCGCAGCTTCAATTGTTTTACCGGCGGGACCAGCTGCCGGAACAAATCTCCGTGTACGTCCGCGGTGACCTGACCCCACAGGCAGCGCTGACACAACTGCTCAGAAATACCCGGCTTGAAGCGCAACTCGGCCGCAATCGCACGGTCGTGATCGCGCCGGTGGTTACACCTGTGACCGCCACCGCCGAACCGGAAACACCTTCGCACCCGCAAGATATCCGCCGACCACGCCCACTAGAAGAAACCTATGTTACCGGCGTGCGCACCAGTTTGCGCCGAAGCCTGGCCATCAAACAGGCCAGTGACAACCTGGTGGAGATCACCACCGCGGAGGATATTGGCAAGTTCCCCGACCACAACGTGGCCGATGCACTGCAGCGGATTGCCGGTGTATCGGTGGATCGTATCTGGGGAGAGGGACGGGATGTGAATATCCGCGGTACCGATAAAGATATCAACCGCACCCTGCTGAATGGCCAGCATGTGGCCTCCGCCTACTGGTGGGCCAATGACAATCTCAGTCGCGGCTTCAATTACGCCACCCTGGCGTCACAGCTGGTGCAGTCGCTGGAGGTACACAAAACACCCCGCGCCGACCTGGACGAAGGCAGCATTGGCGGTACCGTAATCGTGCGCACGCGCAAACCCCTGGAGATGGACAACCGGGAACTGCACCTGGCGGTGGGACAACAATACAGCGCACTGGCGGAGCGCTGGGCGCCCCAGGGCTCGGCATTGGGCAGCTGGAAAAATACGGCACAAACCCTCGGCGTACTGGCCTCGCTCAACTGGCAGCAACGGGACAGTCGCCGCGACGGCCTGGAAACCTTTGCCGACAACAACCTCTACACCATCACCGATGAACAGGGCAATGTCACCGAGGATGTGTACGCAGTGTGGGGCGGAGGCTCGGCGCTGCTGCAGCAGCAACGCCATCACACCACAGGCAATATTACCCTGCAGTGGAACCCGAACGCGCAGTGGGACGCCGTATTAAATCTGGTGCGCTCACAGATGGATATTGAAAACAGCAACCACAACTTCCTGTTTTCGCCCGGCGGGTACAAGTTGAGTGAGACACCTCCGGTGATCGTAACCCGTCCGCAATTCCTGACCAGCGACGATGGCCACAAGATGCTTTCAGGCGGCACCCTCGGCAACGCCGACAGCACTGGCGCCGTGCTCGATGGCATCCAGCGCCAGGCGTACATCGATACCCAGGTTGACGATATCGACATCCACTACAGCGGCGATACCTGGGACAGCCACATGCAATTTGGCCACACCAGTGCCCGCGGCGGCACCAGCCACGACCGCCTGTACCGCTTCACCGGCAACAGCCGCGTCGCCTTTCACCTCGAGCGGGATCACATTGCAACCGAGTACCTCGACCTGGATCCGGAGGATCCCGCAGCACTGGACCAGCTGTCGCCGCTGTCACGGGACTGGATACGGGCAATGGAAAGTCGCGAGTACTACGGCCAGTGGGATCTGGGTTACGACGTCGAAAACGGCTGGCTCACGCGCGCGCAATGGGGGCTGAAATATCGCGACCATCGGGTGGAGAACAACCTCACGGTGGGCGAAATCGATCGCGACGCCGATATCTGGCAGACACTGCAGTTCACCGGCCTGGACCAGGTCAGTCGCGGCCTCAGTCCTACGCTCAGCGCACAAAGTGCCAACAGTGGCACCCTGGTGCGCTACGCGCTGGCCGATGCCGCACTGCTGCGGGCGGTAATCAATCCGGGCTTGCGGAACGGTGCCATGCAGTACCAGTACGATCGTAGTGCCTTCTTCCGCATTCGTGAACAGAGTCTGGCGACCTACGCGAGCCTGGATATTGGGACCGGGGACTGGGAAGGCAACGCGGGCCTGCGCGCGGTGGCTACCCGACAGCAGGCCAGCGCCTATGCTCCCGAGCAACTGCGCCATGAGCAAAACCAGTACCAGGACTGGCTGCCGACCCTCAACCTGCAATATCACTGGAGCGGCGACCTGCTCGGCCGCCTCGGCATCGCCCAGGTGATGGCCCGGCCCAACTTCCAGGACCTCACCCCCAATATCATTGTGGATCCGACCAGTGGTTACGGTTCCGCAGGCAATCCCAAGCTTGAACCCTACCGCGCGGATCAGTTGGACCTTGGGATCGAGTGGTATTTTGCCGATGCTTCGCTGGTTTCCGCGACGGCTTTCTACAAGGATATTTCAACCTTTGTTTACCCCCACGTCGCCCCGGAGTGGATCGACGGCGAGCAGCATTACATTACCCGGCCGCAGAATGGTCCGGGCGCGACCATTCGCGGACTGGAGCTTCAATGGCAACAGGGATTTAGCCAGGGGTGGGGAATACTCAGCAATTACACCTATACCGATGCCAGCGTGCCATCGGAGGACGGCAGCCGAAAGCTGGAATTACCGGGAAATTCCCGCAGCCAGTTCAATGCATCACTGTATTTGGAAAGAGCGCAATGGGAAGCGCGCCTGAGTTACAACTATCGCTCGCGCTCTTATGGGGAAATCATTGCCGGCTCCCAGAGCGAGACCGGCGCCTATCAGCAGTGGGATGCGACAGGCCAGTGGCGCTGGTCGCCGACACTGGCACTCTCTCTGGAAGCCATCAACCTGACGAATGAGGTCATCCGGATCCACAGTGCCAGCGGTATCCCCCAGGGAATTTACGAAAATGGGCGCCGTTTTGCGGTGGGAGTGAAACTGGCATTCTGATCACAGAATCAGGTACGGAAACGCCGGCCGCAACGTCAATCGATTACTCAATCGGGTACAGTCAATCGGGCAATGTAAAATTCGCTTTACCACCGCCCGGTGAGCCCAGCGTCCAATCCGGCACAGTGACCTGTGCCACCGCTTCTGGCGGGCGCTCCGCCGCCTCAACCAGATTTCCCTGCGCCGGCTTGAGGCTCAGGTGGCTGACCGGAACCTGCACTGGCTCTACCGCCGTCCGCTCGTGCTCTTTCAGCAAATAACCCTCCATCGGCGCCAATGTGAATCCCGCACCGGCAGAATCACCCGCCGCCTCCGGTGCTGCCTCTGGCACCGCCGCCGCACTTTGCGGTGCTGGGGGTATTTCCTCTACCGCTCTGGGGGCCGCTACAGGTTGCGGAGAATCCACTTCCGGCTTGATCAACGACTGTGCGCCTAGCTTATGCAGTGTTGCCTGCAGCTGTTCGGCCTGGGATTTACCCAGGCCTTTTTTGATCGCCAGTGGCCTGCCACTGAAAAGCTTCTCGACCATCTCCGGGCCGGCCTTGAACAAGCGGGCAAAGTTGGCTTTCACATCACCAAGGGTATAACCAGGCTGCAGATCACCGCGAAAAATGACGCTGTAAGTCGGCTCGGACATGGAAGGCACCTCGATCTCAATAGATGGTCCGCCGTAACCGGCGTGTTATTTTCCAGGGGAATATTCAAACGGATTCAGTCTTCGGAATCCAGTGTCTGATCCGGGGCCTGCTCCGAAGACTGTTCTGGAGACTGCTCCTGGGGCTGGTCCAGGGTCTGATCCATGGTGTATGCCGGCACCGCTGCAGACTTGTCGCGCGCGCAACCGGCGACAATGCGCGCCGGCACGCCAGCAACGGTCGCGTGAGCCGGCACATCCCGCAGCACCAGGCTGCCCGCGGCAATTTTAACCCCTTCGCCGATACACACAGGTCCCAGGACCTTGGCACCGGCACCGATCATCACACCGCGCCCGATTTTGGGGTGGCGATCACCGCCGCCACTGCCACTGCCCCCCAGGGTGACCGAGTGCAGAATGGAAACATCGTCTTCCACCACCGTGGTCTCCCCCACCACCAGACCGGTGGCGTGGTCGATCATAATGCCGCAGCCGAACCTGGCCGCCGGGTGTATATCCACCGCGAACTGCTCGGATACCTGGCTCTGGAAATACAGGGCCAGGGTGTGGCGCCCCTTGCGCCACAGCCAGTGGGCAATACGGTGTGACTGCAAGGCGTGAAAGCCTTTGAAATACAAAAACGGAGTCAGGTATTGATCGCAGGCCGGATCGCGGTCAAACCAGGCGCAAATATCCGCCTGCATACAGCGCGAGATCGCTGGCTCATCCGCCAGTGCCGCGGCGATCACTTCCTGCAATGCCGTTGCGGTAAGCGCCGCATGATCCAGCACCGAGGCCAACTGGTAAGCCAGTGCTTTATCCAGTGTGCGGTGGCGCAGTACCGTATTGTGGAAATAACTGGCTAGCACCGGTTCCCCGGAGGCCGCTGCTGCCGCTTCCGCGCGCATGGCGGACCAGATATCACGGTGTTTCAATTCACTGACGTTGATGGCATCAATCCCCGGGTTTTGTCCTTGCTCAGGCGAATCAATCATTGGCACGGTTAAAGGCGGCTGATGTTACTGGGGTAGGCCGCTTCCGGAACCAACACAAAGCGTGGATAAATCGTGTCCATCTGCGCACAAATGGTATCCGCCAGCGCCAGTTCGCCGTCCAGCTGGCAAAGTTCCAACTGCTCACGCAGTACCTCCGCCGACAGCAACTGCTGGAATTCCTTCGCTCTTGGCGCATAGCTCAGGTGCCAGCGCTCCGGCGCTACTCCACCGCGATCTTCAGCATAGGGACGAAATAATCCATAACTGTTGCCGCTGGCGATACACTCATCCAGCCAGCAATGGAATGGGCCGAATACTCCCGCATCGCACACCTCGTCCGGTGTCAGCTGTACGCGGTAATCTTCTGGTACGGCAGCCGCATCGATCACGTCGAAATCTGTGCCCCAGTGGTGCCGTGAACCACCGGGCAGTGCCGACCAGCGCAATATAGCGAATGCAATCTCCTCTGGCGACAATTGCGCCACGTCGAGTGCGCACCCGTCGCTGTCCAGCAAGGGCCGCAATCCCTGCGCCTTGGCGTTCCAGATAGCGCGCTGGCGCTCGAAATCCCGGAACCCGGAAACCACCGTTGGGGAAAAACCCGCTTCCTGTGCATCCCGACGTAACTGGTCAAAAGCCGTCAGCGCCTCCGGGTGCATCAGTTGCCCCGACACGGGCTCGACTATGACGTGCGCGTCATTGAGACCAAACAACATATTGCGCAGATGGGGATTCATCAAAAGTAAACCTCTGGACAAAAAACAGCGCCTTGCGACGAAACAACCTTACTGCAAACTTCGCCAATGCAGACTAGGCTTTTGCTGCAGATGTGACTTAATAGCACAAAGGTACCACCGGATAACAGGGACCCGGACCAAGCCGAAAGTTACACATGCGGTAAAAAAGAAGCATTTTTATTTGCACCTTTCTTGGACCGCTATCACGGTTTGGCCTTTTATTTTTTTGTGCTATGTTGGACGCCCGTTGCATTCAGCATCGGGCTCGAGTCAGGTAAAACGTGCTTCCGATGATCTCAGGAAGCAGGGTTGGTAGATCGCAAAAATTCCGTCGTACACGAAGCACAGTGAAAGTGCTGCTGGCGATATACCGAAGAATGAGCGTCTTAACTGTTCAGGGAATGAATGTTATGCACCCTAGTCAATCAGAGTTGTTGCAACTGAAAAACCTGGGGCTCGCCTCCGTCAACATTTTGCATTCCATCGGTATTCGCACGCTGGACGATTTGCACCGCGTGGGTCCGGTCGAGGCATTCGCCAGTATCCGCCGCCGCGGCATCAATGCCTCCCGCGTTCTTCTGTACGCCCTGCAGGGCGCCCTTCTCGATATTCACTGGAACGACCTCGATCCCGACCTCAAGGCCAACCTGGTCAGTGAAGCCGAGCAACTGCTTTCCCGCAAAGACAGCGCGTAAGCCTTCGCGCTCGCCACCGCTTCCTGAATATCCATACCCCGGCAATATCACCCAGTAACCTTAGCCAGTAACCGTACCCAGAAACCTTACCCAGAGCCTTACCCGGCGATCGGGGCCCACAGCCCGAGACGACGCGCGCAGCGCGTAAAATTTTGCCGTTTGCCGGTACCGTAAGACTTGTAATTGGGGCATTGCGACCTTATCAAATTCCCGATAACCACGGCTTGAACAGCAGGCCAGAGAGGATTGCTCATGGCCTCCTGAAACTCGCCAGAGTTCCTCTGTCCAACCGTCAGGTCATGAACCGGACCAACCGTTTTATTCCAACTGCTTTCGGAGAAAGCTGATGCTACGAATAGGGCTTTTCCTGCTAACCAACCTGGCCGTCATGCTGCTGGTTGGCGTCATATTTAACCTGCTGGGTATCCAGGGCATTCTGGATGCGAATGGCGTCAATCTGAACCTGCCCGGCCTGCTGGTCATGTGTGCGGTTTTTGGCTTTGGCGGTGCGCTGATTTCACTGCTGATGTCCAAGACCATTGCCCGTATGTCCACCCGCACCCAGGTCATCGACCAGCCACAGACAGCCGATGAACGCTGGCTGGTGGAAACCGTGCGCGAGCTGTCCCAGAAAGCCGGAATTGGTATGCCGGATGTGGGGATTTTCCCTATGCCCCAGGCCAATGCCTTCGCCACTGGCTGGAACCGCAACAGCGCCCTGGTGGCCGTCAGTGCCGGCCTGCTGGAGCGTTTCAATCGCGACGAAGCGCGGGCGGTTATCGGCCACGAGATCGGCCACGTCGCCAACGGTGACATGGTCACCCTGACCCTGATTCAGGGCGTGGTAAATACGTTTGTGATGTTCTTTGCGCGGATCGTGGGCTTCTTTGTCGACCGGGTGCTGCTGCGCAACGAGCAGGGCCTGGGGATCGGCTACTACATCACCTCCATCATCATGGATATGGTGTTCGGCGTCGTCGCCATGATGGTGGTGGCCTGGTTCAGTCGCCGCCGTGAGTATCGGGCGGATGCCGCCGGTGCCCACCTCGCCAGCCCCAATGCCATGATCGCCGCACTGGCACGTATCAAGGCCGAATCCGAGTCCGGCCGCGAGCAACCGCTGCCCGCCAACATGAAGGCCTTTGGTATTTACGGCAACAGCATGGCTGCTCTGCTCGCCAGTCACCCACCACTTGAGGATCGGATTCTGGCGTTGCAAAATTCTGCGCGTTAACTGAATCCCGTCATGGGCCTGCCGGTTTGGGTGAATGACCGGCGGCCCCATCATCGCTGACCGCAACTATGTCCAATGCCATGAATCCAATAAAAAATTCCCGCAAGCTCGCCCTTCCGCTGACGTTGTTGTTCTCGGTGTTGTTGTTCTCGGTGCTGTTTCCCCTGCTGGGTACCCCCCTGAACGCCAGCGCCAACTCCCCTATTCCCCAGTTTTCGACCGATGACGAGCAAAACACCATGCAGGTGTTCAACTTTGCCAGCCCATCGGTGGTGTACGTCACCAACGAAACCCTGGTGCGGGACCGCTGGACCCTGCGCCTGCACACGGTACCCAAAGGGGCCGGCAGTGGGTTTATCTGGGATGAGCAGGGGCACGTGGTCACCAACTTCCACGTGATTGAAGAGGCGCGCAAGATCACCATCACCCTGCAGGACCGCAGCGAGTGGTCGGCGGAGCTGGTGGGCACGGCGCCGGAAAAAGACCTGGCGGTACTCAAAATCGACGCCCCGCGGGAATTGCTCAAGCCGCTGGCCGCGGGCAATTCCGCCACCCTGGCAGTGGGGCGCAAGGTGCTGGCCATCGGCAACCCTTTCGGTCTCGACACCACTCTCACCACCGGTGTAGTCAGTGCCCTGGGCCGCGAAATTGACGCGGCCGGCAACCGCACCATCCGCAATGTCATCCAGACCGATGCGGCAATTAACCCCGGCAATTCCGGCGGCCCGCTGCTGGATTCCAGCGGTCGCCTGATCGGCGTCAACACCGCCATCTACAGCCCCAGTGGGGCCAGTGTCGGGATCGGTTTTGCGATTCCGGTGGATACCGTGAAAAAAATTGTCCCCGAGCTGATCGCCCACGGCCGCCTGGTGCGGCCGATTCTGGGTATTGAATCCGCCCCGGATCAGTGGGCGAGTCGCTACGACTTCGAAGGCGTTGCGGTACTGCGTACCGCGCCGGGCATGCCCGCCGACAAAGCCGGCCTGCGCGGCGTTTACCGGGGCAGTCGCGGTGGCTGGCAACTGGGGGATGTGATTGTCGGGCTGGATGGCAGCCCCATCAGTAATTACGACGACCTGATGAATGCACTGGAAAACCACCGCCCCGGGGATCAGGTGCGCCTGGACTACCTGCGCGATGGCAAAGCACTGCAGACGTCGATTAAACTCGCCGCGCCCTGAAACCCGGCGCCGTAAAACTTTAGGGCAGCCAATTCACTGCCCGAACACACACAAAATTTATACAACAAGATGCAAAAACATTTTCTCTGCCGCTACGAAGATCTCAACGAAGGCGACTCCAAGGGCTTTTCCCTGGGCGACAACAGCGCTGGTCTGGATAATGTCTTTGCGGTAAAAAAAGACGGCGAGGTATTCGCCTATAAAAACATCTGCCCGCACCGGGGCATCAATCTCGAGTGGCAACCCAACCAGTTTCTGGATTCAGAAAAGGCCCTGATCCAGTGTGCCTCCCACGGCGCCCTGTTCGAGATCAGCACCGGCGAATGCATTGCCGGCCCCTGTGCCGGCGATGCACTCACGCCAGTGCCAGTGGAATACGCCCAGGATGGGCTCTACGTGATACTGGCGGACTGATCAGTCCGTCGCCACGGGCCGGTAAGGTACGGCTTTCGTCAGGCGGATTTCACCGGCACCCAATACCGCGCGGTAGGCGAGTACTTCCACTCCCGCAGCCACGGCTTCGGCCAGCGCTGCGGCATAGGCGGGGTCGATATCCACGGCCGCTTCCACCGTCTCAATCTGCGAGTGCTGCACACAGTAAAACAGCACTGCACGCACATCGGCCTCCGCCAGTTTTTGCAGCTCGCGCAGGTGCTTGGCACCGCGGCTGCTGACCGCATCCGGAAACAACCCCCGCGTGCCTTGCGCCTCTTGCGCGAGGGTCACATTTTTCACCTCCACATAGCAGTCGCCGGCCGCTCCGCTCAGCAGGAAATCGATACGGCTGTTTTCTTCTCCGTATTTCACCTCCCGGCGCAGGGTCTCATAGCCCTGTAACTCCGCCACCACGCCGTCGCGAATTGCCTCTTCCACCAGGTGGTTGGCGCGACCAGTATTTACCCCGGCCAGTGCCCCTTCCGGGGTAGTGGTGATTTCCAGGGTATGGCGATATTTGCGCTTGGGGTTGCCCGAGTCAGAAAACCAGCATGGCGTATTTTCCCCCCAGCAGTTCCTCATCGAACCGGTGTTCGGGCAATGGATGGTTATAATTTCACCAGTGGAAAGTTCGACATCCGCAAGAAAGCGTTTGTAGCGGCGCAAAAGATTTCCCTGGGACAGGGGAGGATCTAGCTTCACGAAAAACCTGCAAAAAAGTCAGTAAAGGATGGACTGCACGCCAACCTGTAGAAAAAACGGCCGCTAGAATACACCATCGGCTCCCCACTTTTCCGGAGGATCATCGCTGGCACCGCCCTCAGGGCAACATTTTGTGGCGCAGACCAGAGAGATTTGATAGTTTCCTCGCCTTGGTCGCGAAGGCGACCTGAGGATACAGCCTGCGTCCGTAAGGCTTTGTGCCTGCTAGGCTTGAATTTGGTTGTAGAGCCCCTATAAAACAGGGCCCGTTTTACGAGAGAGGCAATGACTATGCCCAATACTGCTGCGAAATCCGATTCTCTGCACGGCTTCGAGCCCTATCAGGAACAGAAGGGCGAGGAGTACATGAATGAGAAGCAGCAGGAGCATTTCCGCAATCTGCTGCTGGCCTGGAAAGGCGAGCTCATGGCAGAAGTGGATCGCACCGTTTCTCACATGAAAGATGAAGCTGCGAATTTCCCCGATCCGGCCGACCGCGCCAGCCAGGAAGAAGAATTCAGCCTGGAACTGCGCACCCGCGATCGCGAACGCAAGCTGATCAAGAAGATCGACTCTACCCTGGAGCTGATCGATCAAGACGATTACGGTTTCTGTGAAGCCTGCGGCGTGGAAATCGGCATTCGTCGCCTGGAAGCCCGCCCCACTGCCACCCTTTGCGTTGACTGCAAAACCCTGGCAGAGATCAAGGAAAAGCAGATTTCCGGCTGATCCGCTGTACGGATTCAGACCCAACCGGGCGGCACTCGTGATCAGGCCGCCCGGCATCTGCCTTCAGTGACCAATTCCCCTCCTGCTTTGACTAGCCCAACCGCGCCATCGCCAGCTTCAGGCAAGCAGCCCTCTGGCAATGAACTTACCGGTGCCTACACCGGCCGATTCGCCCCCTCGCCCACTGGCCCGTTACATTTCGGCTCCCTGGTATGTGCCCTCGGCAGCTATCTGGATGCGATTGCCCACGGCGGCCACTGGCTGGTGCGCATGGAAGACCTCGATCCCCCCAGGGAAATGCCCGGCGCCGCAGAGCGCATCCTGAAATCCATCCGCGCCCACGGCATGCACAGCCACAGCCCCGTCGCCTGGCAAAGCCACCGCCACCCTTTGTACCAGCAGGCCCTGGAGCAATTGCGCGAGCAGGACCTGGTTTACCCCTGCTCGTGCACCCGCGAACAGGTGCGCAAAGCCGGCGGGCACCAGAGAGACAACTGTGTGGGTGAACAGGGTGACTACGCCCTGCGCTTTCATTGCGCCGGCGCTACCGAGCATTTTTCGGATATCTGGCAAGGCGAACAGACCCAGGCCATTCACGAGGACCCGATCCTCAAACGTAAGGACGGCCTCTACGCCTACCAGCTGGCGGTGGTGGTTGACGATATCGCCCAGGGGATAAATTGCGTGGTGCGCGGTGCCGACCTGCTGGATTGCACAGGGATCCAGCGCCAGTTATTTCGCGCGCTCGGCGCCGAGCCGCCACAGTTCGGCCATTTGCCTCTGGTCATGAATACCGGTGGTCAAAAGCTGAGCAAACAGAATCACGCCGCGGCGCTGGATGATCACATGGCGTCCGGCAATCTCGTCACAGCGCTGGGGTTTCTCGGAATGCAGACGCCACCAGGTCTCGCCGCAGAGTCCCCCGCGCAGATCCTGTCCTGGGCCTGTGCGCACTGGCAGCGGAAAGCTGTGGATTGCCGGAATCGCTTGCTCGACCAGTAGTGCAGACTGATGCAGAGCGAGCATCGCTGGCAACACCGCCCGACAAATTGTTTAAGCCTGTAAAAAGCAGCCAGTGGTTGAACTCCCCCCCAACCGCGCATTAACATTTTGCGCCAGTTTTCCACGAGTCCGATCTGCCTCACCGCAGGACGCCGCAACAGGCCTTTAATGAGCAACCGTACCCTGTTAATCCTGCTGGTACTGGTGGGCTATGTATTCAGCCCCACCGTATTCACCTGGATGATCAATCCCACCGGCGCCTGGTATCGCCCGTTTATTCTCTGGTTCGTCCTGATCCTGCTGGCGATTTTTATTCAGCGGAGGCGCAAACCCGATGACCTTTGAGATCGTCAACATTGCGCTGATCGGTGTCGCCTATATTTTTGCCCTGTTTTTTGTCGCCTTCGCCACCTCCAAGGGCTGGCTGTCGACCAACTGGGTGCGGCATCCCTTCTTTTATGTTCTATCCCTGGGGGTCTCCCTCAGCGCCTGGACTTATTACGGCATCATCGACCTCGCCTGGCAGCACGGTTACGGCGTGCTGGCCTATTACCTGGGCACCGGCGCCATGTTCCTCTTTGCACCGGTGGCCCTGGAGCCACTGGCGCGACTGGCCCAGCGCTATCAGCTCACCTCACCGGCAGACCTGCTGGTGTTCCGCTACCACAGCCGCGAAGCGGGCACCCTCGCCACCCTGTTTATGCTGCTGGGGCTGCTGCCCCTGATCGCGCTGCAGATCCAGGCCGTGGCGGAAACCCTGGCACTGCTGTCCCGCGACAATGTGGCAGCGCTGACGCTGCCGGACAGCGGCGTCACCAGCAAAGACCTGATCGCCTTCTTTTACTGTGTATTACTGGCGCTGTTCACCAGCACTTACGGCGCATCACGCAAACGTCGCGCCGGGCTCGCCAGCGCCATGGCGCTGGAATCCCTGGTGAAACTGGTGGCGCTGCTGGCCGTCGGTCTTTACGCCGTTTACGGTGTCTTCGGTGGTCTGGGCGGGCTCGACAAGTGGCTGGCGCAGAACAGCGACATGCAGCAGCTGCTCTATTCACCGATCAAGCAGGGATCCTCCCACACCCTGCTGCTGGTGTTTATTGCAACCGCCGTGGCCATGCCGCATATCTTTTACCTGAGTATTGCCGAGCGCCCCGCCACCCAGGGGCTGCGCACTGCCAGCTGGGGCTTTCCGCTGTTTCTACTGCTGATGGCGCTGCCGATCTTCCCGATTATGTGGGCGGGCTTTGCCCTGGATGTAGCGGAGCCAGTGCAGTACTTCACCCTGGCCGTACCCCGCGCCAGTGGTTCCGCGCTGCTGACCATCGTGGCGTTTATCGGCGGTCTGTCCGCCGCCACCGGCGCCCTGATCATGATCACCCTGGCGCTGTCGACCATGGTCATGAACCACTGGTTGCTGCCCGGAACCCGCTGGCAATCCGACGACAATATGTACCGCCAGTTGCTGTGGCTGCGCCGGGCGCTGGTCGCCGCCCTGTTCCTGGCAGGCTTTGCCTTTTACCTGCTGCTGAACAATCGCCTGTCCCTGTCCGATCTCGCGATCATCGCGTTTATCGCTTCCCTGCAGTTTCTGCCCGGTATCTTTGCTGTAATCCACTGGCCCCAGGGCAATCGCCGCGGCTTTATCGGCGGCCTGCTCGCCGGCATGCTGATCTGGGCGGCGGGACTGCTGTTTCCGGCGATGGTGGGCAACAGCGGCATCGCCTTGCCCGGTGGCAGTTACCAGATTCCTCTGGGCATGGAAATCTGGCCGCAGATCACCACCCTGTCTCTGTCGATGAATGTGTTGCTGTTTGTCGGGCTGTCGATTTTCACCCGCGCCTCTAGCCTCGAGCGCTACGCTGCGGATCTCTGCAGCGACGACTCCATCAGTCAGGCCCTGCGCCTGGAACTGGACGTGCAATCGGCGGCGGACTTCCGCATGCGGCTATCGGAAAGCCTCGGCGCCGCCACGGCCAGCCAGGAAGTGAGCCGCGCCCTGCGCCAACTCAACCTGCCAGAAAACGAGCGGCGCCCCTACGCCCTGCGCCAGTTGCGCGACAAACTGGAAGCCAACCTCTCGGGCCTGCTGGGACGGGTGCTGGCGGGCCAGATCGTCGACCGGCACCTGCCATTTGTCACCAGTGACCAGCCGGCGAACAAAGACATCAACCTCATCGAAACCCGTTTGAGCCGCTACAAAAACCAGCTCACCGGTCTCGCTGCAGAGCTGAACAACCTGCGCCTGTACCACCGGCAGATGCTGGAAGAACTGCCCATGGCCGCCTGCTCCCTGGGGCGGGATGGCGAGATATTGCTGTGGAATTACGCCATGACCGACCTCACCGGGGTCGGCGCCAGCGAAGTGATCGGCTCAAAACTGGAATACCTGCCAGAGCCCTGGCGCGGCCTGCTGACCGAATTTGCGCAATCCGCTGACGGCAGCCGCTTCAAACAACAGGTGGAGATGAACGGCAACAGCCACTGGCTGAACCTGCACAAAACCCGCCTCAAACAACGCACTGGCAAATACGGCCGAGAAGCCGGTAAAGACAGCGTTCGCGACCGGGGCAAGGACAACCGCGGCGACGGCCAGATGCTGCTGGTGGAAGACATTACCGAGACCCAGGTACTGGAACAGGAATTGATGCACAGTGAGCGCCTGGCTTCCGTTGGCCGGCTGGCCGCCGGTGTGGCGCACGAGGTAGGCAACCCGGTAACCGGAATCGCCTGTCTGGCACAGAACTTACAGTTTGAATCCGACAATCCGGAAGTGCTGGAGACGGCAGACCAGATCCTCAGCCAAACCCAGCGCATCAGCCGTATCGTCCATTCACTGGTAAGTTTTTCGCACAGCGGCAGCCAGGAAAGCGAAAAAGCACCGGTGGATCTCCACGCCTGCGTGGAAGAGGCCGTGCAGCTGCTGTCATTGCAGCGGGACAAAACCCAGGTCACCTTTGCCAACCGGGTGCCGGAAGACCTCTATGCGCTGGGTGACAACCAGCGCCTGATCCAGGTCTTCATCAACCTGCTCAGCAATGCCCGCGACGCCAGTCCGGATGGTGGTCACATTGATGTGGAGGGCTATGTCCGCGCCGGCCTTGCCTGTGTGTCGGTCACCGATAATGGGCCGGGTATTTCTCCCGCCCATCGCGAGCGCATCCTGGAACCCTTCTTTACCACCAAGGAGCCCGGGGAAGGAACAGGCCTCGGCCTCGCCATGGTGTACAGCATTGTGGAAGAGCACGGCGGCCAGTTGGAGCTGGTGAGCCCGGCCAACCTCGATACCGGCCGCGGAGCTCGGTTTATCGTGCAATTGCCCCTCGAAGGACAGAATTAAAGTACGATCGCCCAATGATTTGTTACCACTGCATAGCATTTTTTCGAATAAAAATTGATCAAATCGATGAGATTGGGTTGCATAGAAACGCCCAAAAGGTAAAACTTAGTCCCCTCTGAACATTTTGTAACCAGGCGTAACACATGAGCCACATCCTGATCGTAGAAGATGAAGCCATTATCCGCACCGCTCTGCGCAAACTGCTGGAGAGGCACCG
Organism: Microbulbifer sp. ALW1; assembly: GCF_009903625.1. Classification (NCBI taxonomy): domain Bacteria; kingdom Pseudomonadati; phylum Pseudomonadota; class Gammaproteobacteria; order Cellvibrionales; family Microbulbiferaceae; genus Microbulbifer; species Microbulbifer sp. ALW1. The sequence goes on along the minus strand of NZ_CP047569.1, from coordinate 1,855,347 downwards.
CTACAAGATCAGTGAAGCCGGTTCCGTTCGCGAGGCAACCACCAAGTACCGCCTCGCGGATATGGATCTGATCATCTCCGACCTGCGCCTGCCCGGTGCGCCCGGTACCGACCTGCTGAAACTGGCAGGGGATGTGCCGGTTCTGATCATGACCAGTTACGCCAGCCTGCGTTCTGCGGTGGACTCCATGCGTATGGGCGCTGCGGACTATATCGCCAAGCCCTTCGATCACGACGAAATGCTCGCCACCGTGCGCCGGGTCATCGGCAAGGCCGAGCAGAACCGCACCGCCAGTGCCGCCGCGGCCGACAGCAAGACCAGTGGCCGCGCCATTTCTGGCATGATCGGCGACAGCCCGGTGATGCGCGACCTCTACAGCCGCATCCACAAAGTGGCTCCCACCGACGCCACCGTGCTGGTTCACGGTGAAACCGGTACCGGTAAAGAGCTGGTAGCGCGCGCTATTCACGAGGAGAGCAAGCGCAACGGCAAGCCCCTGATCTCGGTCAACTGTGCCGCCATTCCGGAAACCCTGATCGAGGCCGAACTGTTTGGTCACGAAAAGGGCGCTTTTACCGGCGCCCAGACTGCCCGCGAGGGACTGGTGGCCGCTGCGGATGGCGGCACCCTGTTCCTGGACGAAATTGGCGAACTGCCACTGGAAGCCCAGGCCCGCCTGCTGCGGGTACTGCAGGAAGGCGAAGTGCGCCCCATCGGCGCCATCGAATCCCGCAAGGTCAATGTGCGTCTGGTAGCCGCGACCCACCGCAACCTCCGCCAGCTGGCGGCGGAACGCAAATTCCGTGAAGACCTTTACTACCGGATCAACGTGGTACAGATGACCCTGCCGCCCCTGCGGGAGCGGGGCAAAGACGTACTCTCGATTGCGGAAAACCTGCTGGAAAAATTCTGCGCCAAGATCAACCGCGCCACCCTCAAGCTGTCACCGGAAGCGGTGCAGGCTGTTACCACCTACACCTGGCCGGGTAACGTGCGTGAACTGGAGAACGCCATTCAGCGTGCGGTTATCCTCACCGAAGACAGTAGCGAGATCGATCACCGCACCCTGGATATCGACCTGGACCTGGTACCCATTGAGGAAGCCGACCCGGAACGCCGCCCGCGCAGCAGCCTGCACGCGGATCCGCGGGAGGATCTGTCGCTGGAAGACTACTTCGCCCGTTTCGTGATCGAGCATCAGGAAACCATGAGCGAAACGGAACTGGCCAAGAAGCTGGGAGTAAGCCGCAAATGCCTGTGGGAGCGCCGCCAGAAGCTCGGCATTCCGCGTAAAAAGGCCCGGCGCGCCATGGAGGCCTGAGCCTCGCTCTCCGCACCGCCTCCTTCGCCTCTCGCGTTATCCACAAAAAAGCCCGGTCAGCACACTGCCCGGGCTTTTTACATCTGGCGCCCCGCCAGCCCCACCCGATCCCTGCTGGCCTCCACTCCCCCGAGTGCGCCTCTGACAGCAACTACCCGCGGCTACTGTCAGCTCTGTCACTATCCCATCGGCAGTAACAAACGCCCACCCAGGCAACCACAAGAATCAAAAAAATCATTGAAAATCAATAACTTGGAAATAAGTCATGCGAGAAGAGCCGCAGGGAGTGTGCTAGGTAACGCCGGCTCAAATTGGTAACAACTGAAAGTGTTACCCCCTCTCCCAGTTGAGTAACAGTTGCCGCGCTATGCGTAACGGAAAACTGTGTTTCTGTGACAGGAAAAAGTTCCAGAAAAAGTTAAGCTGTTGATTTTAAAGGACTTTTAAAAGTTGGCACGCTATCTGCTTTGTATAGATCAAACAACAATAACAGCCAAGAATAAAAATAAATGACTGTTTAAGCCCTAATAACAACTGACAATAAGCGGGCGAAGCACAATAAAAATAATAGCGGGAAGATCGACAATAAAAGCCAAAGTGATCGAAACCGGAGCAAAAAACGAGCAATAAAAACAATAAGGCTCAGAACAACAATAAAAATAAACAAAAAGTAATAAAAACTAAAATAACAATAAACAATAAGAATAAAGAGTAATAACAAAAACAATAACTTGTAGAAGACAACAAAAATAACGACAAGCACGTGACAAACTGACTGATTGTGCCTGGGAGAGGGTTTGCTGAAAAGCAAATTGATAGCGCAAGGAAGCCGCTGCCTTCATACCGAATAAGAATAATTCCTTTCTTTTTCTTTTCTCGTATCAGAATCATGCACACTTTTGCTGGCCCCCGCAGGGAGCGGGACCGGCAGCTGTGCATTCCGCTGTGTGTGTTAGAATCCGCCCCCACAATAGTCCGAAACTGTCGTACCTGGGCTGCTTGCCCGGAGTCAGTGCCCGGAATCACAGTACTGCTGCCCAGCGATCGCCGGGCTGCGGATAACACAGAAAGCTCTATGTTCAATTCCCTGATCAGCAGCATCAAACGCTGGCACAGCAAGCCCAAAGCCACACCGACGCAAGGTGAGCCGGAAAATAACGAGCCCGGCCATGGCAAAGGCAAAAAGCCACCGCGCCAGTCCGCACAGAATCGAAAACCCTCCGCGGCCAATGGCGCTCGCGTCATAGTCCCGCGCAGCGACCACAGCCTGTCCCGGCGCGATGTCAGCCGCGCAGCGCTCACGGTGATGAAGCGTCTGCAAGAAGCCGGCTTTGAGGCCTATATCGTTGGCGGCGGTGTGCGCGACCTGCTACTGGGCGGGCACCCGAAAGACTTCGATGTCGCCACTGACGCCACCCCGGAAGAAGCCAAACAACTGTTCCGCGGCGCCCGTATTGTCGGCCGCCGCTTCCGTATCCTGCACGCCCGTATCGGCCGCGAGGTCATTGAAGTCACCACCTTCCGCGGTCACCACAGCGACGGCGAGGCCCACGAAGCGCAGCAGTCCGAGCACGGCATGCTGCTGCGGGACAATGTGTACGGGGACCTGGAAAGTGACGCGGTGCGGCGGGACTTCACCGTCAATGCGCTCTACTACACCACCAATGGTTTCGAGATTCACGATTACACCGGTGGTATCCGCGATATCGAGCAGCGCCTGATCCGTATGATTGGCGACCCGGAAACCCGCTATAAGGAAGACCCGGTACGCATGCTGCGAGCGGTGCGCTTCGCCGCCAAGCTGGACTTCGAGATTGAACCGGCCACCGCCGCTCCCCTCAAAGAACTGGCGCCACTGTTGCGCAATATTGCGCCGGCGCGCCTGTTCGATGAAGTGCTCAAGCTTTTGATGAGCGGCGATGGCGAGCGCACCTTTGAACTGCTGCGCGAACACCAGTTGTGGCCTCACCTGTTCCCGGACAATGCCCGCCAGCTGGACGACCCGTCTGCCCTGGCGCTGACCCGCCTGGCATTGCAAAACACCGACAAGCGCATCCGCGCAGATCAGCGTGTTACCCCCGCCTTCCTGTATGCGGCACTGCTGTGGCCGGCGGTCAATTCGGAGCAGAAATTCCTGACCGAAAAAGGACTGCCGCCAGTGCCCGCACTGGCGCAGGCCGCACAGAAAATTACCAGCGGGCAACTGGTGCACACGGCCATACCCAAGCGCTTCTCCATGCCCATGCGCGAAATCTGGGATATGCAATCCCGCCTGCCCCGCCGCGGCGGTGAGCGCGCCTTGCGCCTGATGGAGCACCCCCGTTTCCGCGCGGCCTACGACTTCCTGTTACTGCGGGAAGACAGCGGTGAGATTCCCGCGGGCCTCGGCCAGTGGTGGACAGACTTCCAGCAAGTCGACGAAGACCAACGCCTGCAGATGATTCGCGACCTGCCGCGCAATGCCCCCGGTGCGAAAAAGGGCCGCGGCCGCCGCAACCGTGGCGGACGTCGCCGCAGCGGTGCCCAAGGTGGTCAAGGCCCTTCAAATTGAGCGGATATCACAAGTGACACGCTGTTATATTGGCCTCGGCAGCAACCTGGCCGATCCCGCCGGGCAACTGCGCAGCGCACTGGACCGCATGGCGGAGATTCCGGAAACTGCACTGTGTGGTTGTTCCAGTTTCTACGCCAGCGCCCCTATCGGCCCCGGCGAACAGCCGGACTACGTCAATGCGGTAGCCTGCCTGGAAACGGCGCTCGATGCGGAAAGCCTGCTTGATGCCCTGCAGGCAATAGAAAACCAGCACGGCCGCGAGCGCACCCTGCGCTGGGGCGCACGCACGCTCGATCTGGATATCCTGCTGTTCGGGGGTGATCAGATCGCAAGCCAGCGGCTCAGCGTGCCCCACCCGCGTATGGCAGAAAGAAATTTTGTACTGGAACCACTGGCAGAGCTGGCCCCGGCGCTGATCATGCCCGACGGCACACCACTGCCGCAGTTGCTGGCACAATGCCCGGCCAACCGCTTACATCGACTGTAATCAGGGAAAAGAAGGAGTACTCCCGGTGACAAGATTTACCGCTTCCGACTCAGCCCCATCCAATGCCGCTTCGTCCACTGCGGTAACCTCTGACAAATCCCCCACCGAAGATTACAGCGCAGACAACCTGGCCCATGAGCTCAACCTCGAAGGTCGGACCCTGCCGCGTTTTATTGCGGTGGAAGGCAACATTGGGGTCGGCAAGACTACCCTCGCGAAAAAGCTCGCAGCCACCTTCAATTACGACACCTTGCTCGAGCTGCCGGAAGACAACCCCTTCCTTGAACGCTTTTATCGCGACCCCAAAAGCGCGGCCCTACCCACCCAGCTACATTTTTTACTCCAGCGTTCACAGCAGATTCAGGCCCTGCGCCAGGACGATATGTTCAAGCCGGTGCGGGTTGCCGACTTCCTGATTGAAAAAGATTATCTGTTCGCGGAAGTCACCCTGGATAGTGATGAACTGAAACTGTACCAACAGGTATACCAGCACCTGACCCTGCAGGCGCCGAAACCGGACCTGGTGATCTACCTGCAGGCACCACTCAATGTGTTGCAGGAGCGGATCCACAAGCGCGGCATTGCCTCTGAGCGCAGCATCAGCAATGAGTACCTGGCCACGTTAAACGAGGCCTACACCAACTTTTTCCACTACTACGACCAGGCGCCCCTACTGATCGTCAACTGTGCAGAAATTGATATCGTCGACCAGCAGCAGGACTACCAGCAGCTGGTGGAGTACCTGTTGAATGTGACCAGCGGCCGCCACTATTACAATCCGGGAAAGTAAAGCCCGGGAAAGGAAATCCCAGGAAAGTAAGCAGTTATTAACTGCGATGCCTTAACGTAAAAACACCATTCCGCACACCTATCCCGGCCGCCTTCGAAAGAACAAAAGGCCGGGCCGATTTACCGGGATTTAGCCCGCAAGCGAGTGATCACTATGCCCTACGCCCCCAGTGAGCTGACCAGACCGATTACGGTACAGACCCTGCGCAAAATGAAGGCCGACGGAGAAAAGTTTATCTGCGTCGCCCTCTACGACGCCCCCATGGCCGCCATGGCACAAAAAACCGGGGTTGAGAGTGTATTGATCGGCGACTCACTCGGCATGACGGTACTGGGCTACGACAGCACCATTCCCGTCACCATGGAACAGATGATTTATCACGTGGAAGCGGTGGCTCGCGGCAACAAGAAATCCCTGATCATGGGCGACCTGCCCTTTATGACCTACGCCACCCCGGAGCAGGCACTCACCAACGCCACCCGCATCATGCAGGCCGGTGCGCACATGGTGAAAATCGAGGGCGGCGCCTGGCTGGCACCCACGGTGAAAATGCTCACCGAGCGCGGCATTCCGGTCTGTGCGCACCTGGGGCTGACCCCGCAATCGGTACACAAGCTCGGCGGCTTCCGGGTACAGGGCCGCGACGACGACCGCGCCGGGGAGATCCTCGACGACGCGGTACAGCTGGATGAAGCCGGTGCAGACCTGCTGGTGCTGGAGTGCGTACCCTCCGAGCTGGCCAAACGCATTACCAACACCGTTTCCATGCCCACCATCGGCATCGGAGCCGGCCCGCATACGGATGCCCAGGTGCTGGTCATCAACGACATTCTCGGGCTCACGGAAAAGCCACCGAAGTTCTCCAAGAATTTCCTCGAAGAAACCGGAAACATTCCCGGCGCCCTGCGCAAGTACGCCGAAGATGTAAAAAACGGCACCTTCCCCGACAGCGATCACAGCTTTAGTTGAGTCAACCGAGCAGTTACAGGTCAATAAAATGGACTTCAACACCATTCTCCGCAACGCCCGCCAGAACCCCGCGGCAGAAATTCCAGCCGGCTGGACCCAGGGGCGCGCCACCTTTGGCGGCCTGGTGGCGGCGATGCTGTACCAGCAGATAGATAGCCAGCTGCAGAACGCCCAGCAGAGCGCTCAGGGGGACGCAGCAGCAGGATCCTCTGAAGACGCCGCCCTGCGCTCGATGACGATCTCGTTTGTGGCCCCGGCGGCAACCGGTGAACTGGAATCACGCGCCCAGGTGCTGCGCGCCGGTCGCTCGGCGGTACAGCTGGAAGCCCGCGCGCACCAGGGGGAGCAGGTGGTCACCGCAGCCCTGGCCAGTTTTGGCAAGCCTCGGACCTCGTCCATTTCCGTAGTACCCGATAAGGCCCCCGAGTTCCGCGAACCGCAAGCCTGCGAAGCCCTGCCCTACATCGAAGGGCTGGTGCCAGAATTCACCCAGCACTTCGATTACCGCATCGCCGCCGGTGCCATGCCCTACAGTGGCAGTAGCGAGCCCTGCCTGGGCGGTTGGATCCGTTTCAAAGAATCCGCCGGACCGGCAACCACCGGGCACCTGCTGGCACTGATCGACGCCTGGCCACCGGCGGTACTGTCGATGCTGAAAGACTTTGCCCCGGCGAGCTCCCTGACCTGGACACTGGAACTGATGCCCGCCGCTTTCCAGGCGCAAGCCGACAGCGGCGACTGGTGGCAGTATCTGGCGGAGGTGGAACAAGCAGAGGATGGTTACGCGGCGATTCAGGCGCGACTGTGGAATGCGGAAGGCAAGCTGATCGCCCTGTCCCGGCAGACGGCGGCGGTATTCGGTTAACGCCCCCAGACTTTCCCGTATTTGCGGGAAACCAGGGGCAAAGTCCGGATTAGAGCCACTTCTTCCAGCGGAAAACCACCAGCTGAATTGCGACCGTCACCGTCAGCAGCACGCTGAAAATCAGGAAGGCACGGGGATTCTCGGATCCGGGAATTCCCCCCACATTGATCCCCAGCAGGCCGGTGAGAAACCCCAGGGGCAGGAAAATGGCGGCGATGATCGACAGTACGTACATACGGCTGTTGAGCTGCTCGGATATCCGGCTCATCAACTCCTCCTGGGTTACCGCCGCACGCTCTCGCACCGCATCGATATCCTCAATGTGCCGCAACAGACGGTCGCTGACCTCGCGCAACTGCAACCGGTTGCCCTCACTCACCCAGTCCATTTTCTCCGCCATCAGGCGAGCCAGCGCCTCCCGTTGTGGGGAAAGGTAGCGACGCAGGGTAATGGTCTGCTTGCGCAGCAACGCCAGGTCCAGGCGCAGCGCGCCGCTGGCCCCCGCCACCACACGGTCTTCCAGCTCGTCGATGGTTTCCTCAAAGGACTCCACCGTATCGCTCATACGCCACACCAGCAGATCTGCCAGCTCAACCACCAGGTCGGCACAATTGCGCGGCCCGCGCCCGCTGTCGAGTTGATGACAGAGATCGGTGATGGACAACAACTGGCGCTTGCGGGTACTGATCACCCGGTCTGCTTCCGCCCATACACGGATGGACACCATATCTTCTGGCTGCGACTCCGGATTGAGATTGACGCCGCGCAGTGCGATCAGCAGGCCGTCGCCAATGCTGGTGGTTCTGGGGCGGGTCTCCTCCGTCAGCAGCGCATCGGAGACCAGGGAATCGAGTTTGGCCGGGCCGGTGATCCAGGCTCGAGTTTCCGGAGCGGTATAGTCGAAATGCAGCCACAGGCGCCCCTGGGAGGGCTGCCAGTCCTTTACCTCGGCCCAGCTGAGGCGGCGGCCTTTGCCGCTGCCATCGAGCAGATACGCGTGGATCAATCCGGATTCCATGGGGCGGCTCCCGGCAGGTTAGCGGCTGAGGGTCAAGCGGGCACTGGCGCTTTCACCCGGCTGCAACTGCCAGCTGTCGGCAAAGGCGTTACCGTGCTCCACACAAACGAAACCGCGATAGTCCGCGCCGATATCCGCCAAAGTGGCAGCCAGCTCGGCACCGGGGTTCCAAGTGATCACCGTGTGGCAGTTTTCGCTGTCCGCGGTGATGGGATTGGGTGTGCGGATGGTCTGGCGGGCGGGCGCCTGCTCGAATACCCGATCCACTTCCGTGGGAAAGGTCTGCAGCCCCTCCAGGCAATCGCGGGCAAAGCCCCGGGTTTTATCCAGGTATTCCACACCCTCGAGCCCCTCAACTTCCACCTCGGCCACATTGTCCACCGCAAAGTAAGTGTGCAGGGCCCAGCTGTACTCCGCAGCCTCCGCGGCGGTGTTGGTGAGACTCAGGTCGAAACCGAGGGATTTACCCAGGGAAACTTTGAGAGCGCATTCAAAGCTGGCGGCAAACAGCGTGTCGCCAGGGTGTACAAAGCGAAAGTCCAGCACGAGGGTGCCGTCGGCCAGCTCATCAGTACCTGACAGCTCCCACAATTGGTTGCGCACCAGCCCGTGCTTGGGTTTGCTCGGGTCGCGGCGGTTTTCGCCGAACCACGGCAGGCACAGCGGGACGCCACCGCGTACGGCGGTACCCGGTTCAAACTGGGCACTCGGGCTCAGCCACAGCAAGGGCGCACGGCCTTCGGCGGTAAACTCCAGCACCTGGGCACCCTGCAGGGAGATTACCGCGCGACACAACCCGGTTTCAATCAAGAGCAAATCCAGGCCGGGCTTGCCATACAAGGTGCCGCTGTCGGTGCGCGAGAGGTAGTCGAGTGCTGCCACAGATGAAACTCCGTTTCTTATTGGAAAAAGTGGGATGGTGCCACCAACGCTACCGGCGCCGGCGGCGGGAAAGTGGTTACTCTGCCTGCTCTATCTGCAGCCAGTCAAACCCTTCCTGCTGACAGGCAAAGATACAGTTGGCGGCCTTGGCCGCGGCGTCTGCAAGCGCGGCCTGGGCAAGTTCCAGGCTGTTATTTTTTTCACTGATATGTGCCACCACCAAATGCTGCAGGCGCTCGCTGCCCACACGCTGCAGAAACCCGGCCGCCTGCTGATTGCTGAGGTGGCCATAGGCGCCGCCTACCCGACGCTTGAGCGATGGAGGGTATGGCCCCTGGGCCAGCATTTGCGGGTCGTGGTTGGCCTCCAGCACCAGCGCATCGCAGTCGCCAAAATGGGATTCCACATGGGGAGTGATGGTCCCCAGGTCCGTGAGCAAACCCAGGCTGCTGCCGCGACTGCGAAATACAAACTGGGCCGCTTCGCGGGCATCGTGGGGCACCGCAACCGGTGTTACCTGGATATCCCCCACCGAGAACGGCTGGTGGCCCTCAATCAGCACCACCTGTGGCAGGCTGCCGATATCCCGGGCCCGCAGGGTACCCGGCGTCAGATAGACCGGCAGGCGGTACTTACGCGCCAGGGGGCCGACGCCGCCCATATGGTCGCTGTGCTCGTGGGTAACAAGGATTGCAGAGAGTTCGGACGGGGTAAGACCGAGCCGCGCCATGCGCCGCTCGGTCTCCTTGATGGTGAAACCGCAGTCCACCAGCAGGCAGTGGTCACCAGAGGCGACCAGAGTGCCATTGCCCTTACTGCCACTGCCCAGGGAGGCAAATCTGATCGCCATCAACAGATCCTAAAAAGCCTTTCGTCAGATCAGGTTCTGGCGGATCGCCATCAGCAGTTCCGAGGTTTTGGCGCGGGACAGCGGCTGACCGCGAGTATTGCGGATACGCACTTCGATGGAGTTATCCACACCGCGCAGTACCACCAGATACCCCGGGATATTGCTGTCCGGTGCACCACCCAGCCCCTGTAAATTGGCAAACAGGGCCGGCTCGGCGGTAGCACTGGTGTCGATATTTGCCAGTACCTGCTGCAGGCTGAAAGCATCGGCCGACTTCGCCAGCTTGTCTTCGCCCTTGCCGGAACGCCAGCTGGAGAACCAACCGTCGTCTTCTTCCGACAACTCGCGATCGCTGTCGTAAGTCACGTAGAGAATCCCAAGGTCAGCATCCTCTTTGTGCAGCCGGTAAGCCCCGGTATTCAGGGCGTGGGCCACAGTGGCCCAGGCGCGGTTCATGGCCAGGTCCAGTGCGATAAACGGCTCTTTGCCCGCCGGCTCCATCACCTGCACCTTGACCTTGCCGCCACCGATGGCCTGAGCCACCAGGGACGCCGCAGCACCGGTAGACTCCGCGGCCAGGGCACCGGACATTTCATCGATCATCCAGCCCTCGCGCTCGGGATCGCTGGACTGCGCCGGCCAATTGACCGAACCGCCCACGGGCGCGTCCAGCGGCACTGCGAGGTGACGCACATGGATCTCGGTGGTATCCGGCTGCACCCCGGACTCGACCTGCAGGCGGTATTTGTCTTTGCTTTCCGGGTTTTCCCCGAACGTCAACCAGGTGGTTTCCATGGTGCCGGCACCGGCGTCAGACATGGCCAGCTGCAGACCGGCGGTGCGCAGGAAGTAATGCAGTTGCGGCCAGACTTCATCCGGCGGCTGGTTCACCAGCACCCAGCGACGGTTGCCAAGCTTCTGGATCTTGACCCTATCGAGGCCAGCATTGACGGACAGCGCCTGCGGGCGCGGCACCACAAATTCACCGCGCTCCACATCGCTGTTATTGATATGGGGGATTTCGTACAGCTCTTCCTGGTTTTTGCTGCTGATACCTTCCGGCATCTGCAACGGTGGCAGCGTATCGGCCAGCTGGTAGTCGTCACCGCGGTCGCGGAAGTAACCGTCCTTGCCAAAGATGCCACAGCCACCCAGGGTGGTAACCGCAGCGCACAGCAGGGCTCCGGCGGTAAATTTTGTCATTATTCGTACCTTGTCGAATCAGTCCTGATCGCAAATAGTCCAGTGCGGCAGTGGTGTTGACACCCGATGTGCTCCGTAGAGCAGTCCTACCGCCTGCGAGTGTTACCCGTCAGAGTACGCCGGCTTTGCGCAGCGCATCACGCACAACACCGTGGTGTTCTGCGGACAATGTGGTGAGAGGCAGGCGAATGCCACCCTCAATACGCCCCATTTCCTTCAGTGCCCATTTCACGGGTATCGGGTTGGACTCCACAAACAGCGTTTTGTGCAATATATCGATGCGCTGATTGATGGCGCGGGCAGTTTCGCCGTCGCCAACCAGCGCGGCTTCACACATTTGCGCCACCGCCGCGGGGGCCACATTGGCAGTCACGCTGATATTACCGTGGCCACCCAGCAGCATCAGTTCCACCGCGGTGGCGTCATCACCGGAATAAACCGCGAAGTCTTCCGGCACCATCTCGATGATCTGGCGCGCGCGCTCCAGGTCCCCGGTAGCTTCCTTGATACCGACGATATTGCTCACGGATGTCAGGCGCTGCACGGTTTCCGGCAGCATATCCACGGCGGTGCGCCCGGGCACATTGTAGAGGATCTGGGGAATGTCGACGGCCTTGGCTACTGCTTTGTAGTGCTGGTAGAGGCCTTCCTGGGTGGGCTTGTTGTAGTAGGGAGTGACCAGCAGGCAGGCATCGGCGCCACATTTGGCGGCGGTGGCGGTCAGCTCGATGGCCTCGGTGGTAGAGTTGGCGCCGGTACCGGCAATCACCGGGATACGCCCGGCCACCTGGTCCACCACCCGGCGGATGACCTCCAGATGCTCGTGCACGTCCAGGGTGGCGGATTCACCGGTAGTGCCTACCGCCACCAGGGCGCGCGTGCCCTGCTCGATATGCCACTCTACCAGCTCGTGCAGCTTGTCCCAGTCGAGGCTACCATCTGCGTACATGGGTGTGGCCAGTGCCACCATACTGCCGGAAATCATTGCAACTCCTTCTCCAACCGGCCCAAGGCCGGCCTGTACCGCCAAAAATTGAATGCGGTATGTTACTGAGCGTGCCAGTTCGATGCCAGCGCAAAAAGCGTATCCGCCCGGCGATCAGGGTCCTGGCCCACAACTGGTTATTTTTTGCGCTTTTTGCGCCGTTTTTTCTGCTTGGGATAAAAGCTTTCCGCACCCTCCGGGCGAGTTTTGAAGCGGCGGTGTACCCACATGTACTGTGACGGATTCTCACGCATGCGCGCTTCCACAAACTGATTGACCAGCACCGCGTCTTTCAGTTCGTCCCCCGACGGGATTTCCTCAATCGGCGGGAATACCTTCACCTGGTAAATCCCCTTCTCCTCCAGGCGAGTCACCGTATAGGGCACCACCTGTGCCCGACCCACCCGGGCAAAGCGGGAAGTACCGGTCACTGTTGCGGCGGGAATACCAAACAGCGGGGCAAATACACCCTGCTTGATGCCGTAATCCTGATCGGGTGCATACCACACGGCGCGCCCCTTCTGCAGCGCCCGCAACATGCCGCGCACATCTTTGCGCTGCAATACATTGGAGCTTTCCCCGTGGCGCTCGCGGCCCTTGCGCTGCATATAGTCGTACACGGGGTTTTTATGCGGGCGGTACATCCCATCCACCGGATGGCTCATGCTCATAAAGGCGGCGCCAATTTCCAGGGTGGTGAAGTGCATCGCCATCATCACCACGCCCTGCCCCCGGCTCTGGGGTTGCTGCAGGTATTCCAGCCCCTCGATGGTGAAGCGCTTGCGCAGCCAGCGACTGGAGCGAAACCAGGCCATGCCGGTTTCCATCAAAGCGATACCGTTGGAGGCAAAATTGCGACGCAGTAACTGCTCGCGCTTAATACCGGAGAGCTCCGGGAAGCAGAGCGCCAGGTTGCGCTCAGCGATAATGCGGCGGCTAGTGGCAAAACGCAGCATCAACCGGCCCAGGGCGCGCCCGAGGGACATCTGCCAGCGATAAGGCAGCTGTGCGACGAGAAACCAGAGTCCGAATAAGAACCAGGTGAGCCAGTAGCGCGGGTGCAACAGGGCGGCGCGAAAATGCGGTTTTTCCATAAAGTGGCGTACAGCAGCTGTCGGGAATTAAATGCCGGGCCACTCTCATGCCCCAGTCTTCAAGTCCAACCTACGAGTCAACCTCTTAAGTCCAGCTTGCCATTCAAGGGGGAGCGCCCGGAAGAAAACGGCGCATTATAGCCATGGGGCGCCCCAGGGGATACTCACGCTGCAGCGGTACGCAGGCGACGGACTTCGCAGTTAGCGCACCGGCCCGGGCGTGACTTTTCAGTCGCAGCCGGGATTCGGCTGGCCACACTGCTCAGTGGCGTAACAGCGCATCCAGCTCGTCGACCACTTCGCACCAGTCCGAATCTTCGGTGACCGCATCATGCAGAAACTTGCGCTGGCTCTCGCTCCAGAATTCAGCCCTTGCCAGCTGCTCCTCCCCCGCCAGGTGATGGCGGCTGAGAAAGTCCTCCACAGCATTGTCGTCAGAGCCCAGGCCCAGCTGGGCAAACAGATCGTTGAGGGTGTGGTGACCGGTTTCCATCAGAAATTCTCCTCGCATGCTAAGGATGCCGGCGCTGCATGCGCTGTCTGGACCTTGCAACAACCGGCGCGAAACACTTCCTAGGAGTATAGGTTCGCCGGCGCAATATTTCCGCGCCAGGCGACAAGTGCCAGGAGACGAGCCCCAGGAAACCAGCGACTGACAAAAAACAACCGGATAGGAACCGACCTCAGGGAGCCGGGTTGGGATTCTGTCGGTGAATCGCCTCGATGGCCGCCAGCTGCTCGGCACTCAACACCAGCGCACTGCTGGCAATATTCGACACCAGCTGCTCCATGGTTGTACCGCCGATGATATTGGCGGTAACGAAGGGTTGCTGAGTGACAAATGCCAACGCCACCTGTGCCGGGTCCAGCCCCCACTCCCGCGCCAGGTCCACATACTGCTCTGTGGCGGAAACGGCGCGTTCACCGGTGTAACGCTGAAAGCGCTCAAACAGGGTAAGGCGCGCGCCCGCCGGTTTTGCGCCATTGAGGTATTTGCCACTCAGAGTGCCAAACGCCAGCGGTGAATAGGCCAGGAGACCGCACTGCTCGCGAATCGCCATTTCCGCGCAGCCCACTTCAAAGGTTCGGTTCAGCAGGCTGTAGGGGTTCTGGATGCTGGCGATACGCGGTTTATTACCGTGGGCGGCGAGCCGCAGATAGCGATGCATGCCCCAGGGGGTTTCGTTGGAAAGGCCGATGTGACGCACCTTGCCCTGCGCAACCAGCTCTTCCAGCGCCCCCAGGGTTTCGCTGATGTCGATACCATCGTCATCGCCGTGCACATAACCCAGCTGGCCAAAGAAATTGGCCTGGCGCTCTGGCCAGTGCACCTGGTACAGGTCGATATAGTCGGTTTTAAGGCGGGCCAGCGAGCTGTCACAGGCAGCGATAATCTGCGCCCGACTGAGGCGGGGACCACCGCGAATATGGCCGACTCCGGAGTTGGCACTGCTGCGACCGGTCACCTTGGTGGCGAGAATCAACTGATTGCGATTGCCGCGCGCGGCCATCCAGTTACCGATGTACTCCTCGGTACGCCCGGCGGTTTCCGGTTTGGGAGGTACCGGATACATTTCCGCGCAGTCGATAAAATTCACGCCGTTAGCGGTGGCGTAATCCAACTGTTCAAAGGCTTCCGCTTCCGAGTTCTGTTCCCCGTAGGTCATGGTACCCAGGCAAATTTTACTGACCTGAATATCCGTTTTACCCAGCTGGCGATATTCCATTGCGACTCCCGTTTACTGCACGTACAACCTACTCACCGCGAAGGAAAGCAAGGCCGAAAAAATTTGAGAAAAGATGCCGCATTATGCCGACAGAAGTGCGGAGGGTACAAACGGACAGCGCTGGACTATCAATTAAACGACATCAGTTGGCGTAATGGGCGGGGCTCAAAACCACGATACCGACCACCGAGGCAAGGGCAAAAAGTGCCGTCCCCAGGGTCCAGTACGAAGGTTTCTTCGAACAGGTCAGCAATACCAGTAACACGGCCAGTGCGAGATCTTCCACATTGTTCGGGTTATAGATTCCCAAATCGAACAGGAAAATATTGATCAGGTAGGCGCAGAAAAAATAGATCGCCAGGCAGGCTATAGCCCATTTTCCGTTGAAGCGGAAACGCTCAAATGCGCTTTTGGCGGAATCGTGCGGCTGCTCCCCCAGGCTCTCCTGTGCGGTGCGCCCCGGCACAATCAATCGACTGGCAACGCACAAAATCAAGGTCAGTCCGATCAGCAGACCAAACTCCAGCGCCGTCCAGTCTTTCTGCAGTTTGTGCAGTTCAAACGCTCCCCACAGCAATTGAAACTGCCAGGCGATTATCAGCAGCACCCATACGGGAACCAACCAATGCAAAGAAATTAACTGCCGCTCGCGAAAGGCGCGCACCAGATCGCCTAGCATCAGGGTGATGGCCAGGGCAACAAGCAGCAGGACGAAGTTGATTACATACGCAAAAATATTCATCGGCACGGAGGTTAACGGAAGGCGATTTCGTCAGTATAGCTGCTGCGCTTACACCGCCCGGAGTTCGCCAGATCACTGACAAGTAACAGTCGTCCGTACAGGTTCGCATTTGTTGCAGGCATAAAAAAACGCCATCGGAAAGGATGGCGTCTTTTGTTTCGAGCGGAGAATGAACTTACTTGAAGTCCGCTTCCACCAGCGGGCTGGTGTCGGCCTCGTAATCGACGCCTTTTACACCAAAGCCAAACAGTTTGAGGAAGTCGTCGGCATAACCTTTGTAGTCGGTCAGCTCGAACAGGTTTGCTTCGGTCACTTCCGGCCACAGTTTTTCGATTTTGGCCTGGGTTTCCGCACGCAGTTCCTTGTCATCCATACGGAAACGATTGGTGTCGTCCAGGCGCGGGCTGTCGGTGTACAGGCCTTCGGTATAGAGGCGGTACAGCTGCTCGATACAACCTTCGTGGGTGCCCTCTTCCTTCATCACTTTGTAGACGAGGGAGATGTACAGCGGCATCACCGGGATGGCGGAGCTGGACTGGGTAACCAGGGCTTTCAGTACCGCGACGTTGGCGCTGGCGCTACCGCTATCGCTGATGGCCTTGGCGGCGCGGTCCAGGTCTTCTTTGGCCTTGCCGATAGTGGCGTGGCCGTAGATCGGCCAGGTGAGCTTTTCACCGATGTAGGTGTAGGCGACGGTTTTGCAGTCGTCCGCCAGTACCCCGGCATCGCCCAGCGCTTTCATCCACAGTTCCCAGTCTTCGCCGCCCATGACCTTGACGGTAGCTGCGATTTCTTCTTCGTTCGCCGGGTCAACACTGATGTCGGAGATTTCCAGTTTGTCGGTGTTGAGGTTTTTGGCGGTGTAGGACTTGCCGATGGGCTTCAGCACGGAGCTGTACAGTTCGCCGGTTTCCGGGTCGGTACGACGGGGGGAGGCGAGGCTGTAGATAACCAGGTCGATCTTGTCGAGATCCTGTTTGATCAGGTCGATGGCCTGGGCTTTGATTTCGTTGGAGAAGGCGTCGCCGTTGATGCTTTTGGCGTAGAGGCCTGCTTTGTGGGCTTCTTCTTCAAACGCAGCGGAGTTGTAGTAACCGGCGGAGGCGGTGCGCTTGTCGGTCGGCGGTTTCTCGAAGAATACGCCGAGGGTATTGGCGCCACAGCCGAAGGCGGCGGTGATGCGGGAGGCGAGGCCGTAGCCGGTGGAGGCGCCGACGACGAGCACGTTTTTGGGGCCGTCTTCAATGGCGGGCTGGGATTTGATGTATTCGATCTGTTCGCGCACGTTGGCGGCGCAGCCCTGCGGGTGGGCGTTGGTGCAGATGAATCCGCGAACTTTCGGCTGGATGATCATGCCGGGCTCTCTCCGTTGGGTGATTCTTCAATCCAGATGGCCGACTGACCGGCCACCAAAGCGGCACATTCTAATGGCGTTTGGGGGCAACTCCCATAGAGACATATCACGATACGGGATTTTAGCGGCCAGAATATCCTACCTTGCGGCCAGATTAGCCAAGCCCTGTCAGAGTTCCCGCCCTGATCAAGTGCGCTCCGCACAAATTTCGAGCAAGTGCGACCAATCAACACGATTCAGTCCCACGTATCGCACCCTGTGGCGGTGAGGTACTGGACACTATTTTCAGAACCGCTGTGAATACATCCCTGTACGCTGCGTCGGCGACGTCCCTGTCGCCGACGCTTCTGAAAATAGTGTCCAGCACCTCACCTTCAGCATGCCATTTGCACTTCTATATATGACTTGAGTCTTGGCACGCTTAATGCAATTCCTCTTATGGGGCCGCTACGGAAAGCGGTGAAACTTGAACCCGATTAAGGGGAAACCAGCGAGGTAATCACTCATGAAGTACTACTCACGTCATTTCGTAAAACCCGGCGACCTGAACCCAGCCCAACGTCTGTTCGGCGGCCAGGCACTGGCGTGGATAGATGAGGAGGCAGCCATTTTCGCGGGGTGCCAGATGGGCACCGCAAATATTGTGACCAAGCTGATGTCGGAAATTGATTTTGTCAGTTCGGCGGTGTGCGGGGATATCGTGGAATTCGGTTTCGAGGTCACCGATATCGGGCGTACTTCGCTGACGGTGCACTGCGAAATGCGCAACAAACAGACCCGGGAGCTGATCGTGCGGGTGGAGCGGATTGTGTTTGTGGCGCTGGACGCCGAGGGCAAGCCGACGCCGCACAAGAAGGCCGGAATGACGGTAGCAGAAGCGGCCAATTCCACTTCCGAGGCCAGCAGGCTCGCCAGCTGATACCAGCGGTTCACGTAAACAATAAAAAAAGCCTGTGGCGGTCTCCCGTCACAGGCTTTTGCATTTTTTGGCGGAAAGTATCTCAGCGCAGCAGCAGTAGCGGTTGCTTGGTTCCCTGCAGCATTTTCGCAGTAATACTCCCCAGCAGCAGGTCCCGCAGCTTGCTGTGGCTGAAGGCACCCATTACCGTCAGGTCAATGTCGTGCTTCTGCTGGTAGGCGATCAGCGCCTCTACCGTCTTGCCCTGCAAGTTGGCACTGATCACGGAAATC
The DNA here is from genome assembly GCF_009903625.1 of Microbulbifer sp. ALW1. NCBI lineage: Bacteria > Pseudomonadati > Pseudomonadota > Gammaproteobacteria > Cellvibrionales > Microbulbiferaceae > Microbulbifer > Microbulbifer sp. ALW1. The sequence goes on along the minus strand of NZ_CP047569.1, from coordinate 1,837,315 downwards.
CCTCCATGGCTCAGTGCCTCTGCACCCTCCGCCAGAACAGAATCCGCGCCGTCACCAACGTACACCAGGTGACATTCCACCTCTTTGAACACCGCGCTGGTCGCCACCATGTCCAGTGCCTTGCGCGCCGCTTCACTGCCGTCGTACGCCAGCATGATCGAGCGCGGCGCCTTGAACTCGCGGTTCACCACCAGAATCGGCTTGTGCAGCGAACGCACCACCGTCTCCAGATGCGCCCCCAACCCCCGATCCGAATCCTCGTGTTCCTCGCCGCGAATACCCAGTACCAGAACCCGGATATGGTCCTCCAGCTCCACCAGCGACTCAGTCACTGCTCCATGCCGCTGACAGGTCACCACCCGCTCCACACCACCAGCCAACGCCCGCGCCCGCGCGTCTTCCAACATCAAGCGCCCCTGCTCCAGTTGCAGCTTGGAACGCTTCTGCTCCAGCGCCGTCAATTCCTCCAGCAATTCTTCCTGGCTACCCAGGCCAATGCTACCGGTCAGATCGGCAACGGCCGGGGTGGAAACGCGTTCGATATTGTGGAGAAGTTTGAGAGGGGCACCGGTGCGGTTTGCAATCCAGGCGGCGTAATCACAGACAGCACCGCTGTAGCGGGAACCATCGATGCAGGAGAGTACAAAGGGATCTTTCTGTTCGGTCATTTATTATTTTCTCTCGTTATCGCTAGTCACAATCGAAGAATAGAAATCTGACGCGAAGCTCAAGTACCGGGTGAGGGATTTCAAAAGCGTCGGCGACAGGGATGTCGCCGACGCAGCGTACATGGATGTATTCACAGCGGTTTTGAAATCCCTCACCCGGTGCTTGAGCGCCACAGGAATTCAAAACGAAGTCTGCAGGCTCAGTGCCCTCCGAGCACCTTCTCAATTTCCTCAGGCTTATCATGTACCCCAAAGCGATCAACGATGGTCGAGCTGGCCTCGTTCAGACCAATCACTTCAACCTCAGCCCCCTCGCGACGGAACTTCACCACCGCCTTGTCCAGAGAGTAAACCGCCGACACATCCCAGAAGTGCGCGCGACTCAGGTCGATGACCACCTTGTCCAGCGCCTCTTTAAAATCAAAGGACGCAACAAACTTGTCCGCCGAATTGAAGAACACCTGCCCCGCCACCTTATAAGTGCGGCTATTGCTCTCCTCATCCAGCTCCGAGCTCACGTACATAAAGTGGCTCACCTTGTTGGCAAAGAACAGCGACGCCAACAACACCCCCACAAATACCCCGAAAGCCAGATTATGGGTAAACACTACCACAATCACCGTGGCCAGCATCACCAGATTCGTCGACAGCGGCAGCTTCTTCAGATTGCGGATAGACCCCCAATCAAAAGTACCGATAGACACCATGATCATCACCGCCACCAGCGCCGCCATCGGGATTACCGCCACGTAATCACTCAGGAACACCACCAGGGTCAGTAGGCCAACACCGGCCACCAGGGTGGACAGGCGGCCGCGACCACCGGATTTCACGTTGATTACCGACTGGCCAATCATCGCGCAGCCCGCCATACCACCGAGGGTACCGGCCGCAATATTCGCAATGCCCTGGCCCTTACACTCGCGGTTCTTGTCGCTGTTGGTGTCCGTGAGATCGTCCACGATGGTGGCGGTCATCAGCGATTCCAGCAGGCCAACGACGGCCAGGCCGGCGGAGTAAGGGAAGATGATTTTCAGGGTCTCGAAATTGAGCGGTACTTCCGGCCACAGGAATACCGGTAGGGTATCCGGGAGGTCGCCCATATCGCCCACGGTGCGGATATCCAGCCCCAGCGCGACGGCAACGGCGGTCAACGTCAGGATACACACCAGCGGCGACGGCAGGATCTTGCCCACCACCGGCACGTACGGAAACAGATAAATGATGCCGAGGCCCGCTGCGGTCATGGCGTAGACATGCCAGGTAACGTCAATCAGTTCCGGCAACTGGGCCATAAAAATGAGGATCGCCAGCGCATTGACGAACCCCGTGACCACGGCCCTGGAGACGAAGCTCATCAGGCTGCCGAGCTTGAGATAGCCGGCGATGATCTGCAGTACCCCGGTTAGTAGTGTGGCCGCGAGCAGGTATTGCAGGCCGTGCTCTTTGACCAGCGTGACCATCAACAGGGCCATGGCGCCGGTGGCGGCGGAGATCATGCCGGGACGGCCACCGACGAAGGCGATGACGACGGCGATACAGAAGGAGGCGTAAAGGCCTACCCGGGGGTCGACGCCGGCAATGATGGAGAAGGCGATGGCCTCGGGGATGAGGGCCAGGGCGACGACGAGGCCGGCGAGGACGTCGCGGCGAATGTTGCCGAACCAGTCGTTTCTGGTGGACGACAACAGGGTGTTGGAGAACTGCATAATCAGGGGAGCCTGTCTGGGGAGTCTTTTTCGATCCCGGCCTTTTTAGCCGTAAATGCGGGCGCGGATTCTAGCATCTTGGAAGGGCTGGCTAAAGAACGCCCAAGTGGCTCGGAGTATTTATTCAGCTCCTTGGCGGTGCCGCTACCGGGTATTCCTTTGCGAGACACGCCGTAAACCCATCCATGGGGGCTCTTCCGCGAGGTCCCTCTCGCGGAAGGTCTCGCAAAGGAATACCCGATATCGGCACCTTCGCATCGAACGCCAGCACAAATCTCCACCAAACTTAATGTCGCTTCTTACAACTCCTGTCCGGCCCCACGGACACAGCATGTCCGGACACTTTTTGCGGACACCCTCCTCTACATGTAAAAACTTCTGGAAAATTTATTTTCCTTATTTATCAATCACTTAACACAAAAATCCACCTTGGCACGGCAATTGCGATAAGCCCGCTGCATCCAGAAATTTCACTTTGCATCCGGGCAGCGAATCGCTCGCGTCACAGTGACAGAAGAACAGATTTCAAGAACTTGGGAACAACATGATCAGAGATACCTCCGGGCAGGACGTCCAACTCAAACCGCAGACCCCGTGGAAGAATCCGCACCTGCTGAAACGCGCAGGGCTGGCCATTGGCGGGGCGGCATTTGTGGTTTGGGGGCTGATGAGCTGGCAGAGCACCAATGCGGTGGATGCGAGTGTGTCGCTGGCACGGATCAATATTGCGGCGGTGGAGCGCGGAGATCTGGTGCGGGACCTGGTGGTGCAGGGCAAGGTGGTTGCGGCCAACAGCCCTACCCTGTTCAGCCCGGCCCAGGGGATTGTGAAGTTTGCGGTGAAGGCCGGCGATGCCGTTGAACAGGGACAATTGCTGGCTGAGGTAGAGAGCCCACAGCTACAGAACCAGCTGGCTCAGGAGAGCGCTCTGTATAGCAAGCTAAGCGTCGAGCTGGCGCGCCAGAAAATCCAGGCCAAGCGCCAGCGCCTTGAGAACACCCAGAAGGCGGAGCTTGCCAAGGTCGATCTGACCGCCGCTCGTCGCGAACTGAAACGTGCCGAAATTTCCATGGAGAAGCAGATCATCTCCCAGCTGGACTTCGAAAAGGCCAGCGATGACCTGGCGCGCGCAGAGCTGGAACACGCGCAAGCGGTGCAAAACGCTGCGCTGGAGAACGAATCACTGGCATTTGAAACCCAGACCCTGGAGCTACAGGTATCCCAGCAAAAACTGCAGATGGAAGAGCTGCAGCGCAAGGTCAACGAGTTGCAAATCGTTTCCCCGGTCGACGGCACCATCGGCAGCCTGTCTGCTACCCAGCGCGCTGCGGTGGCTGCTAACGCGCCACTGCTCACGGTGGTGGATCTCACCAGTTTTGAGCTTGAAGCCGCGGTACCGGAAAACTACGCCGACGACCTGGGACTCGCCATGGCGGTGGAAATCAATATGGGCGGCAAGAAACTGCCGGGTGAAATTACCGCGATCGCTCCGGAGGTGATCGAAGGACAGGTGGTTGCCCGTGTCCGCTTCACCCAAAAACAACCCGGGAAACTTCGCCAGAACCTGCGTCTGACCGCGCGGATATTGCTCGAGAATCGCAACAACGTGGTGCTGGTGAAACGCGGTGCTTTCCTCGATCAGACCGGCGGTCGCTTTGCGTGGAAGCTGAACGACCAGCAACAGGCAGTGAAAGTACCGATCACCATCGGCGCACTGGGCCTGAATCAGGTAGAGATTGTTTCCGGCCTGCAGGAAGGCGACCAGATTATTACGTCCTCTGCGGAAGCGCTGGAAAACGCGCAAATCGTTGCACTGCGGGAATAGAACTTACAGCGGTCGGCAGCAGCGCCACCCAAAGATTTTTATTTAACGACTTTTATTTAACAACTTCCATTTAACAATTTTTAAATACCGACATTCATACTCACAGACAAGGAAATCAACATGCTGAAAATGCACAATATCCGTAAGAGTTATCGCACCGACACCATTGAGACCCACGCACTCAGGGATTTCAGCCTGGAGGTCAAGGAAGGCGAGTTTGTTTCTGTTACCGGCCCCAGCGGCTCCGGCAAAACGACCTTTCTGAATATCGCCGGACTGCTGGAAACCCCCACCGGCGGCGAGTATCTGCTGGACGGCCAGGAAGTGGGCAACCTGTCCGATCGCGACCGTTCACACCTGCGCAACGAAAAAATCGGTTTCATCTTCCAGGGTTTCAACCTGATTCCCGACCTCAACCTGTTCGACAATATTGATGTGCCCCTGCGCTACCGCGGCTTCAACGCAAAGGAACGCCGTCGCCGCATTGAAAAATCCCTGGAACAGGTTGGCCTCGCGGCTCGCGCCAAGCACCTGCCGGCACAACTTTCCGGCGGTCAGCAGCAGCGTGTCGCTATCGCCCGCGCACTGGCCGGTGAGCCCCGTTTCCTGCTCGCGGACGAACCCACCGGTAACCTGGACTCACTGATGGCCAGGCAGGTCATGGAGCTGCTGGAATTCGTCAACGAATGGGGCACGACCATCGTCATGGTAACCCACGACCCGGATCTTGCCCGCCGTGCGCACCGCAATATCCAGATCGTGGACGGCCAGGTATCGGACCTGCGCCAGGCCACACCGCAAGAACAAGCCGCGATCGCCTGAGGAGACCCAGCATGTTTGGATACTACGTTTCCCTGGCGCTGCGCAGCCTGCGCCGCACACCGGTGCTGAGTGCGCTGATGGTCGCGGCCATCGCCGTGGGCGTCGGCGCAGCCATGACCACCCTGACCCTCAACTATATGATGTCGCGCAATGCACTCGCGGCTAAAGATGACGTGCTCTATGCCGTGCAGCTGGATGCCTGGGATCCCCACGAAGCAGCGGACAACCCCAGTGAAATGCCCTGGCAGCTGACCTACCAGGATGCGGTCAACCTGCTGCGCTCGGACATTCCGGTAAACCAGGTTGCCATGCACCGCTGGGGCGGCCCCATTTCCCTGGAGAATTCCGATATACGCCCGTTTACCGCCAACTCCCGAGTCACCAGCCGTGATTTCTTCTCGCTGTTTGATGTGCCCTTCCTTTACGGCGGCACCTGGTCAAAAGAAGCAGACCAAAGCCCGATTCACCAGCTGGTACTCTCGAAGGAAAGCAACGAAAAACTGTTCGGCGGTGAAAACAGTGTCGGTCGCACCGTCAACTTCAACGGCGTGCCCTTCACGGTAGTCGGCGTAACCGATCACTGGCAGCCCAGCCCGAAAGTGCAAGACCTGAACAACGGCCACTTCAACAAGTCCGCGGAAGCATTCCTGCCCTTCGGCCTGCACCGCACCTTTGAAATTTACCCCTGGGGAAACACCAATGGCTGGAAATCGGAGCAAATCAATAGTTACGAAGACCGCCTGAACAGCGACATGGTGTGGCTGCAGTACTGGGTACAGCTGGACACGCCGCAGCAAATCGAAGCCTATCGGGATTTTCTCACCGGCTATATCCGCGAACAGAAAGAACAGGGGCGCTTCCCCCGCCCGCTGAAATTCGGTCTCAGCAAGCCTTCCGAGTGGCTGCTGCTGAACGAGGTCGTGGACGGCGATGACCGCATGCTCAACTGGCTGTCGCTGGCCTTCCTGCTGGTGTGCCTGGTAAACGCGGTTGCATTGCTGCTGGCCAAGTTCCTGCGCAAGGCGCCGGAGGCTGGTGTGCGTCGCGCGCTCGGCGCCAGTCGCAACGCGGTATTCAGCCAGCACCTGGTGGAAAGCGCCTGTGTCGGGCTGCTCGGTGGACTGGCGGGTATTCTGCTCACTCTTGCCGGCCTGGCGCTGATTCGACAACTGCAGATGGGTTACATGGATCGCGTTGCCTCCATGGACTGGACCATGATGCTGGCAGCCATTGGCCTCGCGGTCGTGTCCAGCCTGCTGGCCGGCTTCTACCCGGCATGGCGCATCAGCCGTACCAATCCGTCCATTTACCTGAAAACCCAGTAAGCCAGTGCAAGCAGAAAGGAAATAACCATGTTGGAACTGCGACCCATTTTATCGGCGCTGTGGCGCCACAAAGTCTCTGCACTGCTGATTGCACTGCAGCTGGGGCTCACACTCGCCATCGTCAGCAATGCGCTGGTGGTCATGAACGAGCGTACCGAGCGCATGTCCCGTCCCACCGGTATCGCTGAAAATGAAATTACCACTTTTCATTTCATGGCGATTCCCAAGGACTACGACATGTACGATGCCTTCCGCCAGGACCTGGATATGATCCGCTCCCTGCCGGGTGTGGCCAGTGCCACCATCAGCAACCATGTCCCCCTGTCCGGCAGCGGATCTGCCAGTGGCTTCTATACCGAACCCAACCAGGAAACCGGTGGGATGAGCGCCAACTACTACACCACCGATGAACACTTCATCGATGCGCTGGGAATGAAGTTGATCGCCGGCCGCGGGTTTTACCCTGAAGAGGTGATGAAAATCAGCCCCAGCAGCAACGATCGCCCGACCATCGCAGTGGTGACCCAGAAATTTGCCGATGACCTGTTTCCCGAGAGCGATGGCAATGTGCTGGGCAAAGCGTTTTTCAACGGCGGTGACGACCATCCGATCAAGATTGTCGGTATCGTCGAGCGCAATCTGGGCCCCTGGCCCAATTCCGCACTTGCCGGTCGCGGTGCCTTTTACCCGGCCATTACCGACCGCTGGTTCTACTACATCGTGCGCGCCGAACCCGGGCAGCGCGACGCAGTACAGAAACTGGTCGAGGAGAAGCTGGCGGAGCGCGATGGCAACCGTGTGATCAACTCCTATACCATCGAAGAGGAAAAGGCCCAGTACTACGCCGGGGACAATACGATGGTTAAGGTACTGAGCGGCGTCGTCATCCTGCTGACCTTTATCGTTGCCCTCGGCATCATCGGTCTCACGGTATTCTGGATTACCCAGCGCCAGAAGCAGATCGGTGTACGACGTGCACTGGGCGCCACCCGTACCGCCATCTGCCGCTACTTCCTGCTGGAAAACCTGATGATTGCGGCAACGGGCATCGCCCTGGGTACCGCGGCGGCGCAGATTTTCAACGGCTTTCTGGTCCGGGAATTTGAACAGCCCGCGCTGCCTCTGAGCATTACCGTGTTTTGCGCCGTGACACTGCTGGTCGTGAGTCTGGCGGCAGCCCTGGTACCGGCACTGCGCGCGGCGAATATCTCTCCGGCAACCGCCACACGCAGCGTTTAAAGCAAGGTACACTTGCTCCTCCACCGAAACGGGCGCCCTCGCCCGTTTCTCTCGTGCAGCCAAGATCAAAATTATGGATAAAGTTCTTGTCATAGATGACAACACCAGCATCATCTCTGCCCTGTCCCTGTTGTTATCCCTCCACGATATTCAGACGCTCTCCGCCATCACGCCCCAGGCGGGCCTGCAACTACTGCGGGAAAACCCGGACATCAGCCTCGTCATTCAGGATATGAACTTCACTGCGGATACCACCTCCGGTGAAGAAGGCCACGCGCTGTTTTTCGCCCTGCGTGAGCTGCAACCGGATATCCCGGTGATATTGCTCACCGCCTGGACACAGCTGGAGATGGCGGTGGAGCTGGTCAAAGCCGGCGCCGCCGACTATGTGGGCAAGCCCTGGGACGACAACAAACTAGTCGCCACCATCAAGAACCTGATGGAGCTGCACGAGCTGCAGCAGCAACAGCGGCAGACCCAGAGCCGCGAGCAGCAGGCGCGCGAACAATTGCAGCAGCAATTTGATTTGCAGGATATTGTCTACCGCAGTAACAGCGTGCAAAAGCTGCTGGAAATGGCCACCCAGGTGGCCCACTCCGACGTACCGGTGCTGATCACTGGTCCCAACGGCGCGGGCAAAGAAAAAATTGCGGATATTGTGCAGGCCAACTCAAGCGTAAAACACGGCCCTTACATCAAGGTCAATGTCGGCGCCCTGCCGGAAGAGTTGATGGAAGCAGAACTGTTTGGCGCTGAGGCCGGTGCCTACACCGGCTCAGGCAACAAGGTTCGCCAGGGGCGGTTCGAGGCCGCCGATGGCGGCACCCTGTTTCTCGACGAAATCGGAGAGCTCTCTGCCAGCGGTCAGGTAAAACTACTGCGGGTACTGCAGACCGGAGAATTCCAGCGCCTCGGCAGCAGCCAGACCCGCAAGGTACGGGTGCGCGTGATCAGTGCCACCAACAGCAACCTGCAGCAAATGATCAGCGACGGCAGTTTCCGCCAGGACCTGTTCTACCGACTGAATGTGATCGAACTGAAACTGCCGCCGTTGAGTGAGCGCCCGGAAGATATTCTGCCTCTGGCCCGTGGTTTCCTCGCCCGCACCGGAAAACAACTGGGCCCGCAGGCACAGCAATGCCTGATGCGCTACAGTTGGCCCGGTAACGTGCGCGAACTGCAAAATGTGATGCAACGCGCTGCGGTGCTGACCAAGGGCGACACCATTGATGAGGCGACCCTGGCGCTGCCGGAAGACACCCAGCTCAAGGTACCGGAGCACAGCTTCGAACCCAGCCGTGAACTGCTGGAACAGACTCTCGCCAACTGCAACGGCATCATCGCCCAGGCCGCACGCGAACTGGGATTAAGTCGGCAAGCTCTGTATCGCCGGCTGGATAAATACGGAATTCCCTACTGATGTCCCGAGGTACACGTTCGAAAATCTCCATCGAGGGAAAACTGTTCGCCACCGTATTGCTTTCGGTGGCGCTCGGTAGCGGTATTCCTATTGCGCTATTGCAACTGGGGGCCCAGCCGATACTGGCATGGAGCGCAGGCCTGCTACTGGCGCTGACGCTGACCTTTATTCTGTTGCGCCCCATTACCCGCAACCTCAACCGCGCACTGTACAGTCTGGAAGGCGGGCTGCTGAATTTTCGCGATGGCGATTTTTCCATTTCCCTGGCACTGGATCGCAAAGACCAGTTAGGACAGCTGGCAGAGCTGTACAACGAAGTGGGAGAAATATTGCGGCGCGAGCGCGCGCACATTCACCAGCGGGAGCTGTTGCTGGATACGGTCATCCAGAGTTCACCACTGGCGCTGTTACTGATCGACCAGAGCCAGCACATCATCTATGCCAACACCAGCGCCCGCCACCTGCTGCATCAGGGAAAGCCACTGCAAGGACATTTACTGGAGCAGATTCTTCCCGTATGCCCGCCGGAGCTGGCGCAGGCAATCAAAAACAAACAGGATGGCCTCACCAGTTACCTCGATGGCGACAGCAGTCATACACTGCATATCAGCAACAGCACCTTCGTACTCAACTCACAACAACATCGCCTGATTTTGCTGCGGGAAATGACACGGGAGCTCACCCGGGCCGAAGTACAGGTGTGGAAGAAAGTGATTCGCCTGATCAGCCACGAGCTGAACAACTCCCTCGCCCCCATTTCCTCCATGGCCCACAGCGGCAAACTGCTGTCCGAAAAAATTAACTCTCAGCAACTCGCCGGCGTATTCGACGTTATTGCCGAGCGCTGCCGGCATCTCACTGCATTTACCCAGGGGTATGCGCGCTTTGCCAAACTGCCTGCGCCCAGCTGTGAAGAAGTGCCCTGGGCAAAACTGGTGGCCCGCTTGCAGCCACTCCACCCCTTCACACTGACCGGAAGCCTGCCCGCAAGACCCGGCTATTTCGATTCGGCGCAGATCGAACAGGCACTTCTGAATCTGTTAAAAAATGCCGCGGAATCTGGCAGTCCGGCGGAATCCATTACCCTGCGCATTGAGAGCGATGCCCACGGGCAGCTGCTTACCGTGGAAGACCGCGGCGCCGGTATGAGCGACAAGGTGCTGCAACAGGCTCTACTGCCGTTTTACTCGACCAAGCCGCAGGGCGTAGGGTTAGGCTTGGCACTCTGCCGGGAAATCGCCGATGCCCACGGTGGACAAATTCGCTTGCACAATCGCAGTGGAGGCGGGCTTCAGGTCAGCCTGTGGCTGCCGTGGCCGGAAAGCGCTTGATCACCCAGGCGATAACAGAGCTAAGGTCGAGGAAAGAAAACGGCATACAGACGTGTCAGCAGGGACAGCGGGATACAAACCAGCATAATCAATATCCCGAGGATACCGCGCGCCAGGTCACTGCCCTCGCGATGCTCCTCGTCCTTATCCGCGAGATAGGCATTGAAGCAGTGATCGGGGCCGTCGATGGGACGAAAGGTGAAATCGATGATCCGCTCCATCAGCTGCCACCAGGGGCGGAACGGCGTTTCCTTGACCCGCGCGAAAAAACCAGTGCGGGCGGAGATAGTGGCGTCGGGATTGCCGCCAGCGATGGCATTGCCCAATTGATCAATGGCCACCAGGACGCCTTTAATCCAGATCATACCCGCTGGATGGTCACTGCCTAGCCACAGCCAGTCCTAGACGCCAACCGTGTGGCAGCGAAGCCCTTCGCTGTACATCCAGCACCTGCCACCTTCCGGGCAGGGTGCCTCCATTGCCATGGGTGAGGAGCCGGCCGGGCACTGCGGTGTGCGGCCAGCGGTACACCAGGCACCCGTATCCAGCTGATAACACACCGCATCATCTACCAGGCAGGTGTTGGCCGTCGGCACCTGCATATCCCCGGCAAAACAATCGCGTGGATAGGCGGGTGTGAGGTTGGCGGGCAGAGGTGGCTGGTAATAGGTTGCCGGTGTACCGGTAAGGTCACACCAGAAACCATCCAGGCTCGCGGCATTTTCAACACGACCGGCACAAGCGGTCATCAGAATGGTAGCCAGCAAGACAAGCTGACGCAGTTTCATAACACTTCCCCTGTGACATTCGGTCCTGTGACCGTCTATAAGGGCGCTCCCTGCCCCAAAACGGATATTCAACTACTGCCAGCCAAAACGCGGCTCGAATAAGCGGCCAGTTTACTTTTCATAAACAATGCAGCGACGACCGCCGGAAATTTCATAGCACTGGGCGGTAGCCGGGCAGATAGACCCGGGGGCCAGCTCTTCGGCATCACCGGGACAGCCATCGTAATTGGTTTTCTGCTCCGCCACCGGCTGGCGGGGAATGGGCGCACTGTTAGGGTAGACCACCTGATCGCGCACACTGCTGGTACCGCAGGCAGAAAGTAGTGTTGCTGCCGCCAACAGGGAGAGAAGTGTCACTCGTTTGCGCATAGGGCCTCCTTAACAAAGCAACCGGTTGCATCTAGAAAGTTACGGAATCAATAGACCCGCATTACCGGAAAAAACCAACAGGCCGAACCGACTCTGGCGTTGTCCACATCGGTTGAGCACTGGCGGCTGGCCGCAGGCGGTGCCGCGGCATTGGGCAGGTAATTACCCACCTCCACAAAGTCCGCGCTCTGGCTCTTGTCATCCGGATTAAAGAAAAATGGATCGTAACTGTTTTCGTTTCCATACGGCACGAAGATACAACCCTGTAAGCAGAGTGTGGCGCCCAATGCCACCACTGCAATCCCTGTGCGGCTCATCGCTGACTACCTCGCAACTTGACCTTTCCTTCGCCACTTCACTTCGCAACCGCCACACCCCGGAGAAGTCCGTCTTCCGGAACAGGTGTCGGTACTTTCAGTTTAGCGGGTAAGAAGTGTACGACGTCGCTGTATAACTTTTAACCAGAATTAAAAGCGTGAGATTCAACGGCAGCAATTATCTGCCGCCAGCAAGTGCCAGAGAAAAAACCACAAGCGCAAAAAAAAACGCCGGGGGAAACCCACCGGCGTTTTTTCTAACACTTACGCAACTGAAATTACAGCAGCAGCTTGCGCACGTCGCCGAGCACACCGGCCAGATAAGTCAGGAAGCGTCCCGCATCGCCACCGTTTACTGCGCGGTGATCGTAAGACAGTGCCAGCGGCAGCATCTGACGGGGTACGAACTCCTTACCGTTCCACTCCGGGCGAATTGCCAGTTTGGAAACACCGAGGATACCCACTTCCGGCGCATTGACGATCGGGGTAAAGCCGGTACCACCAATGGCGCCGAGGCTGGAGATGGTGAAGCAGGCACCCTGCATATCGCGGGGCTTCAGCTTGCCGTCACGGGCGGCGATCGCCATGGCGGTCGCTTCTTCTGCCAGCTCGTACAGGCCTTTCTTGTCCACATCGCGGATAACCGGGACCATCAGGCCTTTCGGGGTATCTACCGCCATGCCGATATGCACGTAGTCCTTCTTGACGATGTGCTCGCCATCGTTGTGCAGGGATACGTTGAAGCTCGGTACTTCGCGCAGGGCAGCCGCGGCCGCTTTCAGCAGGAAAGGCACAGGAGTAAGTTTTACGCCACGCTTTTCTGCTTCGGCTTTCATGGACTTGCGGAAGTCTTCCAGCTCGGTGATATCCGCGTCGTCGAACTGGGTAACGTGCGGCACGTTCAGCCAGTTACGGGACATATTCGCCGCGGTGAGCTTGTGAATCTTGCTCATGGGCTCGGTAGTCACCGGGCCGAACTGGCTGAAGTCGATCTCCGGCATCGGCGCAATGCCAATGCTGCCACCAACACCACCGGCGGCACCACTCTCGGCCTTCTTCACCTGCTCTTTGATGTAGGCGTTGAGGTCGTCTTTAGTAACGCGGTTGCGCGGGCCGGTAGGCTTGACCTTGTTGAGGGTCACGCCCAGCTCGCGGGCCAGTTTGCGCACGGCGGGGCCGGCGTAAACCTCGGCGGATGGGGTGTGGTCGCGCTCTACGTGCGGGTCTTTTTGCGGTGCGGCCGGAGGCTCTTGTGACGCCGCAGGCGCAGGAGCTGGCGCAGCGGCCGGAGCAGGTGCGGCTGCCGCGGGTGCTGACGCAGCGCCACCACCAGAGACGGTCTTGATCACACCGATGACATCACCGGTGGAAACCTTGTCGCCTTCCTTCACCGAAATGGAAACGATGGTACCGGAAGTGGAAGACGGCACGTCCATGGACGCCTTGTCACCTTCCACCACGATCAGGGCATCGCCCTCTTCCACGGAGTCACCGGCAGAGACAGAAATCTCAATCACGTCCACGGAATCGGCGCCGCCGAGATCCGGAACCTTGAGTTCCTCTTCTTTCTCTTCACCGGCAGCTGCCGCTGGCGCCGGAGCTTCTGCAGCAACCGGGGCCGGAGCAGACTCTTCGGCCGGTGCCGGGGCGGGTTCTTCCGCCGCTTCACCTGCCGCTTCGGTTTCCATTTCACCGATGACATCGCCTTCGGAGACCTTGTCACCTTCCTTCACGGAAATGCTCAGGATCTTGCCGGCGAAAGGTGCGGGCACGTCCATGGAGGCCTTGTCGCCCTCCACCACGATCAGCGCATCCTCTTCCGCTACCGTGTCACCCACGGCAACGGAGATTTCAATTACATCGACCTGATCGGCACCGCCGAGATCAGGCACTTTAATGACTTGTTTTGCCATATCTCTAGTTTCCTTATCGCGGGGTTAGACCAGACGCGGATTTACTTTTTCCGGGTCAATGTTCAGCGCCTTGATGGCATCCGCCACCTCGCTGGCTTCGATCACACCCTGCTTCGCCAGGCCAGTCAGCGCGGCAATCACCACGTAGTTGCGGTTCACTTCGAAGAAGCGACGCAGCTGCTCGCGGCTGTCGGAGCGGCCGAAGCCGTCGGTGCCGAGGGTAATCATGTCGCCGTCGATAAACTCGCGCAGCGGCTCCACGTAGGCACGGATGTAGTCGGTGGAAATCACCACCGGAGTCTCGTTGCCTTCGAACTGTTCGCTCACCCAGGCCTTACGCGGTGCCTCGGTGGGGTGCAGCATGTTCCAGCGCGCCACGTCCTGCGCTTCGCGGGAAGCTTCGGTGGCGGAGGTCAGGTTCCACACGTCGGAGGTCACACCGAACTGATCCGCAAGGATATCGGCTGCGGCCATCACTTCGCGCAGGATGGAGCCAGCGCCCACCAGCTGTACGTGCTTCTTCGCCGCTTTGCCTTTGGCGGGCTTGCGGGAATTGGTGTCCAGCTTGTAGATACCGCGGATAATGCCTTCTTCCACACCCTGCGGCATTTCCGGCTGCAGGAAGTTTTCGTTCTCTACGGTGACGTAGTAGAAGAGGTTCTGCTGCTCTTCGTACATCTCCTTGAGGCCCTGGCGAATGATTACCGCCAGGTCGTAGCCGAAGGCCGGATCGTAGCTCTTACAGTTCGGGATGGTGCCGGACAGTACCAGGCTGTGACCATCCTGGTGCTGCAGACCTTCACCGTTCAGGGTGGTACGGCCAGCGGTGGCACCGATCAGGAAGCCGCGCGCCTGCATGTCGCCCGCAGCCCAGGCGAGGTCGCCAATGCGCTGGAAGCCGAACATGGAGTAGTAGATGTAGAAAGGCACCATCGGCACGCCGTGGTTGCTGTAGGCAGTCGCCAGAGCCATCCACGCGGACATAGCACCGGCTTCGTTGATGCCTTCTTCCAGCACCTGGCCTTTCTTGTCTTCCTTGTAATACATGATCTGGCCGTGGTCGACCGGCGTGTATTTCTGGCCCTGGGAAGAGTAGATACCCAGCTGACGGAACAGACCTTCCATACCGAAGGTACGGGCTTCGTCCGGCACGATCGGCGCGACGTTCTGGCCCATTTTCTTGTCTTTCACCAGCACGGACAGCGCGCGTACGAACGCCATGGTGGTGGAAATTTCGCGGTCGCCGGAGCCTTTGGTCAGGGCGCTGAAGGCGTCCAGTTCCGGGATTTCCAGCTTGGCCACTTCAGTGCTGCGAGAAGGTACCGGGCCACCCAGTGCCTTGCGGCGCTCGGCCATGTACTTCATTTCCGGGCTGTCTGGCGCCGGACGGTAGTAAGGGACTTCTTCGATTTCCTTGTCGGTAATCGGAATCGCGAAGCGGTCGCGGAAACGCTTCAGCGCTTCGGTATCCATCTTCTTGACGTTGTGGGTGTCCATCGCCGCTTCACCGGCAGCACCCAGGCCGTAACCTTTTACGGTCTGTGCCAGGATCACGGTGGGCTTGCCCTTGCTCGCCATGGCTTCGGCGTAGGCCGCGTACACTTTGTACGGGTCGTGGCCGCCGCGGTTGAGCTTCATAATCTCGTCGTCGGAGAAGTCCTTGACCATCTCCGCCAGCTCCGGGTATTTGCCGAAGAAATGCTCGCGGGTGTAGGCGCCGCCATTGGCTTTGAAGTTCTGCATCTCGCCATCGACGGTTTCGTCCATGACTTTCTGCAGCAGACCTTTTTCGTCTTTTTCGAACAGCGGGTCCCATAAACGGCCCCACAGGACCTTGATCACGTTCCAGCCGGCACCGCGGAATACGCCTTCCAGCTCCTGCACGATCTTGCCGTTACCACGTACCGGGCCGTCCAAGCGCTGCAGGTTACAGTTGACCACGAACACCAGATTTTCCAGCTTCTCGCGGCCCGCCAGGGCGATAGCGCCGAGGGATTCTGGCTCGTCACATTCGCCATCGCCCAGGAATGCCCACACCTTGCGATCGCCGCGCGGCGACAGGCCACGGGCAGACAGGTAACGCATGATGTGCGCCTGGTAGATCGCCTGGATCGGGCCCAGGCCCATGGATACGGTGGGGAACTGCCAGTATTCCGGCATTAGCCAGGGGTGCGGGTAGGAAGACAGGCCATTGCCGTTCACTTCGCGACGGAAGTTGTCCAGCTGCTCTTCGTCGAAGCGGCCTTCCAGATAGGAGCGGGCGTAGATCCCCGGTGCACTGTGGCCCTGGAAGAAAATCAGGTCGCCACGCTCTTCACCTTCGTTGCCGCGGAAGAAATAGTTAAAGGCAACATCGTACAGGGTCGCTGCAGAAGAGAAACTCGCAATGTGGCCGCCGAGGCTGTCACTGTTGGAGTTGGCGCGCACCACCATGGCCAGCGCGTTCCAGCGGATCAGGGAGCGGATTCGACGCTCCATGAACAGATCGCCGGGCATACGCTTTTCCGCGTCCTGCGGAATGGTATTGCGGTAAGGGGTGGTGATGGCCGCCGGCAACTGAACGCCAGTGTTGGTGGCGCGGTCAGACAGCTGCTTGATCAGGAACGCGGCGCGTTCCTTGCCGCTGTGGCGGATTACCGCCTGCAGCGCGTCCAGCCATTCCTGCGTTTCCTGAATGTCGGTTTCTTCGTGCATCAAATGCTCCTCGGCGAATATACGACGTCGAGTCGGTTTTTTATGGTCAGAATTTTTGCTGCGCAACAGTACCTCAAACCCCGGAGGCTACTCACAAATAGATACCGTAATCGCCAATTCACCGCCTGAAGTGGCGGAAAAGCAGCGTTCACCAAACAGCGTTTCAGCACTGGTGAGTGAAATCAGAGGGACTGTGCGACCTGAATACCGCCGGTTGTTGAGACCGGCTCGACATGAATTCGGCATTGAATTCGAAAGTGCTTACGGGGTCAGCCAACCAATATTTGGACCGGATTCAGCACCTCAATTGGTGCCACTGTCCTCAATTAACGGACCGGTGTAAGCAAGCGGAGGCGATTGTAGTATTACTACAAACGATTTACCAGATAGGACGATTAGTAACAAATAAAACCAAATTCCAAAACAAATAGTTTTCCCAAACCCTGTTCAGCGGATAGTTTTGCCGTGAATTCGGGAAATTCGGTTACAAAATAGAGTCCAGAAATCACTTTTTGGTCACGCTCGTACCAAGTCGCCAGGTTTTCGACGGATAGTCGCTTCCAGCGCCAACCACCCGGTCCGTCAGCAGCACCTGGACCAGAATGCAAAAGCCCCCTGCAACCTGCGGGCAGCCTGCCAATAAGCTATAGCTCAACTACCGATTCAGCTGTCGATCCAATCATCGATTCAGCCCCCGATTCAATCATCGATTCAACCACTGCTGGCCTATCCACTTGTTCTGCGTATACCAGGTATCTCAGGGGGCCACCGGCATCCACCGCGTCAAAAGGGTAGCAGGTCACCAGCATCACGCCGGCGGCATTCCCCGATTGCGAAAAGCTCGGCAGGACTCCGCTGCGGCTATCAACCACCCGAGCCTCGCGCACCGCATATCTGTGCCAGCGACCATCGGCCCCCTGCAGCTGAACCGGGGACCCCGGATGCAATCGCTCCAGCCCTCGAAAATGCGTGTCCCGGTGTGCAGCAATGACGGTGATCGGCACTGCAGCACCGCCATCTGGTGACGGGATGTCTGTTTGAACCATCCCGGGCCCAAAAGCCAGCGCTTGTCCGCTGGCTCCTTCAAGTACCACCAATGGCTTTTCATCACCCAGTTGCAACCGGGCCACTGGCCAGGTGTCTGCCCAGGGCCAGGGCTTGTGTATTTCGCCACTGGCAATTTGGCGCTGCCAGGAATCGCTGATGAGGTACTGCGCCAGCTCCGCCTTGAGCCACAGCCAGCTGCCACTGCCCAACTGCCAGAGCCCTGCGCAGATCAACAGCCTGGACAGCCAGCGCGCGCCCTTACCAGAGAGTGTCATAGCCCGCCCCCTGCCAATCGCTGCGCGCGAGCGTCGGTTCGACGCACATCCGGCAACACACTGCGCAACCAGCGGCGAACACTGCGCTCGAGCGCGCTGCGCCACCGGCGCAGGAGACCGCAAACACCCGGGGTTCTCACCGCCTGAACATTTTGCCGCGGCTTTTGCAGCCGACGCAGCAAGCCGCCGAGTGAGAAAAGCAGTGCCGCCAGTAACCACTGTCCATAAATGCCATTGGCAGTAGCGGGATAGGTAAACGGCTGCTGCACTTGTCCACGGGCGACCGCATTCGGCACCGGGCTCGACTTGAGAGATTCACTCGCGGGGCGTACCGGCAGCTGTTCCACCGCAACAAAGCTGGTGTAGGGACTGGTGAGTTGATAATCCAGTGCCAGCTGTACTATCTGCTGACGCAGCGGATCCTCACTTTCCGGCCCAGCCAGTCTGCCCCGCTCGCGCTGTTGATCTCGCAGCGATGCGATCTTGGCCCTTGCCCACAGACTGCCGATACCCTTGCCGGCGCTGTCCACCGCCAGTTGTGATAGCGCCAGGCTGCGAGTGAAACGCTTGCCAGCGAGGCGGCCACTGATTTTGACTTCACCCGCGCTGTTGCTGCCAGGTATTCCTCCCTCAAACTGCGCCACCAGTTGCACCGGCTCACCGCGGTACAGATCCGGCAGGCGCTGTGGATAAGCTTCCACTTTTACGCCCTGAGGCCACTGGACCTGCAGATCGGTTACCAGTGGGCTTTCCAGCTTTTCAAACAAGGCACCCATTTTGGTTTGCACCTCGTTCAAATCGCCAATCTGTACAAAACTGCCCCGTCCATATTGCGCCGCTTTGGTCATAAAGAAACGGTTGGGCGCCGAGCCGATACCCACGGTAAACAAACGCACCTCACCCAGGCGCTGGCGAATCAATTCGAACAGGGCACTCTCATTGCCAACGGCCCCGTCGGTAATAAAAATCACCTGACGCACCAGCTCGCCGATCTCATCGCTGAGCTGCTGGGAGAGAGCTTGTTTCAACGCTGGCGCCATTTCAGTGCCGCCGCGGGCGTGAAGTGATTCCACCCAATCTCGTGCGCGCTGGATATTTTCCGGGGTCGCGGCAAGCGGCCTTGGGTACAGCGCTTGGGTATGACTGTTAAATTCGATCACGTTGAAACGATCCGCAGCACCCAAACGCGACAACGCCAACAGCAGGCTTTCTTTCGCCTGGCGAATTGAATTGCCGCCCATAGAGCCGGAGGTATCCACCACGTACACCACTTCCCGCGGTAACTTGCGTGTGTTGGTATTTTCCTGGGGAGGCAACAGTAGCAATTGCAGATACTGACGGGAATCTTTCGCCGACTGCTCCGCAAACATGGCCGCCGCCGGCATCGAGGAGCCCTGCGGCCGCCAGAAGAGAGCAAAATCCCGATCCATGGACGCACTGCCCTGCTTCAGCTGAATGCTATAGCGATGATCACTTGTGCTGCGAAAATCGATTTCGTGATAGGGACTGTAAATATCCGCAAGTGGCAACCCTATCCCGAGGTCGATACAGATTTTCATCTGGTGACTGCCCTGCTCCGCGAGCTCAGACATCGGCTGCATCACCGGAGAAATCAAGTCCGCATCCGGCACCTGATCCGTAGGCAGTGACCAACCGTGCGCATTAAAATGCACATTCTTCTCGGCAGTCACCGGCTCACCCGGCATGTAGCGTGGCGTCAGGGTACTGGGAAAATGCAGGCTGAACTGGCCGCGGTCAAACCGCAAGGTCTGCAGGTAGCGCACTTCCACGGCTACCTCTTCTTCCGGTGCGATATTGGCAACACGACTGGTAAACAGATTTGGTCGTTGCTGCTCCAGCAGTGCTGCACGTTTCCCCTCCTCCCGCGCCTTTTTGTAGATCTGCTGCGCCTGGTGGCGCTCGCGTACCTCACCGACAATGCGCCGTTCACCAATGACAATATCCATTCCATTGACAGCTGCATTCTCCGGCAGCGGCAGCACGTACACCGCCTCTTGCCAGTGTTTCGAGGTATTGGCGAATCGTTGCTGAAGTGTCACTTCCGCAACCAGGCCACGTACCTTGACCTCAACTTCTGTGCCGAGATGAATCGCAGGAACGTAGCGGCCCGGTTCTGCGGCCTGAAATAGCAAATCACCACTGCCGGATTCGCTCATGCTGACACTGTTAAATGCGTGACCGGTTTCAACGTCATCGACCACACTCAGCTCCTGCGCTTTGGCGCCCATGGCTGCAACTAGCACAGCAGCTGCGGTCACCAATAACAGAAGCCAGCTACCTGTCCGATTTTTGCGGTAGCGGCGGCGGTAATATTCGCTGGTTGGAAGAATCAACAAGTCGCGGTGAATACGCGGTGTATGAAAAAAGGAACGATTCACTGGTGCCTCCAGGGTTTTCATCAATGAAGGCATTAAACAGAGGCAAGTGGGCAACAGAGGGGTATAAAGCGGGCAAGGCCGGGATCAATTGTGGCGAATTGTGGCTTGGCGTTCTTTTCTTTTTTGCTGGGTCTTCGCAGCCACTTTAGTGGCTGCAAATCACCGCCCCCCAAAAAGCAAGAAACCGGCACAGAGGCCGGTCTCAAAATAAACAATCCAAAATTCGACTCAGTCAATCAGACCGTAACCATCCCGCAAAACCTGAATGATTTCTGCCTTGGGATTGTCGGAAATCGCCAACTCTCCGCCAATGATTTTCTCGGCAATACCAACGTAAGTGGCGGAAACATCCATCAGCATGGATTCCGGCAGCTCGTTGTCGCGGGCCAGGGCCTCGCGCTCGTCCATGCGGTCCTTGTTCAGCAGAATGTCCGGGTCGGGGAAATAGTTCAGCAATGCCTGGCGGAAGCCTTCTTTGGAGTTTTCCACCACTTTGCCATTGCGGTACTGCTCGCCCTCCCAGATGCGGGAAGAATCCGGGGTGCCCACCTCATCCATGTAAATCAGCTTTTCTTTGCCATCGGCATCGGTCACGTAGCCGAACTCGAACTTGGTATCCACAAACACCTGGTCCAGTTCAGCCAACGCCGAAGAAATCACATCGAAGCCCTCTTTCAGTAGCTTCTCGTATTGGGCGATATCACTCTCACGGCTGAATCCGAACGCAGCGAAATTGTCTTCGATGTTCTTGCGGGTGATATTCACATCGTCCGCCTCCGGCACACCGGGAATACCGGTGAGAATGCCCTTGGTGGAAGGGGTAATCAGTAACTCGGGAAGCTCCTGGTCTTTCTGCAGGCCATCTGGCAACTGGATGCCACAAAATTCGCGCTCGCCCTTGCTGTAAGAGCGCCACATGGAGCCGGTGATGTACTGGCGAGCGATGGCTTCAATCTTCACCGGGCGTGCCTTCTGCACGATCCACACCGCGGGATGCGGGATATCCAGGATGTGGCTGTCTGCCAACCCCTGCTCCTTGAACAGGCCAAACCAGTGATTGGCAATGGCGTTCAGTGCTGCGCCCTTACCCGGAACACCGCGCATACCACCTTCACCGGTCCAGATACAGTCGAAGGCGGAGATGCGGTCGGAGATGACCATTACCGCCAGCGGCGCGTCGGCAGCCACCGGGTAACCCTTTTCTTCGATCAGGCGCCGGCTGTCTGCCTCGGTGAGCCAGTATACCGAGCGGACTTTGCCGCTGTGCACAGGCTTGTCGGTGCGGATCGGCAAATCGTTATTCACTGCCAGTACTTTGTCAGCAAGGCTCATGG
Source organism: Microbulbifer sp. ALW1 (assembly GCF_009903625.1). Taxonomy (NCBI): domain Bacteria; kingdom Pseudomonadati; phylum Pseudomonadota; class Gammaproteobacteria; order Cellvibrionales; family Microbulbiferaceae; genus Microbulbifer; species Microbulbifer sp. ALW1. The sequence goes on along the minus strand of NZ_CP047569.1, from coordinate 1,815,840 downwards.
GTCTTTCCTGTGGCTGTTTCAATAGCTAGTTTTGCGGCCCCGCGCCAGGGCGGCGGCGCGACCAGAATAAAGCGCGGGATATTAGTGCCCCAGACGGGAGAATGCCACTCCCGCCGAAGCCAGGAGAATCAATTGGTTTCTTCGGCTTTTTCGGCAGCGGCCAGCAGCTCACGCTCCTGCCACGCGGCCTGGTGATCTGCCGTGGGCCAGGCATTCATGATCGCCTTGGCAAGCGTAGCCAGCGGGATAGCGAAAAACACCCCCCAGAAGCCCCAGATACCGCCGAATACCAGCACCGCCAGAATGATCGCTACCGGGTGCAGGTTGACGGCCTCGGAGAACAGGATAGGCACCAGTACATTGCCGTCGAGCAGCTGGATAATGCCGTAGGCGAACATCAACCAGAAAAATTCGCTGCTCCAGCCCCACTGGAACAGGCCAATGGCCGCCACCGGGATGGTTACCACCGCCGCACCGATATAAGGAATCAGCACCGACAGCCCCACGGCTACTGCCAGCAACAGTGCGTAATTGACGCCCAATAACAGGAAGGCGACATAGCTCACCACCGCCACAATGGCGATTTCGATCACCTTGCCGCGCACATAATTGGCCACCTGGTCATTCATCTCGTGCCAGATCTGGCGCAGCATCGGTCGCTGCTGCGGCAGGAAGGAGGCGCACCAGTTCAACAACTTGCCGGAGTCCTTGAGGAAAAAGAACACCAGGATAGGAACAATCACCACATAGATCAGCACCGCCGCAAAGATCGGCAGGTTGGCCAGGGAGAAGGCAAACACGGTTTGCCCCAAGGTACCCAGTTCACTGCCCAGTGTGGTGAAGATTTCATCTATCTGCTGGGCGGTCACCAGCCGCGGGTACTGCTCAGGCAGCAACAACAGCAGCTCGTGGCCCTGATTGATCATATTCGGCAATTCATCAAACAGCCGCCCCGTCTGGCGCCAGATTATCGGCAGCACCACAAAAAGAAGGCCAACGATGGTGCCAACCAGCACCACGCAGGCGATGGTCACCGACAGCCAATGCGGTACCTTCCAGGATTGGAGCCGCTGCACCATACCCTGCATCAAAAAGGCGATGACCAGCGCGGCCAGCACCGGGGCCAGTACCCCTCCCAGGGTCGCCAGCACCACCATCGCTGCCAACAGCAGCAACACCAGTAGTACCACCTCTTCCTGGCTGAAATAGCGATTTATCCAACCCCTTACAATCGCAAGCATAAATACAGATCTCTCACAGACTCTCGTCTTTTTATGGTCTCAAAACCCGCCAAACGGGCTCAATAAGCGTCGATTATTCGCCGGACACACACTGGAGCCAGTAGTGGAATTCACTGCCACGCTGCTCGGCCCGCAGCAAAGGTACACCACTCAACCTACAAAAACTGCGGATATCCCGCTGGGAGGCCGGGTCGGTGGCCAACAGGTGCAGTAGCTGCCCCACGGCCAGCTGCTTTATCCCCCGGCGCATGGCCAGTAAAGGCTGCGGGCAGGGAAGGCCACGGGCATCTACCCTGTATGCGGAGTCCCACGGGTATTCCCGGGTGGCGGTGGCCGGACTATCTGATTTGGTCATAAAAGTGCGGTAAAGAACCGTTAATGCCGCGAATTATAACGGCGCCCCCCGGTCTATGGGTCATTGAAGTAGAACCTTTTGCCCTGGAGCTGATCAAAACCTCGACAGTTTCACAGGGTTACGTATAGTGTTAGCCGTAGGCAAACCCGGCAGGCGCAGTAAACAATATGACCGAGATCCCTTCCAAGTTCAGGCAACCCACGCAGGCGAGTGGCGGCCCCCTGAAGCGCTACTGGCAGCGGCTGCGCAATGCCGCGATAGGTATTGGCGCCGGCCTGCTGCTGGGCGCCAGCCCCCTGATAGCAACCGCACAAGACGACCACCATATTCAGCTTCCGCAGCTGGGTGACACCAGCAGTGGCCTGGTGTCCCGGGCAAGGGAGAATGAACTGGGCGAAATGTGGCTGCGCATGTTCCGCAGCCAGGTGCGCACCTCCAGCGATGCGCTGCTGCAGCAATATGTAGAGAACTCCCTTAAGTCCCTCGCCGAATACAGCCCCCTGGAAGACAAGCAACTGGATGTGGTGGTGGTCAAAAACGACACCATGAACGCCTTTGCGGTACCTGGTGGCGTGGTGGGCGTGCACACGGGTTTGTTCCTGTTTGCCGAAAATGAAGACCAGTTTTCCTCGGTACTGGCGCACGAACTCGCGCACCTTAGCCAGCGCCACTACGCCCGCTCACTGGAAGCCCAGCGCAATAGTACCCTGCCCACCCTGGCCGGCATGCTCGGCGCCCTGGTGCTTGCCGCCACCGCCGGCGGCGACGCCGGCATCGCCGCCATGACGGCCACTCAGGCGGCCGCCCTCGACAACCAGCTGCGCTTCTCCCGCCAGAACGAGCAGGAAGCCGACCGCGTTGGCATTGAGACCCTGGCCAAGGCCGGTATGGATCCCCAAGCTGCCGGCGAAATGTTCGAACAGATGCTGAAAGCCACCCGCTACTACCGTCGCCCGCCGGAGTTTCTACTCACTCACCCGGTTACCGAAAAACGAATCGCCGACGCCAAGCTCCGCGCGAATCGCATGGAGAAGATCCCGCTGCGCGACAGCCGCGAATACCACCTGATGCGCGCCCGCATCCGGGTCAACGCCGAAGCCACCCCGCAGCAGGCAGTAAAGCGCTTCCAGGCGGAGCTGCGCGGCGTTAACGACAATGAAGACGCGGCTCGCTACGGCCTGGCACTGGCCCAGACCGCGGCAGGCAAACCAGATACTGCGCTGGAGACGCTACAACCGCTACTGGACAGGGAGCCGGACAAAGACGCCTTCGTGCTGGCGCGCGCCGATGTCGATCTCTCGCGCCACGATTACACCAGCGCCACCAAACGCCTGCAGCAGGCGGTGGATAAAAACCCGAAAAACCACGCCCTGATCATGGGACTGGCCAACGCGCACTTTAAAGCCGGCAATTATCTGGCGGCAGAGAGGATCCTGAAGAAGCACAGCCGCGTGCGCCGCAAAGATCCGGCGGTCTGGTACCTGCTGGCGGAGACCCACGGCCTCGCCGGTGACATCGTCGGCGTGCACGAAGCCCGCGCGGAGTACTACATTTTGAACGGTGTTTTCGACAAGGCCCTGCAACACCTGCGTCACGGCGTGCGCCTGGCACAGAACGACTACCAGACCCACGCGATTCTGGAACAACGGATGAAAGATGTGATCAAGATGCAGGAGAAGGCGAAGGAGCTTTAATCCTTCTTAGCTTGATATGGTTTTAAAGCTGGAGCGGTGGCGGTAAAGCACCGGGCATCCGTTTTCGAAACCGCTGTGAATACATCCCTGTACGCTGCGTCGGCGACGTCCATGTCGCCGACGCTTTCGAAAACGGATTCCCGCCACTTTACCTTCAATTCAAAAGCATGCGCTTCGGACTTCAGTAGCCAAGTATGGTTCTACTGAATTGAACTTAGTCAGTCCAATGGCTTGCGGAAATCCAGCATCCGCTGCAATGGCATCATGGCCCGCTTGCCCAACTCCGGGTCCACAAGGATTTCATTGTCGCCGCGCTCCAGAACCCCGCACAGATTCTCCAGGGAGTTCATCGCCATCCAGGGGCAATTGGCACAGCTGCGACAGGTTGCGCCGGAGCCCGCCGTGGGCGCAATGATCAGTTCTTTGTCCGGGCACTGCTGCTGCATTTTGTAGAAAATGCCCTGGTCCGTCGCCACAATAAACTGCTTGTTGGGGCGGGTTTTCGCAGCATTGATGATCTGGGAAGTTGAGCCCACCACATCGGCCAATTCCACCACCGCCGCCGGGGATTCGGGGTGCACCAGCACCAGCGCCTCCGGGTAGAGCGCCTTCAGATCCGCTACCCCTTTCGCCTTGAACTCCTCGTGCACAATGCAGGCGCCATCCCACAACAGCACGTCTGCGCCTGTCTGTTTCTGTACATAACTGCCCAGATGCTTGTCCGGCGCCCACAGGATTTTTTCGCCCTGCTCGTCCAGATAATCCACCACATCCAACGCAATACTGGAGGTCACCACCCAATCCGCGCGGGCTTTGACGGCAGCGGAGGTATTGGCGTAAACCACGACAGTGCGGTCCGGGTGCTGATCGCAGAATGCGGAAAACTCGTCAATGGGACAGCCGAGATCCAGGGAGCAGGTCGCCTCCAGGGTCGGCATCAACACCCGCTTGTGCGGCGTGAGAATTTTGGCGGTTTCGCCCATGAATTTCACACCGGCCACGATCAAGGTATCGGCCTGGTGCTGGGCGCCGAAGCGGGCCATTTCCAGCGAGTCGGAGACACAACCACCGGTCTCTTCCGCCAACTGCTGGATCAGCGGGTCGGTATAGTAGTGCGCAACCAGAACCGCATTCTGCTCTTTCAGCAGGCGCTTGATGCGCTCGCGCCAGAGATTCAGCTCGTCTTCGCTGTACTGGTGCGCACCCGGATGCGCCAGGTGATCCTGTACAAAATCCCTGGCGTCAATTGGATTGGACGCATTATCGGTGGTCGCACTGCTGGCAATTTTTTCGCTGCTGTCTGTCATGGGTCTCTGATACTGCCGGGAAAAGCCGGCATTATACCGGTCTGTGAGAATTTCGCTGACCTTCAGCCCGAACAAGTTTAAGGTCGCGACAGGACCGAAACGATCCGGAAAATCGCCACGACATCGGCAAGACAGGCTAAAAGCATTTTCAGAGGGAAAGGTTTTGGAGGGATATTTTTCAGGAAGTGCTTTTGAGGTGAGTTTTAAGGAAATGGTGGGTCGTGCTGGATTCGAACCAGCGACCAATTGGTTAAAAGCCAACTGCTCTACCAACTGAGCTAACGACCCTTAAAAACATCTGCAAGCCAGCAGGCTGCAAATGAAAACTCATTGTATAACCCGACTTGCGGCGAGTTTTCTAGTATATCGGCTCGGCGGAGTGGAAGCGCCGGAAGGCCGATATCGGGAGGAAAGGTGGTGGGTCGTGCTGGATTCGAACCAGCGACCAATTGGTTAAAAGCCAACTGCTCTACCAACTGAGCTAACGACCCTTAATTCCCCTCGATGTGAGGAGCTGCGTATCTTACGGATCTAATCCGAAAACACAAGACCTGGTTACAAAAAAATTTCTAACAAATTTAAGGGCTTAGAAGCGGCTTTCCTCCACCGGGATAACCGCAAAATCCGCTGGAATTCAGGCGTAAACCGTGGGGTCTTCGAGCCCCGCCTCGGCGAACCCAGCTGCACGCAGACGGCAGCTGTCACAGCGACCACAAGCCGCACCGCTGGTTTCCGCCTGGTAACAGCTGACGGTCAGGCTGTAGTCCACCCCAAGCGCGGTGCCCCGCTTGACGATATCTGCCTTGCTCATCTTCATCAGCGGCGCGTGAATCGTCAGCTTGTTGCCTTCTACCCCGGCGCGAGTGGCCAGGTTGGCCATTTTCTCGAAGGCATCAATGTACTCTGGCCGACAATCCGGGTAACCAGAGTAGTCAACGGCGTTCACACCCACAAAAATATCCTGTGCGCCGAGCACTTCCGCCCAGCCCAGGGCAATAGACAGGAAAACTGTGTTGCGCGCGGGCACGTAGGTGACCGGGATTCCGCTGGTTTCCTCTTCCGGCACATCAATGGTGTCATCGGTCAGTGCCGAGCCGCCAATGACCCGAAGGTCAAGCTTCACCACCTTGTGCTCAAGTGCCTCCAGGTCTGCTGCGACCCGCTGCGCCGCCATCAGCTCGGCGCTGTGGCGCTGCCCGTAATCGAACCCCAGGGCATAGCACTGGTAGCCTTCCGCACGGGCCATCGCCAATACCGTGGCGGAATCCAAACCGCCGGAGAGCAATACGACTGCTTTCTTGTCACTCATAATCCAATCCGAATTCACTTGTTCGCTATTGCAGCGTCAGACGCCGGGAATATCTCCCCACAGTAATTTGTGCAGTTGCATCTGCATGCGCACGGGCAGGCCGTCTTCCAGTATCCACTCGGCGAGCTGGCGCGGTGCCAGCTGTTCGTAGCTTGGGGAAAAAAGCACTTCCCCCACCCGCTCAGCCAGGCGGTACTGGTCCAGGGTAAACCTGGCCCAGTCGTAGTCGCCTCGATCGCAGATCACAAACTTTACCTGGTCGTGGGCGGTCAGCAGCGGGATATTCTCCATGCGGTTGCGCCCCTGCTCACCGGAGGCAGGTGTTTTCAAATCGACAACTCGCGACACCCGCTCGTCTACCGCATCCACTGGCATGGCGCCACTGGTTTCCAGGGAGACCTGATACCCCGCATCACACAGGGCCTTTAACAGAGGAATACAATTCGGCTGCGCCAGAGGCTCACCACCTGTGACACACACATGGCGGGCCGGGTAACTCTGTACTTTCTGCAAAATTTCAGCCAGCGTCATACGCTCGCCGCCATAGAAGGCGTATTCGGAATCGCAGTAAGTACAGCGCAACGGACAGCCGGTCAGGCGCACAAAAACAGTCGGCAAGCCCGAGTCGCGGGCTTCCCCCTGCAGCGAATAAAACAGTTCACTGATGCGAAGCGACTCTTTGGTCAGGTCGCTCGAGGTCAGATCGACTGCCTTGATGTTGAGTTCGGTCTCGGACATGGTTCGCCGTAAATCTCGCTACCCGCGCCACCCGCAGGAGTGGCACATATAAAAACGCCCGGGTGGCAACAACCACCCGGGCGCGGGATCATAGAGTTTTTTTGATCACAAAACCAGCACCGCCCCCTCCCCTGTACCGGAAGAGCAGGCGGAGCAGCGTGTTACGGAAGGTTTTCCTTCAGGTATTCCTTCGCCAGGCGGGAAGCACGTGCATCACTCGCTGCCACCTGCTCCAACAACTCTTTTGCCTTGGCGTTGTCACCCAACTGGTGATAAACGGTGCCGAGCTTGTAGCGACCATCCCAGACTTTACTGGAGTTGGGGTAGCCATCCAGCAGCGCAACAAACCAGGTGCGAGCCTCTTCTACCTGTCCCTGCACCAGCGCAATCTCGCCCAACCAGTAATTGGCATTGGGGGCGTACTGTCCATTGGGGAAGTCATCCAGCAGGCTTTTCAGGCCTTTGCTGGCGGCACTGTAATCACCTTTGCGGGCCAGGCCGATACTGTCGTTGTAGCGGTTTTGCTCATCCTGGGTGCTTTTCTGGCCTCCCGGAGCTGTGCCGCCGGTGTTTGCCACCGGATCGGAAGTACTGCCGTTAGCACCATTTGACGCCTCGCCATCGGGAGCACCGGAAGACGGCGCCTCACCGGAAATGCGCGCGATACGCCGGTCCAGGTCCATGTAGTCCTCGGTGCGCTGCTGGCGCAACCGCTTGACCTCATGTTTTAACTCTTCCACTGCACCCCGCAATTCCTGCACTTCCTGCTGCAATACCTGCATTTGGTAATAGGCTTCCGCTTGCGGGTTTGCCTGCAAGCGACTGGCAGAGGTGTCGGTGCGACTGGCGAGCTGAGGATAGCTCGGGGGTGGTGGGGTTGCAGAGCCTCGATTGACCGAGCTGCCATCAGACAGGTCCACAATCGGAGCTTGCGCGAATACGGGCGAAACCGCAGCCATAAAGGCTGCGGTTACCGCGATACTTCTAATCAGAAATGTCGATTGCATGCTTCTAGATTAGTTGATAACCACGCGACGGTTCATAGCACGGGCGCTCTCGCTGGAGCCGTTCTGAGCCGGACGCTCTTCACCGTAGCTGATCACTTCCAGGTTGGCAGCGTTTACACCTTGCAGCACCAGGAAGTCGCGAACCGCGTTGGCACGACGCTCACCCAGAGCCAGGTTGTATTCACGAGTACCCAGTTCGTCAGCGTGACCTTCCAGACGTACAGTGCCGGTAGAAGCGCGCATACGGTCAGCGTGCTTGATCAACAGCTCACGGTTAGAAGGCTTCAGCAGGCTCTGGTCGAAGTCGAAGTACACGACGTTATCCAAAGGAACGGCTACTTCCTGCGCCGGAGTCTCTTCAACTACCGGAGGAGGGGTTTGGTCGAACTGATTAGCGTTAGCGCTATCGTCGGTATCGGTGCTGGAACAACCAGCCATTACTGCCAGTACGCAAGCCAGGCCCAAGCCGGTTTTTACTGATTTGAACATAAACAACTCCGCTTTAGTGTTATCGAAAAATCCTGTAAGACATCATTCAAACCCAAGATTTTACCTTGGTTCGACTTCTTCTTATTTGCTTGATCTCACACCTGCCGCAAACTCATAAGGAATACGGCCAGTACTGCATCAATCAAAGTAAGGCGACCACGCCGGCTCGCGGACATCTCCCTGCTGCGAAGGCAGGCTGTATTTCACCCCGGCATCCAGCGACACCGCAGCTAGAATACCCTTGCTCCCCCGCTTGGTGGCGTACATCAGCATCGCGCCATTGGGCGCAATGCTTGGGGATTCGTCCAGGCGCGTCTCCGTAAGAACACGCATTCTGCCGGAAACGATATCCATCGTAGCGATGGTAAATACCCCCCTGCTACGATGCACCATTACCAGCGTTTTGCCATCGGGGGAAACCCGCGGACGCGCGTTGTAGTCGCCGTCGAAGGTTAAGCGGTCTACTTGACCCGTGGCAAGAGTCAATTGGTAAATTTGTGGCTTACCTCCCCTATCCGAAGTGAAAACCAACGATTTACCGTCAGGCATCCAGTTGGGCTCAGTATCGATCGAGAAGTGGCGGGTCATACGGGTGAATTTGCCGGTAGGCAGGTCAAGGACATAGATCTCAGGATTGCCATCTTTCGACAGCACCATGGCCAGCTTGGTACCGTCCGGGGACCAGGTCGGGGAGCTGTTCAGGCCCTTGAAATTAGTCAGCTGCTGACGTGCACCGGACCGAATATTCTCCCGGAAGATCGCCGGGCGTCCGGTCTCAAAGGATACGTATGCCACTTCCTGTCCATTGGGGGACCAGCTTGGGGACATCACCGGCGCACTGAAGCGGCGCACCTGGCGCGCTCGGGCGCCGTCGATATCCGACAACATCAGCGCGTAGCTCGGCTTTCCGCCCCGTGAGGTTTCCTGCACATAGACCATCTGGGTACCGAAGGCACCGCGAATACCGGTGATGGCTTCATAGATTTCATCCGCCGCGCGGTGGGCGATATCCCGCAGCTGCTGCGGGCCACCGGTTACCTGCTTGGTGAACATCTTGCTCTGGCCGAAGATGTTGACCAGGTCAAAGCTCAGCAGGTAGCCACCCGCTTGCGGCTGCATGCGACCGGTCACTACGTACTCGGTACCCAGCACGCGCCAGTCGCGGAAGCTCACCTCTTCCGGTGTTTTCGGGAAAGACAGCATGTCATCCCGGGGCACCGGCGCGAAGAGACCACTGCGGCGCAGATCCGCCGAAACGATAGCGGACACATCTTCCGACAGCACGCCGCTGCCAGACCAATCAAAAGGAACGACGGCGATGGGTGTGGGATCCTGATTCCCATCGACAATTTCCACTACCAATTGTGCCTGGGCCGACACTGCCAGCAGGCAGCTCACCAGGGAAGCAAATAGTAGAGAGACGGTTTTTTTCATCATTGGCGCAGGCCTTCGACTCTGAATATCAGTTTGGTGGTTCGTATCTGCCGCTCAAAGAGCGACGGTTCTTCACGGGCCACATCGGCCACTTCAGGAAATACTTCTACCTTCTTGACCGCAGTTAACACGGATCTATCCACAGCGGGGTTACCGCTGCCCTTGGTAATGGTGGACGCCACTACCCGCCCGGTCGGAACAAAGTTGATCTGCACTTCCACCACCATGCCGTTACGGGCACTGGGAGGACGACTCCAAACCGCTTCAATACGCTGCTGGATTGCCTGCGCTACCGACATCACCGCCGCGGAATCGTCACTGGCCTCCCGCAGCTCCTCCTCGTCTTCCAGCGCCTCCTCAAAGGCACTTTTGCGTTCCTGAGCCAGTTTTTCCTTACGCTCCTGCTCTTTGCGCTCTTTTTCCTTGCGCGCCTTCTCTTCGGCCTCGCGCTTTTTCTTGGCGGCTTCAGCCTTGCGCTTCTTGTCCGCCTCTTCTTGCTTCTTGCGCTCTGCAGCGGCCTTGCGCTTTTTATCCTCAGCGGCCTGGCGCTGGCGCTCCAGCTCCTGTTGGCGGCGCTTCTCGCGCAGATCCACCTTCGGCGGCGCCTTGGGTTTGTCCGACTTGGATTCCAGCTGCACCAGCTTGGCCTGCACAAATTTTGGCATCGGCTTGAGCTCGCGCTTGTGCTCAGCCTCCCAGCCAAACGTCAGCACCGCGATCAAAAGCGCGTGCAGGGCAACACTTATAACGATAGCCGGACCGTAAGAGCCGTTCATACTTGCCTCTTACCCCGGGTCACTCTGACGGCGGCTCGGTAACCAGACCGACACTGGGTGCCCCTGCCTGCTGCAGGTGGGTCATGGCGCCAACGATCAGGCCGTATTTTGCATCCGTATCACCCCAGACCAGCACCGGGGTTTTCGGCTTCTGCCGCAGCACCTTGGATACCGTGTCTTTGATGTCTTTCAGCGGTTTGGCGACCTTTTCATCATCGCCGAGATTCAGGTAGTAGGTACCATCCGCCTTGACCGACACAATCAGCGGCTCGTCATCGGTGTCCTCGATGGGCGCGGAAGGGGCGTCTGGCAGGTCTACTTTTACCCCCTGCATCAGCAGCGGTGCGGTCACCATAAAAACGATCAGCAGCACCAGCATCACATCGATGTAGGGCACGACGTTGATCTCGGAGACCAGCTTGCGCTTGGGGGCTTTGCGGAAATTGCTCATGGTTCGACTCTTTGCACAGCTTCGGTGATGGCGCCTTAGCTGGCGTGCACCTTGCGGTGCAGGATGGAGGAGAACTCTTCCGCAAAAGTCTCATAGCTGGACAGCAGCCACTCAGCCTTGGCGGAATAACGGTTGTACGCCATCACCGCGGGGATCGCAGCAAACAGGCCCATGGCTGTCGCGACCAGAGCCTCGGAAATACCCGGCGCCACGGTGGCAATGGTGGCCTGATGCATGGTGGCGAGACCACGGAAGGAATTCATGATGCCCCACACGGTGCCGAAGAGGCCGATATAGGGGCTGACAGAGCCGACGGTCGCCAGGAACGGCAGGTTCATTTCCACCTTTTCCTGCTCCCGGGACATGGCCACGCGCATGGCGCGCTCGGTGCCTTCCATAACGGCCGCGGGGCTGCTTTTGCCCTGCTGGCGCAGGCGGGTGAACTCAGTAAAACCGGCGCGGAACAGGGACTCGACACCGTCGATCTTGCCCCTCTCTGCCGCCGCATTGCCGTCGCGGAACAGCTGGTTGACGTCGGCGCCGGACCAGAATTTGCGCTCAAAATTGACCATCGAGCGCTTGGCGCGCGCCAGGTAGGTACCGCGCTGAATAATCATTACCCAGGAGATCACCGAGGCCAGCAGAAGCAGCAGCATGACCAGCTGCACCAACAGGCTGGCACTGGAAATCAGTCCCCACAGAGAAAGTTGTTCACCGGCATTCATGTTATCGACTCACTGCCTTCAAAGCTTGATAGATGGTTTCAGGTAAAGCGCAGGGTTTGCGGCTGGCGTCATCCACGCAGGCCACTTTGACCACACCCTCACAAATAATTTCATTACCGCGCCAGATTTTTTGCTCAAACGTGACTGCGGCGCGCCCCAGCTTGCCTATGGCGGCACTGGCCCGCAATTGATCGTCCAGTATTGCAGACCGCCGATACTGAACCTCCGCTGAATGCACTACCAGCAACAAACCCTGCTGCGGCATCGCTGGCTTATCATAGCCGAGGGAGCGGACCAATTCTGTGCGCGCCCGCTCCATATACTTTAAATAATTGACGTAATAGACGATTCCGCCAGCGTCGGTATCTTCGATATAGACGCGAATGGGAATATTGAAAGGCTCTGACACGCACCGTCCTTAACTTGGCCGACTGCCACTGAAACGCGATTTATTTTCTTGTTTTCGGTTCTTGCTCTCGGCTTTTACTTGCCAAACCGAGGCCGCCGCTGCGACACCATTGGCTCTTTATTAGCTCTTTGGGGCTACCGGCCAACACTAGCGCGGAAGCCATGCAGCGACGTGAAAGGGACATGCTACAGGATGTAGACTGGTTCGTCAGGTGCGGTCAGGCTTCGGGATACCAAAATGCTCGTAGGCCAGCGCCGTCACCACCCGGCCTCGCGGGGTGCGGGCCAGGTATCCCTGCTGAATCAGGTAGGGTTCGAGAACATCTTCAATGGTGTCCCGCTCTTCACTCACCGCTGCGGCCAAACTATCCACCCCCACGGGGCCACCATCGAATTTCTCGATCATGGTCAGCAGCACACGGCGGTCGAGCTGGTCAAACCCGCTGGCATCGACATTCAGCATGTTCAGCGCCAGATCCGCAGTCTCGGCACAGACGTGGCCATCGCGTTTTACTTCGGCGTAGTCACGCACCCGGCGCAGTAAACGGTTGGCAATACGCGGCGTGCCGCGAGCACGGCGCGCAACCTCATACGCACCACCCTCGTCCATTTCCACCCCCATCAGGCGGGCCGAACGGGCAACGATACTGGTGAGATCTTCGACATTGTAAAACTCGAGACGCTGGACGATTCCGAAGCGATCCCGCAGCGGCGATGTCAGCAAACCCGCGCGAGTGGTCGCACCGACAAGGGTAAAAGGTGGCAGGTCCAGCTTGATCGAGCGCGCCGCGGGCCCCTCACCAATCATGATGTCGAGCTGGTAATCCTCCATCGCCGGGTACAGCACCTCCTCGACGTGGGGGCTGAGGCGATGAATCTCATCAATAAACAGCACATCACCGGGTTCGAGGTTGGTCATGATCGCGGCAAGGTCGCCGGCCTTTTCCAGCACAGGTCCCGAGGTGGTCTTGATCGCCACACCCATTTCCGCAGCGATGATATTGGCCAGGGTGGTTTTGCCGAGACCAGGCGGGCCGAACACCAATGTGTGGTCCAGCGCCTCTTTGCGCAGTTTGGCCGCCTGAATAAAGATTTCCATCTGCTCGCGCACCACCGGCTGCCCGACATAGTCAGACAGTGTCTTGGGGCGCACAGCGCGGTCGTACTGCTCCTCTTGCCCACTTGGGCCAATCGGTTCAGCAGCAATCAGGCGGTCAGCTTCGATCACAGGGTCATCTCAATTCGGTTAGGCGGGCGCCATGCTCTTGAGAGCAAGGCGAATCAGGGTGGCGCTGTCGGCGTCCGGTGCATCTTTCGCGGCACGGGCGACCATCTTGCTGGCGTCGGTGGGCTTATACCCCAGCGCGGCCAGGGCGCTCTCTGCCTCGCCAGCGTGATCCACCTTCGGCTCAGCATTGGCGGCCATCAACGGAATATCGCCGAGGTCGCCGGTTTGCGGCGCAAGCTTGCCGCGCAATTCAATGATCAGGCGCTCAGCGGTTTTCTTACCGACCCCAGGCACCTTTACCAACGCGCCCACATTGTCATCCGCCACGCAGCGGGCCAGCGCCGCACCATCGAGCCCGGACAGGATCGCCAGAGCCATCTTGGGGCCAACGCCATTGACCTTGATCAAAGTGCGAAACAACTGACGGTCGGATTCACGAATAAAACCAAACAGTTGTTGCGATGTTTCCGATACCGCCAGGTGCGTGTGCAGCTGCACGCTGCCGCCCAACTGGGGCAACTCGAAAATGGTGGTCATGGGAGCCAGCACTTCGTAGCCCACCCCCTGGACATCGACCAGTAACTGAGGGGGCTGCACGGCGGCCAGAATGCCGCTGAGTCTTCCTATCATTTTGCTTCCAGTTTCAATTATTTCTCAGGGCCAAAGCTCTACAACCCAGGCCACTAAATCACGCTCAGGCGCCCGCGACGGAAACGCGCCCGGCTCCCCGTTGAGGACTGAATCAGAGTCTGCATGGTATGCATGTGGCAAAGTGCCACGGCGAGGGCATCCGCCGCATCCTCCTGGGGAGAAGCCGGCAGCTTCAACAAGGTCTTGACCATGTGCTGCACCTGCAGCTTGTCGGCCCCGCCGTTACCCACCACCGCCTGCTTGACCTTGCGCGCCTCGTACTCCGCTACCGACAGGTCTGCGTGGGTGGCAGCGACTATGGCAGCCCCCCGCGCCTGCCCCAGCTTGAGGGCGGAGCCTGCGCTCTTGGACATGAAGACATTCTCGATGGCCATCTGCTGTGGCTGGTACTGCTGGGCAATCTGGCTGACCGCGTCAAAAATGAGCTTGAGACGCTCCGGCAAGGGGCCGTCGGGCAGCCGGATGACACCACTGGCCACATAACGGGCCTGGGATCGATCCACATCGATCAGACCATAACCGGTCTTGCGCGAGCCGGGATCGATCCCCAAAATTCGAGTCACGGCCTTCAACCCCTGTACATTTATACAATTAATGCGGGAAGTGTCCCAAGCTGCTGCCGGGGCGTCAAGGCCGGTATCACTGCCGCGCGCCCATTGAATACCGGCAGATACAAAAATGCCCCGACGGGCGGGGCATTCGAAGCGAGAGAGCAATGACAGCGCGGCGAGATCAAGCGAGCTCGGCCATAACCTCTTCCGGGATGTCCGCGTTGGTGTATACATTCTGCACATCGTCCAGGTCTTCCAGCATATCCACCAGCGCCAGCACTTTTTCGGCACCCTCTTTGTCCAGTGGAATCGTGGTGGAGGGAATCATCGCGATGTCGGCATTGTCGGGCTTGAAACCGGCCGTGGTCAGCGCATCTTTTACCGACATGTAATCGGTAAACTCGGTGGTGACCTCGATGCTGCCGTCGTCGTTGGTCTCAATGTCCTCGGCGCCCGCCTCCAGCGCGGCTTCCATCAGCGCATCTTCACTGGCACCCGGCTCGTAATACATCTGACCTTTGCGGGAGAACAGGTAAGCCACGGAACCGTCGGTACCCAGGTTGCCACCGCGCTTGGTAAACGCGTGACGCACATCGGCTACCGTGCGGTTGCGATTGTCGGTCAGACACTCAACCAGAACCGCAACACCGCCGACACCGTAACCTTCATAGATTACCGCTTCATAGTTATCACCATCCGCATTACCCGCCCCGCGGGCAATGGCTTTATCGATGGTGTCGCGCTTCATATTCGCGCCCAACGCCTTGTCGATGGTAGTACGCAGTGTGGGATTGTCATCGGGGTTGGCGCCACCCTTGGCGGCGACGGTCAACTCGCGGATGATCTTGGTAAAAACCTTACCCCGTTTGGCATCCTGCGCCGCCTTGCGGTGCTTGATATTGGCCCATTTACTGTGTCCAGCCATCGATAAATCTCCGGTCTTGCTTCAATCTGTCTCCCCACAGGCGCCCGCTTGCAGGCGCCTGTGGGGTTTTCCTAACTTAGCCTACCTGCTCTTCCTTCTGACGCAGGCGAATACTCAGTTCGCGCAGCTGCTTGGCGTCCACCGCTCCCGGCGCATCGGTCATGACACAGGCCGCGCTCTGGGTTTTCGGGAAGGCGATGACGTCGCGAATGGAGTCGCTGCCGGTCATCAACATCACCAGGCGGTCGAGGCCGAAGGCCAGGCCACCATGGGGCGGCGCACCGTACTTCAACGCATCCAGCAGGAAGCCGAACTTTTCGCGCTGCTCATCAGCGTCAATGCCGAGGGCGCGGAATACCGTCTGCTGCATTTCCTGATTGTGGATACGGATGGAACCGCCGCCCAGTTCGGTACCGTTCAGTACCATATCGTAGGCGCGCGACAGCGCTTCCAGCGGGCCCTTCTCCAGCTCTTCTGCGGAACAGGAAGGTGCCGTGAACGGGTGGTGCAGCGCGGTAACACTGCCGTCATCGTTCTCTTCGAACATCGGGAAGTCCACCACCCACAGCGGCGCCCACTCGGACACGTACAGGTTGAGGTCTTCACCCAGCTTGCAGCGCAGCGCGCCCAGGGCTTCAGTTACTACTTTAGCGGAGTCCGCGCCGAAGAAAATCAGGTCGCCGTTTTCGGCGTGCAGACGATCCAAAATCGCCCCGCGCACCTCGTTCGGCAGGAATTTGACGATCGGAGACTGCAGGCCATTTTCCAGATCCGCCCGGTCGTTCACCTTGATATACGCGAGCCCTTTGGCGCCGTAGATGGAAACGTACTTGGTGTAATCGTCGATCTGTTTGCGGGTCAGCTTGTCGTTGCCGCCAGGCACTTTCAGCGCGGTCACGCGGCCTTTGGGGTCATTGGCCGGGCCGGAGAACACCTTGAACTCCACCTCGGTCATCAGGTCCTTGATGTCCACCAGCTCCAGCGGAATACGCAGGTCCGGTTTGTCGGAGCCGAACTTGGCGATCGCTTCACTGAATGGCATGCGCGGGAACTCGCCCAGGTCCACACCTTTCAGCTCTTTAAACAGCTTGCGAATCATGTTCTCGGTGATGGACATGATGGCGTTTTCATCGAGGAAGGCGGTCTCGATATCGATCTGGGTGAATTCCGGCTGGCGGTCTGCGCGCAGGTCCTCGTCGCGGAAGCACTTGGCAATCTGGTAGTAACGATCGAAGCCGGACACCATCAGCAGCTGTTTGAACAGCTGCGGGGATTGCGGCAGCGCGAAGAACTTGCCCGCGTGGGTACGGCTCGGCACCAGATAGTCACGGGCACCTTCCGGGGTGGCGCGGGTCAGGATCGGGGTTTCAATATCGAGAAAGCCTTCGCCGTCCAGGTAGTTGCGGATGGCATTGGTAATCTGGGAGCGGAAACGCAGGTTGCGCTGCATCTCGTTACGGCGCAGGTCCAGGTAGCGGTACTTCAGGCGTACGTCTTCGCCCACAGCGGTGTGCTCGTCCAGCTGGAAGGGAGGCGTCTCGGCGCCGTTCAGGATCTCCAGTTGCAGGCCGTAAACCTCGATTTCACCGGTGGCCATATTCGGGTTTACCGCTTCCGGGGCACGTGCACGCACGCGACCGGTGACCTTCAGCACATACTCGCTGCGAACTCTGTCCGCCAGAGCAAAGTGCTCTGCTGCGTCCGGGTCAAAGACCACCTGGGCGATACCATCACGGTCGCGCAGATCGATGAAGATGACTCCACCGTGATCGCGGCGGCGGTCTACCCAGCCACACAGGGTTACTTCGCGGTCAATATCGGCGGATCGCAGGGCGCCACAGTAGTCGGTGCGCATGGAGTCTTATTCCCTTAGTTGTAAACGCAGTAGTCGTATATCCAGCTACTCAGCTGGCTTTGGATTCGGAGCCGCCAGACTTGCTGGCAGGCTTGGCAGCATCACCGGCGAGGTTTTTCTTGCTGCCGGTCTTGAAATCGGTTTCGTACCAGCCGCCGCCCTTGAGGCGGAATCCGGCTGCACTGATCTTTTTGCTCAGTTCCGCTTTGTTACAGGCGGGGCAGTCTGTCAGCGGAGCATCGCTCATACGCTGCAGGGCTTCCATCTGGTGGCCACAGGCCTTGCACTGGTATTCGTAGATAGGCATCTCGGTACCCGGATCTCACTGAATATAAAGGGGCGCAGATTATACATGAGCACCCGCGAGGGAAGAAGAACGCTGTTTTTGTGGGCACCCGGTGCTCAAATAGGCCGCAGACGGGGGTATTTGGGTGTCGCATTTCGACCAAAACCCTAAAAAAAAGCACTTTTTTTCCGTTTTTACCCCGTGCGCCCCGAGAAAAACTGGATATACTTCAGCTCAGTACCGAGTACTACACACTTTCACTGGAAAAACACTTATATATAGAAGGAAGCTAACGATGGCCGCAAAGAAAGCCGCAGCTAAGAAAGCACCCGCCAAGAAAACTGCAGCCAAGAAGGCTCCAGCCAAGAAAGCAGCAGCCAAGGCCGCTCCGGCCAAGAAAGTGACTGCGATCAAAGACAAGTACACCAAAACCCAGATCCTGAATCAGATCGCCGAGAAAACCGAGCTGTCCCGCAAGCAGGTACAGTCTGTTCTGGACGAGCTGACCGACGTGATCGAAGGCCACGTGAAGAAGCGCGCTGTGGGCGAATTCGCTCTGCCGGGCCTGCTGAAGATCACCACCGTGAAGAAGCCGGCCAAAAAAGCACGCAAGGGTATCAACCCCTTCACTGGTGAAGAGACCATGTTCAAGGCCAAGCCCGCGAGCATCCAGGTAAAAATTCGCCCGCTGAAGAAGCTGAAGGAAATGGCCGAGTCCTGAGTCTCGCCGCTTTCAGCCACGAAAACCCCGCTTTTGCGGGGTTTTCTGTTTGTGGGCGTCCGGCGTAGAATGGCCGCCCTCTTGTTTATTACCTCAATTCACAGACAGAAAAAGAAAGCCCTATGCGCGCATCCCGCTATCTGATCGCCACCCAGAAAGAAACTCCCAATGACGCAGTGGTCATTAGCCACCAGCTGATGCTGCGTGCTGGCATGATTCGCCGCCTGGCATCCGGCCTCTACACCTGGCTGCCCACCGGCCTGCGGGTACTGCGCAAGGTCGAGTCGATTGTGCGCGAGGAAATGAACCGCGCTGGTGCATTAGAGGTGCTGATGCCGGTGGTGCAGCCGGCGGAGCTGTGGGAAGAGTCCGGTCGCTGGCAGCAATACGGCCCGGAACTGCTACGTATCCAGGATCGCCACGACAACCCTTTCTGCCTGGGCCCCACCCACGAGGAAGTGATCACAGATCTGATCCGCACCGAAGTAAACAGCTACAAACAGCTGCCGGCCAACTTCTACCAGATTCAGACCAAATTCCGCGATGAGATTCGCCCGCGCTTCGGCGTGATGCGCGCGCGCGAGTTCACCATGAAGGATGCTTACTCCTTCCACCTGGGCGCAGACTCCCTGCAGGAAACCTACGATGTGATGCACGGTGCCTACTGCCGCATCTTCGATCGCATCGGCCTGGATTACCGCCCGGTACTGGCGGACACCGGCTCTATCGGCGGCTCCCACTCTCACGAATTCCACGTGCTCGCCCAAAGCGGTGAGGACGATATCGCGTTTTCCAGCGAGAGCCGCTATGCCGCAAACGTGGAACTGGCGGAAGCGGTAGCCCCCGCCGGCGAGCGCCCTGCAGCAAGCAAAGCGATGGAAGAACTGCACACTCCAGGACAGAAAACCATCGCGGCACTGGAAGAAGCCTTTGGCATTGCTGCCAATACTTCCGTGAAAACCCTGATCGTACTGGGTGAAGTGGAAGAGGAAGGCGAAAGCGCCCCCCTGGTTGCACTGGTACTGCGCGGCGACCACGACCTGAACGAGCTGAAAGCGGAAAAGCTGCCGGGCATTGACAGCCCGCTACAATTTGCCCCGGAAGCGCGTATCGCCGCGGAACTGGGCTGTGGTATCGGCTCTCTTGGCCCCGTCGGCCTGGACATCGAGGTGCTGGTGGATCGCGCCGCGGCGCACCTGGCGGACTTTGTCTGCGGCGCCAACAAAGACGATTACCACCTGACCGGCGTAAACTGGGAGCGCGATGTAGCGCTGAAGCGTGTGGAAGACCTGCGAAACGTAGTCCCCGGCGATGCCAGCCCGGATGGCCAGGGCACCCTGGAGATCAAACGCGGCATCGAAGTCGGCCATATCTTCCAGCTGGGCACCAAGTACAGTGAAGCGATGAATGCATCGGTACTGGATGAGAACGGCAAGGAACAGGTAATGACCATGGGCTGCTACGGCATCGGGGTTTCCCGCGTGGTAGCGGCGGCCATCGAGCAGAACCACGACGACGCCGGTATCATTTGGCCGGAAGCTATTGCTCCCTTCCAACTGGCCATAGTGCCCATCAACATGCAGAAGAGCGAAGCCGTGCAGCAGAAATGCGAGCACATCTACGACGCCCTGACCGCCAAAGGTATTGATGTACTGCTGATGGACGAGCCCAAGGCGCGCTTGGGCGGCATGCTCGCAGATACGGAGCTGATGGGCATTCCCCACCGTATCGTGGTGGGCGACCGCGGTCTTGAGAAAGGCAATATCGAATACAAGGGACGCCGCGACAGTGAGAACCAGGAATTCTCCGCCGATCAGATCGTGGATATCCTGCTGGAAAAAATCGCCCACTAACAAAGTGTAACCGGCACGTATAAGTGAGCAGCAGGGTGGACCCGCATGATGCGTCTACCCTGCAATCACCCATCTTAGCGATCGGATCACTTCAGCCCGCTCACATCGACAACCTGAATTAACAGCCCCGACCTAGCGCCCCTTCACCAGATACGCAATCGCCCTGTCCAGCCCCTCGATCGTCATCGGGTACATATGCCCATCCACCAGCTTCCGGGCCACACCAATGCTTGCGGTGTACTGCCAGTATTCCTCTGCAGTAGGATTGAGCCAGATCAGCTTATCGTAGACATTTGTCACCCGCTCCATCCAGGCAGCACCGGGCTCTTCGTTCATATGCTCGACACTGCCGAAACGGCTGGTAATTTCGTAGGGCGCCATGGAAGCATCGCCGACGAAAATGACCTTGTAATCCTTGCCGTAAGTACGCAGCACTTCCACCAGCGGCGTCGACTCACTATAGCGGCGGTGATTGTCCTTCCACACATGCTCGTATATGAAATTGTGGAAATAGAAATATTCCAGGTGCTTGAACTCACTACGGCAGGCTGAAAACAGTTCTTCGCATTGTTTGACATAGGGGTCCATGGAACCGCCCACATCGAAAAAAATCAGCACCTTCACCGCATTGTGCCGCTCCGGCACCATCTTGATATCCAGCAGACCGGCATTGCGGGCGGTAGAACGGATAGTGTCGTTGAGGTCCAACTCTTCCGCCGCACCGGTACGGGCGAACTTTCGGAGCTTGCGCAGCGCCACCTGAATATTGCGAGTGCCCAGGCTGATACTATCATCGAGATTGCGAAACTGGCGTTTCTCCCACACTTTGGAAGCAGACTTGTTACGGCTCTTGCTACCTACACGAATACCCCCCGGGTGATAGCCACTGTTGCCAAATGGACTGGTACCACCGGTACCTATCCACTTGTTACCCCCACTGTGCCGCTCCTTCTGTTCCTCCAAACGCTTCTTGAATTCCTCCAGCAGCTTTTCCAGACCGCCCATGGATTCAATCTTCGCCTTCTCCTCCTCACTGAGCTGCTTCATAAACTCCGCCCGCAACCAATCCTCTGGAATCATCTGTTCCAGAATATCGTCGAGGGTTTCCAGTTCTTTAAAGTAGGCAGCGAAAGCGCGATCGAATTTATCGAAGTGCTTTTCGTCCTTAATCAGGCAAGTACGAGCCAGGAAATAAAACTCGTCCAGGTTGGCATAGACAAGACGCTGCTGCAGGGCTTCCAGCAACGAGAGCAGCTCGGTAATGGAAACCGGAAGACTGTGGCGGCGGAGGTTTAGGAAAAATCCGATGAGCATAAGCTGTGCTCGATAAAGATGAGAATTTCAGGGCGAAGGTAGTGATGGCGGGTGAAGGTTTGCGAAACCTTCTGCGAGAGGGACCTCGCAGAAGAGCCCCCATGGATGGGTTCACGGCGTGTTTCGCAAACCTTCACCCGCCAGCACTACCGCCACCACACTAGCTGATACTGTTACCGGTTCTCTCGGCGCGCCATAAACGCAAGACGCTCTAACATATGCACGTCCTGCTCATTTTTAAGTAACGCGCCGTACAAAGGCGGGATCGCCGAAGTCGCATCGCGATTTTTCAGCACTTCCTCGGGAATATCATCCGCCAGCAACAGCTTCAACCAATCAATCAACTCGGAAGTCGAAGGCTTTTTCTTTAGCCCCGGCACCTCGCGGATCTGGAAGAACACATCCATCGCCTCCGCCACCAACTGCTGCTTGATCCCCGGATAATGCACATCCACGATCTTCTGCATCGTCGCCCGATCCGGGAAACTGATGTAATGGAAAAAGCAGCGGCGCAAAAACGCATCCGGCAGTTCTTTTTCATTGTTCGACGTGATGATCACGATTGGACGATGCTTGGCCGTAATCGTCTCGCCCGTCTCGTACACAAAAAACTGCATACGATCGATTTCCACCAGCAAATCATTGGGAAACTCGATATCCGCCTTATCGATCTCATCAATCAGCAGCACCACCCGCTCATCCGCGTCAAACGCCTCCCAGAGCTTACCCTTCTTGATGTAATTACCGATATCGTGCACACGGTCCACCCCCAGCTGCGAATCGCGCAGGCGGGACACCGCATCGTACTCATACAGGCCCTGTTGCGCCTTGGTCGTGGACTTGATGTGCCACTGAATCAGCTTCAGGCCGAGACTGCTGGCCACCTCTTCTGCCAACAGGGTTTTCCCGGTACCGGGTTCCCCCTTGATCAGCAGCGGACGCTGCAGGGTAACCGCCGCATCCACCGCCATCTGCAGATCGTCGGTGGCGACATAACTGTCGGTTCCGGTGAATTTCATGGCTGCTCCGAATGTTATCGATCGAAAAACACCCATGGTAAAGGATGCCGCGAAAACGGCCAAAGGCGGAATCTGTCAAATTGAATGACGGCAGGGGCCGCACCCCAACTGAATGCGACCAAATAAATAATTGCAGTCATAAACTGCAGGGGAAAACGAAGAGGCCCCGAGAAGAAGAGCGGTGCTGAGACCCGATCAAGCCACCTGGGTGCGGCGGCGACGCACTACCTGACGCCCCTTATCGGTAATGTACCAGCGGATGCCCAAGTGGCTGTGGATCTTGCCCACCATCTCCAGCACCAACAGGCTGTTGAGCGCGCGGGCAATAGAGTTGGATTCCATATTGCCCTCGTGGGCCATTCCGGCCAGGGAGCGAAAAACACAGTCCCCGGTATTGAGCAGGCTCAACACATGCAACGCGTTGTCGTCCAGCTTGCGGATCTGGTTAAAGTCCAGCGTCGGTCCCTGATCCGGGTCGCCCTCAATCTCGTGCTCCAGCAGCGGCATCATTTCCAGCTGCATGGCACGAATCTCCTGCTCCAGGTTCTCGACCCGCGCCCGCGCAATGCTGGCATCCCGCAACTGACGGCGGGCCGCATTGAAGACGAACATACGGGAAGCAATCGCTGCAAGGAGGCAGTAACCGGTAAAGATCAGCAGGCGGGACGGGTCCCCCTGAATTTCGATCAGCAGGTCACTCTGGGTGAACTTGAGGAAAATTGGCACCATCAAGGCGCCACACAACCCCATGATCAGGCAGCGGGCAAGGCCAGCAGGATCTTCCTCGGTGAACAGCATCTGGTAGTAGTTGACCAGGCCACCGAGAATACCGGAGACCAGCATGACAGCGGTCAGAATTAGCAGGTGGTCGAGCATCCCTGTCCCTTCATTCAGCGCACGGCTAATAGCGCGCAGTTAACGCCACTGCTGGCACTTCTTGTGTTTTGTCGGTTATGTAAATCGCGAGTTGTGCGTCCTGGCACTTTTGCGTGCCATTCGGCGCCATGCAGCCATTGCCTCAAGATAGCGAGGGTTTGTTGCGGGCTCTATTAGATATAGCAGTAACCGGGAAAATCGGCCGCAGCGGGATAGGATTGAACAGAGGGATTGGCGCCTCCCTCTACCTCAGTTACCTCGGTAACAGGCAGGCGCATATTTCTCAGGCGTAACGCCCGGTGATTGGAGACAGAAACTCAGTACTGGTCACTCTCCGTCATGGGGCGATCTTTACGACGCCGCACCATCAGGGTAATGATCCCGATAATCAACATCACTGCGAAGGCACCACCCCCGGCAAAGACCAGGCTGGCAGCCACTTCCGGCGACGCGCCCTCTTCTTCAAAAATGGTCTGATAAACAAACAGCGGCAACAGTGGTGTCAGGGGACCATCCTCCATGCTCCCGCGGGCGGGAACCAGTAACAGAGTTGCCGCTTCCAGTAATAACAGGTTGCGCACCCAGGACCACCCCCAGTTCCGCATAAACCACCAGCCCGCCACCAGCAGAACCAGTACCCCACCGGCGTAAACCGCCCAGGCAATTTTAAATTCTTCAGCCATCGTATTTTCGCTTTAGTGTTTCATATGAATAGTTAAAACGTTTTTCAATCCCACGCACTGCCGACGCCAGGCTGCCGGTCAGTCACCCTTTCAGTTATTCCCTCAGTCAGTCCCTCAGTCATCTCCTACCCAGATGACAATATGCTCCTGAAAGTCATCGGGATGCACCTGGGATTCACTGATCACCTGGTCCTGTACGGATATCCCCGCTTTGTGCACAGAATCGGGATCACCGGATACCAGCGGGTGCCAGCTGGCCAGCGGCCGCCCCTCCGCCAGGGTGCGATAAGCACAGGTAGCGGGCAACCAGGTAAAATTGGCGGCGTCTGCCGGTGTCAGCTGAATACAGTCTGGCACCAACTGCTTGCGCCGTGGGTAGTCACTGCACTGGCAAGTGTGTGTATCCAGTAACTTGCAGGAAACACGCGTGGTGTGAACCTCCCCCGTGTCTTCATCTTCCAGCCGATGCAGGCAACAACGCCCACAGCCGTCGCACAGGGACTCCCACTCCTCCGGTGTCATTTCCGAAAGTGATTTGCGCTGCCAGAATGGCCTCTGACTTACCACAATTGACTTACCACGAATGCATTACCACTTTCGATTTAACGAATATCACCCACGGGGCAATTTACTATTCTGCGCGGCAATTGCCCGCATTTCGTCGTCAACGACCGGGGGCATCTGCAGATAGTAGCCTTGATCTCGCAGGGCGTTCATGACCTTTTCCACATCTGCGCGCGCAAGCTTGCGCTTCGGCGTCAGCAGAAGCGTGGTGACATGTACCGGCTTACCGAACAGCGACTGTAATTTTTCTGGAACCCGCGCCATACCCTGGGCCTTATCGACGTACAGGTACATTTCCGCTTCGCGCGGACTGCGGTAAATATCACACAGGGTTTTCACTGAAGAGTTCGCTGAATCGGTCATCAAGAATTTCTCAGGTTGTTCAGTTCTGCCAGCAATGGTTCACCTACCACTGTTTTACGCCAGCCCAGGAGGCGCCCTTCGAGCTCAGGCGCTTGCGCCTGAACCAGGGTTTCCAGTTCTTTTTTACGCACCAGAATTTCCGAGGGCACTCCGGCCTCTTCCGCCAGCTGAGTCACTTTCGCGCGCAGCAACTTGAGCACTTCACCCTGCTCCCGATTGAGAGGCTCAGGCAGGGGCGCAGGCATGTCCTGCCGCTCCGCGGCTGCTGCAATAATCTGCAGCAGGGTCTCGCCATACTTGCGCAGGGTTTTGCCCTCCAGTCCCGGCTGTGCCAGGGTGGCGAGATATTTGGGCATCGCCTGCGCGAGACCAAAGCAGACATTTTCTTTCAACAGGTGATTACGGGGAACGTCTTGTGCGCGCGCTTCCTGCTCTCGCCAAGTACAGAGATCCTGCAATACAGCGAGCTGCTTCGGCCGCAAACGCCAGGCGCCTTTGACCTTGCGATAATAGAGCTCGGGCGGTTCGGGCTCGCGTGCCGCCTGGACGGCAACGGTGCAGTCTTCCTGCACCCAGTCCAGTCGCCCCTGCTCACGCAACGTCTTCAATAAAATGCCATACACCAGTGGCAGCCAGGCGACATCCAGGGCGGCATAATTTTTCTGTGCTTCGCTCAGGGGGCGCT
The DNA here is from genome assembly GCF_009903625.1 of Microbulbifer sp. ALW1. Classification (NCBI taxonomy): domain Bacteria; kingdom Pseudomonadati; phylum Pseudomonadota; class Gammaproteobacteria; order Cellvibrionales; family Microbulbiferaceae; genus Microbulbifer; species Microbulbifer sp. ALW1. Next base: position 1,790,332 of record NZ_CP047569.1, on the reverse strand, counting down.
GCAGCCAGTCCGAGCGGGTTTCACTTTTCGGCAGCTCGACCTGTAGTAGCTGGCTGACGGTTGCGGCATAACCAAGCCCTGCCCCCATCCCGGTAACGGCTGCGGCTACCTGGGTATCAAATATGGGATCGGGAATGGCGCCCAGTAGGCGATCCAGGGTTTCCAGGTCCTCGCTACAGGAGTGCATGATTTTGACCACGCGGGTATCCAGCAGTAGTTCGCGCAGTGGAGCGAGATCCTCAATGGCGAGGTTATCGATCAGGTAACAGTGTTTACCATCTCCCACCTGCACCAGTGCCGGCAGCGGGTAAAAAGTACGGCTGCGCATGAACTCTGTATCCAGCGCAACGGCACTCTGGGTGCGCCAGCGCTCGCAAAGCACTGCCAGCTCTTCGCCACTATCGACCCAAATTGGTGTGGTATCCACCAGGCTTTTACTCCCGGTGCTATTGAATTGCTCAGACATCAATCGTCCAGATTTTGATTTTTCATACTCAGGCTACGCCAAAGTCACAGCGTGGTACGACTGTTAAAGGCGTGGGCCAGTGTGCCGCCGTCGATATATTCCAGTTCCCCACCGATGGGCACGCCGTGGGCGATGCGACTGACAGCAACACCTTTGGCCCGGGCGCGCTCAGCAATAAACTGCGCCGTCGCCTCTCCCTCCACGGTGGGGTTGGTGGCAACGATCAACTCGCGAATGCCACCGTCCTCTTTTTCACTCAAGCGCTCACCCAATACATCCAGCCCCAGATCCGCAGGGCCCACTCCATCAATAGGTGACAGGTGGCCGTGAAGGACAAAGTAAAGGCCGTGATAATTACCCGCCTGCTCAATCGCCAGGACGTCGGCCGGAGTCTCCACCACACACAGCATGGTGTGATCCCGGCGACTGTTCGCGCACAGGGTGCACACGGTCAATTCCGTGAGCGTACGGCAGCGGGTGCAGCGGCCGACTTTTTCCACCGCCTGGGCCAGAGAACTGGCCAGCAAGCCGGCGGCATCGCGGTCTTTTTCCAGCAGGTACATGGCCATGCGCTGGGCGGATTTGGGGCCGACGCCAGGCAGGCAGCGCAGTGCTCGGATCAGGTCTTCTATCAGGGGGCTGAACATGGTCGTTGTTCGGTACCTGTTTGGATAAAACAAAGGGCTCCATACAGAGCCCCGGAATCGTTGCGACAGCGCCTGTTTTTCACGGGCCTCCGTCAATACAGGCTGATTTACCCGAAGGGAAATTTGAAGCCTTCAGGTAAATTCATACCCGCAGCCATACCGCCCATTTGCTCTTTCTGCAATTTTTGCGAGGCCTCTTCTACCCGTCGCACCGCGTCATTCACCGCCGCCGCCAACAGATCCTCAAGCATTTCTTTGTCTTCACCCAGAAGGCTCTGGTCAATATTCACGTCCGTCACATCGTGGCGGCCGTTCATGGTGACCTTGACCATACCGGCTCCAGATTCGCCGGTCAGGCGCAGATCGGTTAATTCCTTCTGCATCTTTTCCATGCGCTCTTGCATGTCGGCCTGCATCTTCTGGGCCTGCTGCATCAAATCGCCCAAACCTTTCATCATCGGTATCACCGTTCAATCAATTCATTCAGATATTTCAAATACATAGAGAGCTGGCGGCAATCGCAGAGCGCCCGCATTCAACCGAGATACTCAACAGAGTCCGGAACTAACTGCGCGCCCAATTCGGACTGCAAGTCTTGCACCAGCGGGTCTGCGTTGAGGGCATCCCGGGCAGACAACAACTGTGCTTCACGAGTAGCGGCGATCAGGCGTGCAGGAGTGCCGCCGTGCACTTCACCTATCTGGATCTGCACCGACAGTGGCTGACCGAAAAAGTCACCCAGCACATCGGCGAGCCGGCGCTGGTGCCCCTCGTCGTAGAGGCTGCTGAAAGACTGATCCAGCGTAAATGACAGTATATTGTCCTGTCGCCCCAGTAACTCCAGGTGCGAAGCAATGGAGTGAAGGATACCGGTCACACCGACTTGCGGATACATGGCAGGCCAGCTGCCAGGCGACAAGGCATCCAGCCGGGCTGCAGGCACAGCCTGCTCGGGCTGGGGCGCAGCGGCGACCTTCGGACTGGCCACGGGTGCGCTAACCGGTGGTATCGGCGCCGACTCTACTTGTGCCACCTGCTGGCGCAACTGTTCACGCAATGCAGCGCGTGCGTCAGGCTCCACGGCCTGCTGGTGTTGTGGTGCTGGCTGTTGTGGTGCGGGTTCAGGCACAACGGCCGACGGAGCCATGGAAGTGTCAGGCTCTGGGAAGTGCGGCTCCATCGCGGCTGCAGGAGGGGCACTATTTACGAACGCCGGATTAATTGATCCCGAATTGACTAACCCCGAGGTTAACTCCGCGGGCTCAACACTTGCCGGCTCATTTGCCTGCATAGGTGCCTGCATAGGCGCCGCTACAACTGGCGACTCACAGGCAGGCACTTCCGCCGCAACACTGTGCGGGGCCGATTCAGGTTCCGGCTTTTTTCCGCCGTGCTCCTCGACTTGCGCTCCGCTTTGTTCTCCGTTTTGCGCGCCAGGCTGTTCCCACCGGGTGCCCTCTGGGCTCGGCTCTGATGGTGATACCTGAGGGGCAACGGGAACCGCTGGCTGCGGATCATCAGACCAGGGCGGCGCATCGTCGACCGGAGGAGCGGACTCTACAGCCGCGGAGTCCGCGACCTGAGGATCAGAATGCTGTGGAACAGCCACTGGTGAACTAGCCTCGGGCTGCTGTGGCACCTGAGCCGCCACCGGATTCGCTGTAGCCGCAGCCGGCACCTGTGGAGAGGCCTGAGATACCTGAGCTGCCCCCTGCCCCGCCAGGCTGGCGGTTGGGATATTCGCAACCCCCTGGGGTTTGAAGGCGAGCATGCGCAACAGGGCCATCTCGAAGCCTCCCCGGGGCTCCGGAGCCAGCGGCAGGTCGCGGCGAGCCAGCAGTGCCATCTGATAAAACAGCTGGATATTCTCACCGGGAATGGCGGCGGCATGCTGCGCCAGCAATTCGGCATCCCCCAGTGCGTTATCAACCGCTTGCGGCAACACCTGGGCAATGGCGATACGGTGCAATATGGCGGCAAGTTCAGCCAGCGCCGCACTGTAATCCGGCGCCTGCTGGGACAGTTCATCCACCGCCGCAAACAGCGCAGATGGATTTTCATCCGCCAGCGCCTGTACCAACTTCCACACCAGAGTACTGTCGAGCGTGCCGAGCATAGCCCGCACTTCCGCTTCACTGATCTTGCCGCCACCGAAGGCAATGGCCTGATCGGTAAGGCTCATCGCATCGCGCATACTGCCGTCAGCAGCACGCCCCAGATGCCAGAGGGCAGCCTCCTCAAAGGGCACCAGCTCTTTTTCCAGTACAAAACGCAGGTGCTCAACCACCCGCTCCGGACTCATATTCTTGAGATTGAACTGCAAACAACGTGACAACACCGTCACCGGCAACTTTTGCGGATCGGTGGTGGCCAGCAGGAATTTGACGTGGGGCGGCGGCTCTTCCAGGGTCTTCAACAGGGCGTTGAAGGAACTGTTGGAGAGCATGTGCACCTCGTCGATGAGGTACACCTTGTAGCGGCCCCTTGTCGGCGCATACTGGACATTCTCCAGCAGCTCGCGGGTATCTTCCACTTTGGTACGGGAAGCCGCATCCACTTCAATCAGGTCAACAAAGCGTCCGTCGGCGATCTCACTACAAACCGAACACTGGCCACAGGGCTCAGAGCTGACGCCCGTCTCACAGTTCAGGCACTTGGCGAGAATCCGCGCAATGGTGGTCTTGCCCACCCCGCGGGTACCGGCAAACAGATAGGCATGGTGCAGGCGATTGTTGTCCAGGGCATTGATCAGCGCCTGAAGCACATGCTCCTGCCCAACCATCTCCCGGAACAACCGCGGCCGCCACTTGCGCGCCAGTACTTGATAACTCATTCGCTCTCCGCACCCTGGGAGGTGCCCTGATTAATACGTAAGGGGCCTGCACTGCCAGCAGAACTGGAACGTAACATTTGGTCACACCAGTTTTTTCCGACAGTGGGCTCGATATTGTCGACATTGAACACCGAGAAGCCGGCCATTATACCGGCATCACCGCACAGGAATAGACACCCGCCAATCACACGGCCGACGTTGACTTAGCCGCCAAAAAATTGAGGATATGGGCTAATGAGTCACTTTATCGTGCCAAAACGACCACTCGTCGATTGCTATCCGCCTGTGTTATAACTTGCCGAGCTCGAATAAAAGCAATGCAAAACACCGCAAAACAACTACAACAAACGCTAAGAACAACCACAAAGAGCGCTGTACGGGACCCCACTAACTAATGAATAGAGCCCGGAAGACACTTCTGGAGAAGCTGTTTGCCGATCACGGCCAGGCACTGGTGCGCTTTGTCACCCGCATCGTGCGCAGCACCGAAGACGCCGAAGATATCGCCCAGCACGCCTACTTACGCCTGCAAAAGCTCAGCGACGAGAAGGACCTGGAGAACCCCCGCGCCTACCTGTTTCAAATTGCCAACAATCTGGCGGTGGACCAGCTGCGCCGGGGCAAGCTGCACATTGAGTACATCAATCAACAGCTGCCCGCTGAGGGCGCAACCACGATGGACGACGACTATGCCGACCACCAGTCCCCCGAGCGGGTGCTGGCTGCCCGACAGCAGCTCGAGGCCATCCACCAGGCCATGGACAGCCTCCCCCTGAAATGCCGCCAGGCTTTTCTCCTGCATAGAAGCCGGGGCCTCTCCTATTCCGAGATTGCCCAGGAAATGAACATTTCCGTCAGCAGCGTCGAGAAATACATACTGCAAGCCCTCAAAGCCTGCCGCCAAAAAGCCGGGAACCTTTCCTGAGTTTCTGATTCATAGCAACTCATACGGGAGGTAAATCCCGCGCGCACCGCCCCCTGCGCCACCTTGGTGCGCCAGCCCTACAGAGCGCACCGCCCTGCAACAAAAAAAATGATTATTTATTGAGGTAGCGAGGCAATCGCTCGTCTTGTATATGAGTAGCGGTATCCAATTAAGAAATGACGGACTCCGCGAGAAATATGTGCTAAATTTTGCGTCGATTTATCGCAATTATTGCACAGGACGACCGGACGCGTTGTTTTGAGCGCCTCAACCCAGCACCAGATTAGTGCATTCAGCATCAAAAAGCATAGAATGCGCCGATACTGCAGAAAGCACCAATGGTGCCGACTGGGAGAAATCGCTCGAAAGACAACTCTGGTAGGCAGATCGACAGGTTATTGGAAAACAAGGTATTAGTGCGGTGAACCCTCAGGAAGTACAAGAAGTACCAACGGAAGACAGGCTGGACCAGGCGTGTGCCTGGATCGCTCGCCTGCGTTCCGATGCGCTCAGCAATGCTGACCGCCGCGCTTTTGCCCAATGGATGTCCGATTCCCCAGCCAACCGCCAGGCATTTGATGAGATGGCGGAGCTCTGGGGCGACCTTGGCGTTCTCGCCCACCTGCCTCTCGACGACCTTTACCCCGAAAGTGTTCCCAGCGCCCAGCATCGCGCGCAAGCTCGGTATAGCCAGCCAAGCGCCAAACGCCCGACCAAAAACAAAAACACTGATACCCAAATTGATGCCGGCTGGAACCTGCCCCAGTGGCTGATGGGCGGAAGCGCCGTTGCGGCCTGCCTCGGTGTTGCCCTGTGGATTGGCAACCAGTGGCTGCAGCAAGCCCCGGTTCAGCAGCACATGTATACCACAGCCATTGGTGAAACCCGCACCATTGACCTCGCCGATGGCTCCAAAGTACAACTGAATACCAATTCCGAGCTGATCGTTAACTTCAGCCGGGAAGAGCGCCGCACCCAGTTACTTCGCGGTGAGGCCTACTTTGATGTCGCCCGCCAGACCTCCCGCCCCTTCACTGTGGCGGCGGGTAGCGCCAATATCCGAGTGCTCGGCACCCAGTTCAATGTAGAGCGCAATCCTGAGAATACCCGCGTTTCTGTGACCGGTGGTGTTGTCGCTGTCAGCGAGTCGCAAACCGCCAGCGGTCTGCAGCCAGAATCCGTGAAGCTGACCCGCAACCAGAAAGTCAGCGTTTCCAACAGCGGCCTGTCCGATGTGGCCCGCACCTCTCCGGAAGAAGCGCTGGACTGGACTCAGGGCCAGCTGGTGTTTGAGGAAACCCCACTGAGCGAAGCACTGGAAGAACTCAACCGCTACCTCAAAGTGCCGGTGGCCGCGGCGCCCGGCGTCAGTGACCGCACACTGTCCGGCACCTTTGAGCTGACCGACCCGGAAAACACCCTCTCGGCCATCGCCACAGCGCTGGGTTTGGACCAGGATCACAGCGACCCCAACCTGACTCTCTTGTCACCCAAGCCCAACTGAGATATAAATCCCGCCTTGGGTGATCGTTCTTTTTTTAGCCAAAAGCTGACTGGCACCCACCAACACTAACAAGTAAAAACCGCCGCTTGAGTCGCTGATCGCGCTGCAGGCGCGGGTGGGATGAGCTGATTTGAATTTCCGGCGCTGGGCTCCACTGTCACTGTCTGGATTGCTTGCCCTCTCTGAGGGTGCTGCGGCCGCCTGCCCGGAATCTGGCGTGCAACTTTCCGCCGGCAGCCTCTCCCAGGCTCTGATCAGTCTCGGGCGCCAATGCCGTGTGTCCCTGGTGGTCCAGGCCGACAACGCCGCATCCATCATTATTTCCGAACGACAGCTGGATACTCCGGACGGCAGCATTGCCCCGGCCCTGCAACAGCTGCTCGACAAAACCCCGCTGACATTTACCCACACTGGCACCAATGCGGTCGCCATCGTGGAGAGAAAAGCTGAACCCGCGGAAAGCACCACCTCGTCACCCCCGCTGCCCGCAGAGGAAATCATTGTCACCGGGCAAAGCCTGACCGGTAGCCACCTGCGCCACCTGAAAATGGACAGCTACGCACCTATTGATGTACTGGCCCAACCAGAACTCGAAATTACCGGCGCCCAGACAATTTCGGAATTGCTGAAGTATTTACCAGCGGTATCCGGCAACTCCACCAGTACATCGGTAACCAACGGCGGTAACGGCACGGCGACGGTGACCCTGCGGGGGCTTCCCGCGAGCAACACGCTGGTACTGATCAACGGCCGGCGCATCGTCAACAATGGCTTTGGCGGTGAAGCCGCCGACCTCAACACCATCCCGCTGTCTGCGGTGGACCGGATCGAGATACTGAAAGATGGCGCCTCTGCGGTATACGGCTCCGATGCCATCGCCGGAGTGGTCAATATCATTCTGCGCCGGGACTTTGATGGTCTCTCGGTCAATACCTATCACGGACAATCGAGCCGCAACGATCAGCAAACCAACTCTTATAGCATCACCTGGGGCGGCGGCGACGAAGACAGCCACCTGATGTTCAGCCTGGCGCATTACCGCCAGGGGGAAATTCTCAGCCGTGACCGCGATCTGTCAGCTTCCGCCGACAACCGCAGCCGCGGTGGCACCGACCTGCGCTCGTCCGCATCCCCGCAGGGTTATATCGCCCTCGCCGATGGGGTGGTCACCAACACCGAAGATGGGGTGCGCCCCTGGACTCTGGACGACCTGTACAACTTCCGTGAGTACACCTCGGCCCTGGTGCCCTCGGAGCGACAGTCCTTCTATCTGGCTGGCAACCACCTGCTCAGCGAAGAAGTGGAAGCCTTCGCGGAAATCATGGCGGTTCGCACCCGCTCCGAATCCACCATGGCGCCGACACCGGTCTTTACCCGCTTTGACAATGGCGACCTGACGATCGCTGCCGATCAAATCCACAATCCATTTGGGGAGGAGATTACCGATGTGCGCAAGCGGGTGCTGGAACTGGGGCCGAGGGTACAAAATAACGGCACCGATACCTGGCGTGTGAATACAGGGTTCAAAGGCGTCGTCGATGCCTGGCAATGGGAACTGACTGCCGCCGCGCATTACACCCACGCCAAGGAATCCCTCAATAACCTGATGGACCCCAACCGACTGTCCTCGGCACTCAAGGGCCCTGATATCTGCTCGCCCGATTCAGGCTGCGTGCCGGTCAACCTGCTCGGCAGTACCGGCAGCATTGATCAGGCACAACTGGATTACATCCGCGGAACAAACCACGTGGATGGCACCAGCCGCATGAACTCCCTCACCTATATTGCCAATGGTCCCCTGAGCAAGAATGCTGCCGGCGACATTCTGGCAGCGGCCGGGGTCGAGGTGCGACGGGAGGCGATCGATTTCACCTCAACAGATGCCAACGGCTCCTCTCTGATCGGGGGTATCGCCTCTGGCGCCGCTGAGGGTAAACGACTGATCGGTGAAGCTTTTGCAGAAATTTCTCTACCGCTGCGCGCCGACAGCTTGTGGCTGGATGGCGCCGTGCGCTATTCCGATTACAGCGACTTCGGTAATACCGCCAACCCCAAAATGGCACTCCGCTGGCGCCCGTGGCCGACCATGCTCGTTCGCGCCAGTTATGCCACCGGCTTCAAGGCGCCTACTCTGGTCGACATGAACCAGACCGGCTATCAGAGCCAGGAATTCCTGTTTGACCCCTGCACCAACAGTAATGCCAACCAGCTCCCCGGCTGCAGTGGCCGCGCGGACCAGGCGCGCATCCAGTATTTGACCGAATTCGGCGGCAACCCGGAGCTGCAACCGGAAACTTCTGACAACCGTTCACTGGGGTTCGTGTGGACACCGGGGGACTTTACCGGCTTTCAGGCCAGCCTGGATTTCTTCGAAATTCGCCAGAACGACGTCATCGACACCAGCCCGCAGTATCTGATCAACCAGAATGCGAACAACGGCCTGTTCAGTGATCGTGTGCTGCGGGATAGTCGTGGCGACATCACCCGCATCGTCGCCACCCGTCTCAATATCGGCGCCCGGGAAGTACGTGGCCTGGACAGTACCTTGCGATACCAGCACCAGTCGCGAGAGCTCGGCCTGATTCGCTGGTCCATGAATAGCAGCTACATGGCGAGCTACCTGAACCAGCTTGCGCCCGGCAGCCCCATCGAAGACCTGGCCGGTACCTTTGCCGACTCGGCCAGTGGCGGTGCGGGCTCACTGCCGCAATGGAAAGCCAATACGGGAATTTACTGGCAGCGGGGTCGCTGGGAGGGCGGTTATACCCTTCACTATGTCAGCAACCTCAATGAAAACTTTACCCTGAATGATCAATCGGTAACGCGCACTATCCACAGCTGGTCGACCCACGACATGCAGCTCGCCTACGCGATCCCCAGCGGTTATCGCTTTGCCATTGGCATCGATAACGTATTCGACAATGCCCCACCTTTTGCCGCATCAGCATTCAATGACAATTTTGATGCGCGCACCTACGACCTTACCGGCCGCTACTGGTACACCACCTTCAGTTTCAATATGTGAAGCAGCCGGTGCCAATCGGTTTTCCCCTTTCCGGTTTCCCCTCTATTCTGATTCCATCGCCCCCATGACCCGGGTCACCACTCCGCAACTGTCGCACAACACCCACCTCCGAGCGGCAACCAGCGCACACACTGTTCGCTATTTTCCCCTCCCCTGACGTCGCAATTGGCACATTTGAACCAAAGGCGCAATTTCATTCACGAATAACCTTGAACTGAGAAAAATTGTTCTAGGGTTGTTAGCAAGCCTCTTGTTGATAGAAGTAAGCAGTTGTCAGGGAGGGCATGGCCAAATTCGGCGAACATTACCGGTATCAGGAGAGGTATACCATGGACAAAACCCGTCTTTCTCGGGCAATTAAGGGCGCAATCGCGGCAGCTGCGGTTTCATCGAGTTTTTCCTCCATATCTTTTGCCCAGGATACTCAGGCACAGGTAGAGGAAATTGTCGTCACCGGTTCTCGCATCCAACGTGCGACAGATGCCAATAGCGCCACCCCCATCAGCGTGTTTGACGCCGCTCAGTTAGAGCAGTCCGGTCAAACCACCCTGGAAGACTTCCTGCAAAATATTCCGTCAATGACAGGTGGTCAGCTGGGCTCGTCAGTGAACAACGGCAGCGCCGGTCTGGCCACCGCTTCTCTACGCGGTCTTGGCTCTTCCCGCACCCTGATCCTGATGAACGGCCGCCGCCTCAGTTCTTCGGGCGGCGCTACCGGTGTCGTCGACCTGAACACCATTCCCACGTCCATCATCGAGCGTGTAGAAATTCTGCGTGACGGTGCATCAACCATTTACGGTTCCGACGCCATCGCCGGGGTTATCAACATCATCACCAAGAAAGGATTTGAGGGTGCCGAGCTCACCTTCGACTACGGCTCCTCTACGCATGGGGACGGCGACGAATACCTTGCGGCGATGACCATTGGTACCGGTAACGACAAAGGCCACGTAATGATGAACGCGCAATACACCAAGCGCGAAGAGATTGGCCAAGGGGATCGTCGCTTCTCGGAGTGCCCGCTTCGGGAAATTGGCGGCAGGATAGTTTGTGGTGGTAGTTCCACAACCACCCCCGCACGCTTCTCACCTGAATCCAATTCAGACCAGCTGATTGTTGACCCCGTTACCGGCGTGGTTCGGAATTTCAATGCCGCGACGGATGCCTACAACTTTGCCGATGCCAGCTACCTGTCGACGCCACAAGAAGTCGCGTCTATTTATGGGTACGGCAGCTATGAGCTGTACGACTGGAAAGATGTGACCACTTTCCGTGGCTTCAGCGAGCTTTCATTCGTTAACCGCCGCTCCGATCAGTTGATGGCCGCAGAAGGCACATTCTGGGCACCGGAAGTGCCTGTCACCAACCCCTACAATCCTCTGGATGAAACCGTGACAATCGGCCGCCGTCTGGAAGAAACCGGTGGTCGCGCATTTACTCAGGATCTGAACACCTGGCGCGGCGTCATCGGCCTGGAAGGTGAATTCTGTAACGAGTGGACCTGGGATGTGTCCTACAACTACTCGCGCTGGATCGATTCACAAATTGACCGTGGCCGCGGCAATACCGTGCGCTTTGAAAACCTGCTGGACCCTGTAGCCTGTGCCGCCGACCCTGAGTGTGCCGCCGCAGTGGGTGCAACCGGGGTAACTGCCTGGAACCCCTTTGCCTCCGGCACCCTGACACAAGAAATGCAGGACTACGCCCTGGTTACTAACTCGCCAATCGAGCGATCCTCCCTGCGCAGCGTACAAGCCAACCTGGTTGGCGACTTCGGCGACTGGAGCCTGGCCAGCGAAGCACCGGCCTGGGCTGTCGGCTACGAGAACCGCGCCGAACGTACCGAAATTGTTCCGGATGGTGCGGCGGAAATTGGCCAGATTTACTTTGTAAACGGTGATGCCTGGGGCGGTAACTATAGCGTCGACGAATTCTACGGCGAGGTGCGAGTCCCGGTTCTGGATGGTCGCCCCTGGGCACAAGTGCTGGCCTTTGAAGCCTCCTTCCGTTACTCGGATTACAGCACTATCGGCGATGACACTACCTTCGGGGTTGTACTGGAGTACGCACCGCTCGATGAACTGCGCTTCCGGGGCACTTACTCCGAAGGCTTCCGCGCTCCGGGTCTGGACGACCTGTTCCTGACCGCGACTGTCTCTGCGGAAACCTATGCCGACCCCTGTAACGAATACGGCGCAACCGACAGTGCCAACGTACGGGCCAACTGTCAGGCAGATGGCATTGCCCCAGGCACAACCATTGCCTCAACCCAGGCCACCGGCCTGTTTGGCGGCAACCCGGACCTGGAGGCTGAGAAGTCCGAGAGCTACACCCTGGGTATCGTGTGGACCCCCACCTTTACCGATGACATGGGCTTTACCGTCGACTACTTCAATATCAGCATCGACGATGCTATTGGTACCCTGACCACCAACACCATCGTTCAGGGCTGTTACGAAAGCGCCAACTTCAGCTCCCCCCTGTGTGACCTGATCACTGGTGCACCAGCCGTGGGTACCAGCCCATCCGCCGGCGCGCCCACCCGCCGGGCCTCTGACCTGACGATTGCCGGTCAGCTGCTGAACAGCCAGAACGTTGCCACCTTCGAAACCTCCGGTGTCGACTTAGGCTTCGACTACAGCATTGATGCCGGCCCCGGCGTAGTGAGCGTCAACCTCTCGGCAACCTACCTGCACGAGTGGAAGTACCGCGGCAGTGCCGATGACCCGACCATCGACCTGGCCGGCTTCTATGGCGCTGACCCAGTAACTACCGCCATCGTGGCATTCCCAGAGTGGAAGTTCTACGGCACCGTGGGCTATGAGTACGACTGCTGGAGCGCCTTCACCACCGTGCGCATGCTCGGGGAAGTGGATGACTTCGATCCGTCACCCACCGATCTGGCCACCCAAATCGATGCCACCTGGTATCAGGACGTGAACTTCAACTACTTCCGTTGGGAGAACGTCACCCTGACCGGCGGTATCCGCAATATGTGGAACCAGCAGCCCCCTTATGTCACCAACAACGATGACATGAACACCCTGATGAGAAGCTACGACACCGTTGGTCGCTTCTTCTACGGTAGTGTGACGCTGCAGTTCTAGATCGTACGACCTCTCCTCAGAGCCCCGCCAACTTGGCGGGGCTTTTTTCTTTTAGCAACTCCTCCCTGCCCGCTCAGTGTTCGTCGTTAAAAATTATTTATTAACGATCGTCCACAAATCCCAACTCACTTCTCGCGCCAAAGCTGTGATTCGCACAACGAATAAAATCTTTTTTTTTGAGGGAACTGATTCTCCATCCGTTAGATAAACGTTGGGAAGGAAATGACCACTTGGGGGTAGTCATTTCCGTACACGCCAAACCTGGCAAACCACTATAAATCCAACGATCAAGAGAGGATTTACAATGAAAAAGAACCTTCTTTCTGTAGCTATTGCAGCTTCGTTCATGGTTCCCGCTCTGCCGGCATTCGCGCAAGAAGACGCGACAATGGTAGAAGAAGTTATCGTTACCGGTTCTCGCATCCAGCGCGCGGACCTCGAAAGTGCTCTGCCGCTGCAGGTAATGAGCGCTGAAGACATCGCCGCGACCGGTGTTACCTCTGCTCCTGAACTAATGTCCAAGCTGACTTCCATGCAGGGCATGACTGTTTCTGCTGACTCTGTAGGTGGCAGCGGCGGTGGCTGGCAGACTGCCAACTTGCGCGACCTTGGGGCGAGCTACACTCTGGTACTGTTGAACGGCCGCCGTCTGGCTGCCTCTTCTTCTGGCAGTATCGTAGACCTGAGCCACATCCCTCTGGCGGCAATTGAGCGCGTTGAAATCCTGACTGATGGCGCAAGTGCGGTTTACGGCTCTGACGCCATCGCCGGTGTAGTTAACTTCATCCTCAAGAAAGAAGTAGACGCCACCTCCATCAACGTTCGCTACGACAAGCCCGAAGCCAGCGGCGGCGGCGACATCGCCTCCATCGACCTGACCACCGGTTTTGGTGACCTGGACGAAGACGGCTTCACCGTTATCGCGTCCCTGAGCCACCGCGAGCAAAGCGAGCTGGCCGCCAAGGATCGTGAATTCGGCCGCAGCGGTATCATTGAAATCACCAACCCAGCCACCGGCAACACCGGCCTGTTCTTCAATGGTTCCACCAACTCCATCCCGGGCAACGCTTACGTTTACTACACGCAAGCCTACCGCGATGCCAACCCCGATGCTGGGCGCTCTGAGTCGTTCAACCCGTATAAAGAAGCAAATGGTGTTTGTGCCGCGGACAACGCTCCATCCGGCAACCTGTGTGCTTTTGACTACACCAGCACTCTGTTCATCCTGCCGGAACTGGAAACCGACTCTCTGTTCCTGTCCGGTAAATACCGCATTACCGACAATCTGGAAGGCTTCTCTGAGCTGGTTTACTCCCAGCGCAGTATGACCACCAAAATCGCTCCGTATCCGACGGGCCAGGTCCCCCTGCCGATGGATTCCGACCTGGTTATGGATTATGTACTGCCCTACGCTTCAGTCGATGCAGCTGACATCGAGCGTGTAACTGGCACCTGGCGCGGCCTGGCTGCGGGCAACCGTACCGAAGAACTGACCTCCGAAGCCGTACATTTCGTCACTGGTGCCAAAGGCTCCTTCGGTGACATCAACTATGAAGTTGCGGCCTTCCACTCCAGCACCAACCAAGAGCAGAACTACCCCACCGGGCACCTGCTGACCAAAGAATTCGGTGAGCTGGTTAGCTCCGGTGAGCTCAACATTTTTGAGCCGATCGATAACCTGCCGGAAAACACCGCCGAACTGCTGGCTCCTACCATCTACAACGGCAACTACAGCACCACCGAAACCGCCACCACCGGCTTCGACCTGTCTTTCGACATGCCACTGTTCAGCATGACGGGCGGTGAGGCCCAGCTCGCTGCGGGTATGGATTACCGGAACAACAGCTATGTGGACGAGATTTCCGCGGCCAACCGCGACGCACTGATCCTGTTCCGCCAGGCGGGTAACACCTATGATCTGGAGCGCAGCTCCTACGGCGCATTCGCGGAAGCTCTGTTCCCGGTACTGGATAACCTGGACTTCACCGCTTCTGTACGTTACGACGCCATCGGTGGTGTTGATTCCGTTGTCGACGGTTCAGACCTGGGCACGGTCAACGACACAGAATCCGACGTTACTTACAAGCTGAGCAGCCGCTGGACCGTAAACGACGCCCTGTCTGTGCGCGCATCCTACGGTACTGGCTTCAAAGCACCGTCCATGGTTAACCTGGCTCGCCCGCTGGTGAACTTCGGTGTGACCTCCGGTAGCTACGACTGTCCGTTCCCGGCTGGCGACGCCCGCCGTGACCTTTGTGTCGCTGCAGAAGGCTTCCAGGCTCAGGTTCTGGCAGGTGGTAACTCCGAGCTGACTCCGGAAACCTCCACCCAGTACTCCATCGGTTTCGTTCTGGATACCGACGGCGGCTACACCACCACCGTGGACTACTGGAACATCTCCATGGAAGATCAGGTGGATAGCCTGACCGAAGCGCAAATTTTTGCCAACTGGCAGCAGTATCCGGATCTGTTCGTACCGGTTACCAACACCAGTACTGGTCTTAACGAGCTGGGCATTGTCCAGGCAGTAGTCAACATCGGTGAATCCGAAGTGAGCGGTATCGACTACCGTTTCGAAAAGACCACTGAGCTGTCCTTCGGCGAAATGGCCTTCAGCTTCGGTGGTACCTACATGATTGAGAACGACAACTCTCTCTACGGTTCCAGCATGGGCCGCTTCGGTGCCGACGACTCCGTAACCTTCCGCAACATGATTCGCGCAGGCGTAACCCTGTCTCACGGTAACTTCATCCACAACCTGGGCATGAACTACCGCAGCGGCTACCTCGACCAGGCCAATGAAATCGGCCTGATCAACGCAGACGGTACCTACGTAATGGAAACCGTGTATGACGCCGATGGTGTTGGTTCTGAGCAAATCGTCTACGAAGACGTGCAGCTGAGCATCCCGTCCTACATGACTGTTGACTTCAACAGCCAGGTATTCCTGATGGAAGACCAGCTGTCCCTGAAGCTGGGCATCAACAACCTGATGGACGTACAGCCGCCGCGTACTCTGCGCACCAGCGGTGCCGGCCACCAGGTTGGTTTCGACCCTCGCTACTCTGACGGCTACGGCCGCACTGTATTCCTGAACGCAGGTTACACCTTCTAAGAACGCGAGTTCTTATAAAGCCCGTGGCGTTATCGTCACGGGCTTTTTTTATGCCTGAATTACACAGAATCGGGTCTTCACGTCGAGTTAAGCCATCCCACAAGTACATTTCTCACCAAGTGCTTTAATCTGTTCTAGTAAAATGAGAAATTCAATCAGGTGCCCAGGCACTTTCTTCCGCTTAATTTAAGGCCACCACCCGCAATGGATACACTCACAGCCTTCCTAACCCTGCTATTCGTCATGGACCCACTGGGCAATATCCCGGTGTTTCTGGCAGCACTCAAAAATGTCCCGCCAAAGCGCCAGCTCTACGTGATCATGCGGGAGCTGATCTTTGCGCTGATTGTATTGCTGGTATTTCTTTATGCCGGTCGTTTTGTACTGGCCTGGCTGGGGCTTTCCCAGGAAGCAATACGGATTGCCGGAGCCATCATTCTGTTCCTGATCGCAATCCGCATGGTATTCCCGATCGAAGGCGGGATTATGGGGGAGAGGCTTGAAGGCGAACCCTTCTTTGTTCCACTGGCGGTGCCGCTGGTTGCCGGGCCTTCCACCATGGCGATCCTGATGCTGATGACCAACAGCGAAGGGGAACAATTGTGGAACTGGACACTCGCGCTACTGGGAGCCTGGGGCGTATCTGCGGTGATCCTGCTGTCGTCTTCACCGCTGGCACGGCTTCTGGGCAACCGCGGCCTGATCGCTGTTGAGCGACTGATGGGTATGGTTTTGGTTATGTTGGCAGTACAGCTCTTTCTGGATGGAATGAAGCAAAGCCTGAATTAAGGCTTGTTGAAGTATTCAGCATTATTTTCATCTGGAGGCCCTTTGGCCTCCAGAGTATCCAACAAGCCAATCACCCCCTCCCCGATACGAAACTCTAATCCCTTCGCCTTTCCGGCAAAAACGATCAAAAAACAATCAAAATTAACCGTTTCTCATTTTTTGCACAGTTTCAAAAGTTTTCACTTTAGTTACGTGCATCCTAATTTTTAATTAAACTAAACAACAATTTAATAAAATTTTAAATTTACCGCTAAAACAACACTTCTTAACGCTCACCAAACAACCACACCGATTAAAAACAGAACAAAAAGTATTTTTTATCTGAGATATATGAATGTCAGGTTAGTTCCACATTTTCAATTGATCCTTTAAAGTCACGCCGCACTAAAAATACAACACCCAATAAAAGTGCCTCTAAATACATAAAGGATGCATTTATGATCAAGACCAAGTTGAGTATCGCTATCGCAGCATTCAGCACCCTGGCTACCGCCGGTGTTTCCGCTCAGGAAACCGTGCCTGGCCCGACCGTTGAAGAAGTGATCGTTACCGGTTCCCGTATTGCACGTGATCCTCTTTCTACTACTGGCCCCATCACTATTGTTGATTCCCAGGCTATCCAGCGCTCCGGCGTTGGCACCATCGACGAGCTGCTGAACCAGCTGCCGTCCATGGGTACCACCGGCATCAACGCCAACGACAACAACGGCGGCGCCGGCCTTTCTTTTGTCGACCTTCGCAACCTGGGTTCTGCTCGTACTCTGGTACTGGTAAACGGCCGTCGCTTTGTATCTTCCGCGTCCGGCGTTAGCTCCGCGGTTGATATGAACAACATTCCGGTAGACATGATCGACCGTATTGAAGTCCTCACCGATGGCGCTTCTGCGGTTTACGGCTCTGACGCTGTAGCCGGTGTAATCAACGTGGTCATGAAAGATTCTTTCGATGGCGTACGTATTAACGCCCGTGCCGGTTCCACCACTGAAGGTGGCGGAGAAAACGGCGAAATCTCTTTCACCTTCGGCAACGAAGGCGAGCGCGGCAGCTTCGTAGCTAACATCAGCCACAGCCAGCGCGACGAAATCGCCTACAACGATCGCGATTGGGCTGGCCTGGCCAGCTCCATGTCCCCCAATGGCAACATCCTGACTAACTACGGGAATTTCGCCATCGGAGAAGACGGTGTAACCCTGGGTGCATACAGCACCTACGATATCGGCCAGCACATGTGGCTGTCCGGTGCCATGGAGCGTACTGCTGTTACTGCTTCCGGCACATACTCCATCACCGATAGCGTAGAAGCCTTCGGGGAAGCGAGCTACACCTCCAAAACTACCAACCAGCAGCTGGCCGCTCAGCCGATGTACGCGGGTAACGGCTTCAATCTGGATCCGGAACAGCACCTGCCTGCTGAGATTCAATCTCAACTGCAAGACGCTTGGCAAGAAGCCTATGACGCATGGGTAGCCAACGGCTCCAACATGGAAGACGAAGAGTTCCCGTTCCCGGGTAACAGCTGGCAAGACGGGTACTCCGACTTGCGTATCCGCCCAGTTGCCGGTGGCACCCGCGATTCAGAGCAACAAACCGACACCTACCGTATTCTCGGTGGCTTGCGCGGTGACCTGATCAATGGCTGGAGCTGGGACACCTTCGTAAGCTACGGCAAAAACGAAGGCAAGAACGTTACTGCCAACTCGTATAACAAAACCAAGCTGGAAGAAATTTTCAGTGGTGCAGCTGGCCTGGACTATGAATTCGCCGGTGGCATGAGCCCGGAAATCATCCAGTACTTCAGCTACGACGATCGCGAAAGCAATGAATACGAGCTGCTCAATATCGGCGCCACCCTGTCCGGTGACCTCGAAGCCGTTCAATTCCAAGGCGGTGCGCTGGGCTTCGCTACCGGTGTTGAATACCGTGAAGAGTCCGGTGAGTTCAACCCTTCAGCGGAAACCCAAAGCGGTGAAACCTTCGGTAACCAGCAAGATGCTACCGGCGGTGAATACGACGTCGCAGAAGTATTTGCGGAATTCAACCTGCCGATTCTGGCAGGCGTGAAAGGCGCGGAAGAACTGACCGCGGACTTGGCCGTGCGCTACTCTGACTTCAGCACCTTTGGTGGCGAAAGCACTGGTAAATTCGGCATGGTCTACGCACCGATCGAAGACCTGCGTTTCCGCACCAGCCTGTCCACTTCGTTCCGTGCCCCGGGCATCTACGAGCTGTTCAGCGGTTCCGCCCAGAGCTACGAAACCCTGACCGATCCTTGCAGCACCGGTACCAGCAACCCTTCAGGTAAAGGTACCTACTGTGACATGGTAAGCCCCGGCTTCGAGCAAGCAGGCAACCAGATTCCGACCAACATCGGTGGTAATCAGGAACTGAAACCGGAAGAAGCAGAAACCTTCACCTTTGGTGTAGTCTGGACTCCGAGCTTCGTCGACGACCTGTCCATCACTCTGGACTACTACGACATCCAGATTGACAACGCGATTACCTCTCCGGACCTGCAGCGCATCCTGGATGACTGCTTCCGCGACGGTATTGCAACCGCCTGTTCTTTCGTAACACGCGGTGCGGGCGATCAGATCGTACGCCTCGAAGGTGCGAAGATGAACATCGGTCAGATCGACACTCGCGGTGTAGATATCGACATCACCCAGAACTTCCACTTCGACACTGGCCGTCTGGCTCTGCGCGCTCAAGCGACTCGCATGCTCGAGTACACCGAGTACAACGAACAGACCGATACCGAATCCGACTACCTGGGAGAAGTCGGTATCACCAGTGAGATGTATGTTGATTGGCGCGGCCTGGCCAGCGCTATGTGGTACGGCAACGAGTGGGAAGCGGGTGTTGAAGCCCAGTACTTTGACGGCGGCATCAGCTCCTCTCCGTACCTGGTCGACGTCGACAGCAAAACCTACCTGAACCTGCGTGCAGGCTGGGACGTAAATGACACCCTCCGCCTGTCTGCTGGCCTGGACAACGTAACCAATGAGGAGCCGCAAGACACCTCTGGCTACGGTGACTGGAACAGCTTCTACGACTTCCAGGGCCGTTACTTCTGGGCTGGTGCTTCTTACCAGTTCTAAGTTGCTGACTTGACGTTGAGTCAACTAAAAGGGGATGCCAATGGCATCCCCTTTTTTTGTCCACCTATCACGCCCCAAAAAGTTTGGCACTCAGGACACCTTGGAAATGAAACTCCATTGTTCGAACACTGAAGCTCAAAACACTGCCTAACATAGGCTTGAACTTACAATTACACCTCTCAAATTATTTATCACATCCAGCATACCGGCAGTTGAAATTTTACTGCTGAGCTCCCCTATGCTGTGAAAACCGTATATTAAAAATTAGATGTAACCCCGCCTTCCCATTATTAAATGCCCACACACTTCCACAACCAACTATTAAATTCGTGACACACCATACACTTCCAACAAAAAAACAACAAATGTCACTATAGTCATTTAGGGAAACAAAATAATACATATACTAGAAATCACACGATTTAACGTGGAGATATAAGCCTATCGAGCACTAGAAAGGACTACGTAGAGTCTGAATAACTCTCAAAAAAAACATATAAAAATCAATTGGCATATAGAAGAAACAGATCACAAAAATTTGATCGTGCTTTATCTAATGCCGACTTCAGGAAATAAAAATGAATAAAATTTTTTCCACATCTTTAGCAATTGCTGGATTATCATTTTCGGCGACCGCATTTTCTGCTAGCTGCGCAGATATAAATTATGTCTCAGGAAGCTACCCAGAGGGGACTGATTACCCACTGAAAGGTGTAGCCACCGCCTACAATCATGATGCTGATTGGAATTACAGTGGAGAAACAGCAGATTTTGCAACTTCCGCAGGTTACCTAGGCAGTGATGAATATAACTATCAAGATTTTAAGTGGCGAGCCAAAACAGCAGTTACTTTCCCTTTTCGAGGCCCTAATTGGGTAACCGTATTTGACCCAGTTACTGAGCTGACCCACTGTAACAACGTGTTTGTACAAGAAAAACCAAAAGCAACTAATCCTACATTAAATGTTACGTCAAATGGCGAATCAGCATACGTATCCTTGAATTACGAAATTGACTCTTATTCTAAAGCGGCTCGGAACAACGACGGAGTAATCACCACCTTCTACTGGGAACACAATGGAAGTGGCATTCAAAATGCGGCGGGCACAGTCTATAGAACTGCGTTAACAGGCAGCGCTTCACGCTACATCGATTTTCCATCAACTACTGGAACTTACAGCTTTTCCGCATCAGTATCTGACGGTACTTATAAGACCACGTTATTCCTAGGGAATTATGTGGTGCAAGGCGGGGGGACGAAACCGCCATGCCCCACATGTGAGGTCCCTTAAGATCACTCAAAATTTCTTACCAAATTTAATCGTAACGTATTTCCGTCAAGTAGAAATAGGCATAAGAGAAATAACTCTCTCTTTGTCTTTCTAACTACTCAAAGATACGTTGATTAAGATTGTAGATTCGTTGTTGTATCTATACAGCGTCTACAACTTCCAGGGCCGTTACTTCTGGGCTGGTGCTTCTTACCAGTTCTAAGTGATCGACTTTGCGTTGCTGATTTTCAGTCAACACAAAAAGGGGATGCCAATGGCATCCCCTTTTTTTTGTTGCTTACGTTTTATGGATGGCTTTTCAGGTAATTCAATTTACGGCTGTAAGCCTGTTTGGTACCGGGACTATCCGCTAACGAAAACGCTTCCATAAAATAGGTTTTGGAATCGTCAAATTCTCCCAAGCGGTAACTGGTGAGCCCCAACAAGAAATAAAATCGGTGGTCGCCCTCGTACTGCCAGATAGCCCGCTTTAGCTGCCGTTTGGCATCCTTGAAATTCCCGTGTTCATACGCATTGCGCGCCTGGTAATAGAGGTAATAAGGGTTGCGCTCGCGATGGTAGCGCGCCCGCTCCGCGTAATAGTCCGCTTGCGCGGTTTTCTGCTGCTTTCGATACAGGCGCTCCAGATTACTCATGGCAATGGTGTGGCTACTCTTCAGTTGTAGCGCCTGTAGATAACTCTGCTCCGCCGCGGCGAACCGCTCATTGCGGCTGTAAAAAGCCCCCAGGTTGGCCCACAAGTCACTATCACCTGGCCTCAGGGCCAGGGCCTTGCGCAGGTATCGAAAGGCCTGCGGCATCTCGCCCTGCTGCATCCACTCCAGGCCGCGATTGCTGTAGTACTGGGCAAAGGCCTCGGTATCCGTCAGCTTGCGCTGGTCATAGACCGGGTCATACGCGGCCAGATTAAAGTCCACCACCCGGCGACCGCGGGGGCTTTCCGAAACCATATTGATATGGCGGTAGACCACAAACGTCTGGGATTCTTCATGCCCCCACACCGGCGGCACCTCCACCTGGTTGAAGTAGGCCTCAGCGCCCAGCTCCCGCGCCATGGCCACCATCATCACGGTGAAGGCCATACAGTTACCCTGTTGCTGGCGATAGGTTTCGGTGGCGGTCAGTGTCTTATCGGGCTGGTACTCGACGCTGAATTCGCGATGCTCAAAGCCCCGCAACAGGGCCGCCAGGCGCTGTTGCGGACTGGCTTGTGGTGCGACATCGGCGAGATACTGGCGCATGGCCGGTGCAAGACCGAGGATGTCGTCTTCCGGTAGCTCGGCGGTATCGATGGGCGCATCAAATAATGCCGTTCCGCTCAATAACCAGCTGAAATCTATCTCGGTCTCGGGTTGTGGTGGCGCACTGGCACAACCCAATAGACCGGCCAGCAACAACCCCAGCAGGGTCCGTTTTAATCCCGCCAACCCTGTGGATGACCAATTTACTGCTACCGGTTCAAGCTTTTCCGGGGTTTTCATCGTTATTTTCCCCATTTCGTGTTCTGAATCCCTGATTTTCCACGATTCCTGTCGCGAAGGAATCCTTTTTGCAGGTTCATTTCCTGTTTCACCTGTAACCATTCGCCTGTTTGTGAGACCACTGTTACACTCAAGTCGATTTAACTATTAAAGCTATAACAACTGGAAACGCTGATATGTCGTCAAATACGCATCAGAATAGTGCCGGCTTTTTCGGCCACCCCAAGGGGCTCTCTACCCTCTTCTTTACCGAAATGTGGGAGCGCATGAGTTACTACGGCATGCGGGCCCTGCTGGTCCTGTTCATGACCGCCAGTCTCCAGGAAGAAGGCCTCGGCTTTACCGTAGCAGCCGCCGCTGCGATTTACGGTCTCTACACCGGCGCCGTCTACTTCCTTGGCCTCCCCGGTGGCTGGATTGCTGACCGCCTCCTCGGCGGCCAGAAGACAGTCTGGTACGGCGGCATCATCATCATGCTCGGCCATATCGTCCTGGCCATTCCCAATGACAGCACCTTCTTTGTCGGCCTGATGCTGGTTGCTTCCGGTACCGGCCTGCTGAAACCCAACATCAGTGCCCTGGTTGGGCACCTCTACGCGCCCGAAGATGTACGCCGAGACAGCGGTTATGCCATCTATTACATGGGTATCAACCTGGGATCCTTCATTGGTTACTTTGTCTGCGGCTTCTTTGGTGAAAGCATTGGCTGGCACTGGGGCTTTGGCGCCGCAGCGGTGGGTATGGCGATCGGCCTGATCCAGTACCGCCTGACCATTGCCAATCTGGGCGATGCCAGCCTCAAACCAGAAAACCCCCTGTCTGAGCGCGGCGCCAAGCGCGCATGGCAGCTGATCGGTGCCGCTATCACCGTTGCCGCGGTGATAGCCGCCCTGGCTCTGACTGGCCAGATCACCATCAACCCGGTGGTCATTGCCCAGTATGTGGCTGTCGTATTCTCCCTGACATTCTTTGCCTATTACGGCTTCATCTACTTCGCCGGCAACCTCACCACTGCCGAGAAGAAGCGTATGTGGGCACTGTTTCTGGTGTGTCTGGCCTCGGCCTGTTTCTGGTCTGGTTTCGAACAGGCGGGCTCCTCCCTGAACCTGTTCGGCCGCGACTACACCGACCGCCTTGTCGGTGCATTTGAAATGCCGGCTTCCTGGTTCCAGAGCGCCAATGCCCTGTTCATCATCCTGCTGTCGCCGTTCTTTGCAGCCCTGTGGATCAACCTGGGCAAGCGCATGATCACCCCGTCCTACAGCGTGAAATGCGCGATTGGCCTGATCATCATGGCGTCCGGCTTTATCGTGATGTTCTTTGCGGCCCAGTACGCAGCGCAGGGCCTCAAGGTAGCGCCTTACTGGCTGATCACCACTTACTTCCTGCACACGGTTGGTGAGCTGTGCCTGAGCCCGGTTGCCCTGAGTGCGGTGAGCAAGCTGTCTCCGCGCCGCTTTGCCGGCCAGATGATGGGCGTGTTTGTACTCACTTACTCCATCGGCAACATTATCTCTGGCCTGCTGGCGGGTAACTTCGACCCGGAGAATATCCAGGAGCTGCCGAACCTGTACCTGCAGATCGCACTGTTCAGCATCGGTATCGGTATCATCCTCGCGCTGATCGGCCTGAAATCCAAAGGCTGGGAAGGCATGCAGGAATCCGGCGAAGAGGAAGCCAAAGAAGGAAAAGCGGTTACCGCCTGATCTTCAACTTCCTAACCAAAAAAAGGCCGCTGTGGTTTTCCACAGCGGCCTTTTTATTTCCGGCAAGGATCAACCGAACGCAACGCCATAATTGAGCCAGATAAAGCGGGCCCCGATGACGAGCAAAAGCCCGGCAAAACAGTTCTTCAGTAACTGTGGCGACAGCTTGTGGGCGATGTGCGCTCCTACGCGGGCAAATACCGTACTGGTCAGAACTATGCCGAAAAACGCCGGCCAGTAAATGTAACCGCTACTCCACTCCGGCAGCAGACTGTTGTGCCAACCCTGTACTGCAAAGCTCAAGGCCCCGGCAATCGC
The DNA here is from genome assembly GCF_009903625.1 of Microbulbifer sp. ALW1. NCBI lineage: Bacteria > Pseudomonadati > Pseudomonadota > Gammaproteobacteria > Cellvibrionales > Microbulbiferaceae > Microbulbifer > Microbulbifer sp. ALW1. Next base: position 1,766,026 of record NZ_CP047569.1, on the reverse strand, counting down.
AATCGGCAGCCCACAAGCGGCGGAGGTTGCCACAGCGCGCTGCATGATCACATGACAGCGGGACAGGAAGGGGACGGTAAGTGAGCCCCCACCAATGCCGAAGATTGCCGACGCCCAGCCAATAAAGGCACCCACAGCCGATAAACCTACCTTTCCCGGCAGGCGGCTGCCATCGGTTGGCAACTGCGCCTTGCGCAACCCATCCAGCCACATCTTGATCCCGATGCCCACCGCAAACACACCAATCAGTAATTGCAGCCAGGGGCCGGAAAGCCAGTCGGCAGTCATCCCCCCCAGCCAAGACCCGATTAAAATACCCGGCGCCATGGTAGCCACAATGTTCCAGTCCACCGCACGTTTGCCATGATGGGCCCTGACCGAACTGATGGAGGTGACGATAATGGTGGCCAGGGAGGTACCGACCGCCATATGGGTGAGAATTTCCGGGGCTATACCCTGGGCGGTGAACACCAGCACCAATGCAGGCACTATGATCAGCCCGCCGCCAACACCAAAAAGGCCGGCGATGGTGCCCGCACCGATTCCCACCAGCAGATAAATCAGTAGTACTTCCATTATTTTTCCGTTTTCTGGGCTATTTCGTTCAAAAGAGTCTTTCTTTCAAAAGTGCCAATTTACAGGCAAAAAAAACGGTGGCCTATAGCCACCGTTTTCTCAATGCCCTGCAAGCAGGTCATTCCCGGAGGGATTACTCCTCGCCGGTCGCCTCATCAGCTTCTGCCGCTGCGTCCGCATTGGCTTCCTTGATGGACAGCTTGATACGGCCGCGCTGGTCTACGTCCAGCACCTTCACTTTGACCATCTGGCCTTCGCTCAGGTAATCGGATACCGCATTGACACGCTCTTCCGCGATCTGGGAGATGTGTACCAGGCCGTCTTTACCCGGCAGGAAGTTTACGAATGCGCCGAAGTCGACGATACGTACAACCTTGCCTTCGTAGATAGCGCCGATCTCGGCTTCCGCAGTGATTTCCTCGATACGGGTAACTGCCGCTTCCAGGCTCTCACCGTCTTCACCGAACACCTTGATGCTGCCGTCGTCTTCGATGTCGATGGAAGCACCAGTTTCTTCGGTGATGGAGCGGATGGTAGCACCACCTTTACCGATCACGTCGCGGATCTTGTCCGGGTGGATCTTCAGGGTCGCGTAGCGCGGTGCATTCTCATTCACCACGGTACGGGATTCACCGATCACCTTGTTCATTTCTGCCAGGATGTGCAGACGCGCGTGCAGAGCCTGCTCCAGGGCAGTCTCCATGATCTCTTCGGTGATACCTTCGATCTTGATGTCCATCTGCAGCGCGGTCACACCAGAAGCGGTACCGGCTACTTTGAAGTCCATATCGCCCAGGTGGTCTTCGTCACCCAGGATATCGGTCAGAACCGCGAAGCCGTCGTCTTCTTTCACCAGGCCCATGGCAATACCGGCAACCGGTGCTTTCAGCGGTACACCCGCATCCATCAGCGCCAGGCTGGAACCACATACGGACGCCATGGAGCTGGAACCGTTGGATTCAGTGATCTCGGAAACCACACGCAGGGTGTAGGGGAAAGATTCCGGGTTCGGCAGTACCGCAGCGATACCGCGACGGGCCAGACGGCCGTGGCCGATTTCACGACGACCGGTAGCGCCTACACGACCCGCTTCACCTACAGAGTAGGGAGGGAAGTTGTAGTGCAGCATGAAGTAGTCTTTGCGCTCACCTTCCAGGGCGTCGATGATCTGCGCATCGCGGGTAGCGCCCAGAGTGGCAACGACCAGTGCCTGGGTTTCACCACGGGTGAACAGTGCGGAGCCGTGGCCTTTCGGCAGTACGCCAACTTCCACGTTGATCGGGCGTACGGTCTTGGTGTCGCGACCGTCGATGCGCGGCTCGCCGCGAACCACGGAACCGCGTACGGTTTTCTTCTCGAGCTTGCCGAAGTAGCTTTTTACCAGGCCGGCATCCACTTCTTCGGTGGCCAGAGCTTCAGCGGCTTCGTTGCGCAGCTCCGCCAGGCGGGTGGTGCGCTGCTGCTTGTCGGTGATTTTGTAAGCTTCGGCCACTTTCTCGCCGAACTGGGCTTCCAGAGCGGATTTCAGCTCTTCGTTCACCGCTTCCGGCTGCCAATCCCAGGTGGGCTTGCCCGCTTCTGCTTTCAGCTCTTCACAGACTTTAACAACCGCCTGCATTTCCTGGTGAGCAAACAGTACTGCGCCCAGCATGATGTCTTCCGGCAGCTCTGCAGCTTCGGATTCCACCATCAGGACCGCGTCCTTGGTGCCCGCTACAACCATGTCCAGCTCGGACTCTTTCAGGGCTGCGTAGCCCGGGTTCAGCAGGTAGCCGTCTTTTTCGGTGTAACCCACGCGCGCCGCGCCAATCGGGCCACCGAAAGGGATGCCGGATACGGACAGTGCCGCAGAGGTACCGATCATGCCGGCGATATCCGGATCCACGTCTTTTTCCGCAGACAGTACGGTGATCATCACCTGTACTTCATTCATGAAGCCATTCGGGAACAGCGGGCGGATCGGACGGTCGATCAGGCGGGAAGTCAGGGTTTCTTTCTCTGACGGGCGGCCTTCACGCTTGAAGAAGCCACCGGGAATCTTGCCGGCCGCATAGGCCTTCTCTTGATAGTGTACAGACAGCGGGAAGAAGCCCTGATCTGGCTTGGCTTCTTTGGCGCCGACTACGGTACACAGCACAACGGTCTCACCCATGGTGACCAGCGCTGCGCCGGTTGCCTGACGTGCGATACGGCCGGTCTCGATGGTGACCTTCTGATTTCCGTACTGGAATGTTTTGGTTACTGGATTCACTAGACTCTTTCCTGTTTCCTTACGGCTGCTGGCCCATTCCAACAGCCCCTACAGTTGTCCGCCTGCCTTCAAGAAAACAAATAAGAGGCAGACGAATGCACCGGACGCTCTTTATTGGCCCGGCATTCCCGTGGCAAATATAGCCGCCCCGGAAAATTCGAATTCTAAAAAGAAGAATGCCCGCCATAAGGCGGGCATTCCCAGGGTCTTAGCGACGCAGGCCGAGCTTGGCGATCAGCTGAGCGTAACGGTTCAGATCCTTGCGCTTCAGGTAGTCCAGCAGCTTACGACGCTGGTTTACCATGCGGATCAGACCACGACGGGAGTGGTGGTCTTGCTTGTGAGAAGCAAAGTGACCCTGAAGCTTGTTGATGTTGGCAGTCAGCAGGGCTACCTGGACTTCCGGAGAACCGGTGTCGCCTTCAGCTTGGCCGTGCTCTTTCAGGATGGCTGCTTTTTCGATTGCAGACAGTGCCATAACGAATTACCTCGTTCGTAACATGCTTTAAAGATTCGGCTGGCCCGTGCATGTTTACAGACCAGCTAGTCATTGCATTACCTGGAATCCCCTGCGAGCAGGTTCCTACAGGTTATTTTACCAACCGACGGGGTGCGACCCGTCCGTCATCAGTAATCTCACCAACGCCTAGAAATTCACCACTTTCCAGGAAGAGGCGCACCATATCACCTTCATCGCCCAAGCGATAGACCTGTAGATCCATCACCGGCTGCCCCTGTCGCAGATAGTAACCCGTGTCGTCCGCAAGGATCATTTTGGGCAGTCCTGAGGCGGGAGAATCCGCCGGCAGCAGGTGGTGATCCAGCACTTCTGCGCGATCCTCCCCCCGCTCCGCGGTCAATTCATCCAGGGTGACCGAGTCGTCTTCATGGTAGGGGCCGGCAGCAATACGGTGCAGCTTCTCCACGAAAGCACCGACGCCCAGCGCCTTGCCCAGATCTTCCGCCAGGCTGCGCACATAGGTGCCCTTGGAGCAGTGCACTTCCACTACCGCACGCGGCAGCTTATCCGGGGAATCGGAGCCCGGGGTGAAGTCCACCAGCTCGTAGGAATAGATTTCCACCTCGCGGGCTTCCCGCTCCACCTCAATGCCCTGGCGCGCCAGTTTGTACAACGGCTGCCCGTTGTGCTTGAGGGCCGAGTACATGGACGGGACCTGGCTGATGGTGCCGCGAAAAGCGCCCATGGCGTCCCGTACCTGCTGCTCGGTGAGGCCGGACGCATCGCTGGTGGCAACGACATTGCCATCGGCATCGCCAGTCTCGGTGGTCATGCCAAAGCAAAAGGTGCTGCGGTAGCGCTTGTCCGCATCCAGCAGATACTGGGAAAACTTGGTTGCCTCACCAAAACATACCGGCAACACACCAGTTGCCAGCGGGTCCAGGGCGCCGGTGTGCCCCGCGCGGTTGGCGAAGAACAGGCGTTTGGCTCTTTGCAGGGCATCGTTGGCAGAAATTCCGGCAGGCTTGTTCAGCAACAAGACACCGTCGATCTGCCGTCCCCATTTTGGTCTGCGGCCCATCAGTCGTTCTGTTCGCTGCTATCGTCTGTGTCGTCGTCAGACTTCTGCTGGTCAGACTTAACCGCCTTGTCGATCAGCGCCGAGAGGTGCTGGCCGCGTACAGAGGTTTCATCGTAGCGGAACTGCAAACGAGGAATGGTACGGATCTGAATCTCTTTGGCGAGCTGGCTGCGCAGGAAGCCGGCGGCCTTGTTCAGCGCTTCCATTGAGATATCAATTTTGCTTCGATCGTCTTCGCCAACCAGGGTAACAAACACCTTGGCTGTGGTGAGGTCGCGACTGACTTCAACGTCGTTGACATTGACCATGCCAACCCGGGGGTCACGCACTTCGTGTTGAATCAGGCGGGCCAGCTCGCGGCGCATGGCATCGGCGACGCGGTCGGCGCGGTGGAATTCTTTGGCCATTTTTTACCTATTCAGAATGGCAAATTCGCCTGAGCGCAAGCTCCTACGAAAGCTCCGTAGAAACCTGCCCTCAGGCGAAAGAGAACATTAGAGTTCGCGGGCTACCTTAACGATGTCAAAGACTTCGATCTGATCGCCAGGCTTGACGTCATTGTAGTCTTTCACCCCGATACCACACTCCATGCCGTTGCGAACGTCCTGTACGTCATCTTTGAAGCGACGCAGGGATTCCAGTTCGCCCTGGTAAATCACCACGTTGTCACGCAGTACACGGATGGGCTTGTTGCGGTACACGGTACCCTCGGTAACCATACAGCCGGCGATAGCACCGAACTTGGGCGAACGGAATACGTCGCGCACTTCGGCGATACCGACGATTTCTTCGCGTACTTCCGGATCCAGCATGCCAGACAGGGCCTGCTTCACTTCGTCCAGCAGGTTGTAGATCACGCTGTAGTAACGGATCTCGACGCTCTCGGTTTCCGCCAGCTTGCGTGCAGCAACATCCGCACGGGTGTTGAAGCCGATAACGATGGCACCGGAGGTCAGGGCCAGGTTGATGTCGTTTTCGGCAATACCGCCGACACCGCTGGAAACCACATTGACGGAAACTTCTTCGTTACCGATATCCGCCAGTGCAGACAGGATCGCCTCGAGAGAACCGCGCACGTCGGCCTTGACCACAATCGGCAGTACTTTCTTCTCGCCGGCTTCCATGTTCGCAAACATGTTTTCCAGTTTGGCCGCCTGCTGGCGCTGCATGCGCTCGGTACGCTCTTTAGTCGCGCGCTGCTCGGCCACTTCACGGGCTTTACGCTCGTCAGCGACCACCAGGAACTCATCACCCGCATTCGGGGTAGAGTCGAGGCCCAGCAGTTCCACCGGGGTGGACGGACCCGCATCTTTTACGGATTTACCCAGCTCGTTGGTCATGGCGCGTACGCGACCGTAGCTCTGGCCCGCCAGCACGATGTCGCCGCGCTTCAGCTCGCCGTTTTGTACCAGCAGAGTAGCAACAACACCGCGACCTTTTTCCAGGCGCGCTTCGATCACAACACCGCTGGCCGGCACGCCGATCTTCGCTTTCAGCTCCAGCATTTCAGACTGCAGGGAAACCGCTTCCAGCAGCTCGTCGATGCCCTGGCCAGTGTGCGCAGATACCTCAATGAACTGAGTGTCGCCACCCCAGTCTTCCGGGATAACGTCTTTGGCTGCCAGTTCGTTCTTCACACGATCCGGATCCGCCGCTTCCTTGTCGCACTTGTTGATGGCGACAACCAGCGGTACACCCGCGGCCTTGGAGTGGGCAATGGCTTCTTCGGTCTGCGGCATAACGCCGTCATCCGCAGCTACAACCAGAATAACCACGTCGGTAGCCTGGGCACCGCGCGCACGCATGGCGGTAAACGCGGCGTGTCCCGGGGTATCCAGGAAGGCAATTTCGCCCTGGCTGGTTTTCACCCGGTAGGCACCAATGTGCTGGGTAATACCACCGGCCTCACCGGAAGCAACCTTGGTTTTACGAATGTAATCCAGCAGCGAGGTTTTACCGTGGTCAACGTGACCCATTACGGTCACAACCGGTGCACGGGAAACTTCTTCACCTTCCACGCTCTGGGACTGGGCAACCAGCTTTTCTTCCATTTCGTTTTCAGAGCGCAGTACCACGGTGTGGCCCAGCTCTTCTACCAGCAGGGTCGCGGTATCGCGATCCAGGCTCTGGTTGATGGTGACCATTTCACCCATTTTCATCAGGCGCTTGATCAGCTCACCGGCCTTGATATTTAACTGTTTGGCGAGATCACCCACGGTGATGGTTTCGCCCAGTTGCACTTCGTACACTTGCTTTCCTGTCGGCCGTTTAAAGCCGTGCGTATTCTTGACTTTCAGCGTCGGGCGCGACAGAGAGCGCGTGCTGCGCTTCTCATCTTCGTCGCTCTCGAAAACTTCCAGCGCGGCATCATACAGAGAGGTCTTGCTGGACTTTTTCGGGCCAGACTTGCCGCGACGGCTGCGACGCTTGCGAGGTTCGTCGTCATCGCGGTCTTCGGTAGCCGCTTCATGTTTACGACGCAGGGCGGGCTTGGCAGCATCGCCATCCGCAGACGCGGCAGGCTTCTGTTGCTTGGCTTTTTCAGCGCGCTCCTTCTGCTCCTGCTCAAGGCGATTGCGTTCGGCTTCTACACGGGCCTTCTTCTCTTCCAGCTCGGCAGCTTCGCGCTCGTCTTCTTTCTTGCGGCGCTCCATGGCAGCAATACGCATGGCTTCGATATCGTCCACGTAAGTGGAGCGAACCGGCGCTGGCGCGGGCTTGGGCTTGGCTTCAGGGGCAGCTTTCGGTGCGGGCTTTTCTTCCGCTTTTTCAGTAGCGGCTTCGGCCTTGGCTTCCGCTTGCTCGGCCGCTTTGGCTTCCGCCTCGGCCTTCGCTTTGGCTTCGGCCTCCTGCTTGGCCTTGGCTTCCTCTTCCGCCTTGGCTTTTGCTTCGGCTTCTGCCGCTTCTTTCTCTAGACGGGCGCGCTCTGCCGCGGCCTGCTCTGCCGCGGCCAGCTCTTCCTCAGCCTTCTGCAGTGCGGAGGTATCCAGTTCTGGCTCTGCCTGCTCAGCTTCGTCGGCGCGTTTAACGTAGGTGCGCTTCTTACGCACTTCCACATTCACGGTCTTGCGGCCGGTGCCAGAGCCGGTCTTCAGCGTGGTGGTAGTTTTGCGCTTGAGGGTAATTTTCTTCGGTGCAGCACTCTGCTCCCCGTGACTACTTTTCAGGAAGTTGAGCAGGACCTGCTTTTCTTCCGCAGATACGGACGCATCTGCTGAAGTGTGGGGCAAACCCGCTTCCCGCATCTGCTTGAGCAGACGCTCCTCGGTGGCACCAACCGATTTGGCGAGTTCGCTAACTGTTACTTCGGCCATTCTCTCTCCTAAAAAGTCTCTTAGTAGCGGAGCAGTATCAATTCATTGTACTGCTCCACCCTTGGCCTGCTTGGCAGGCAATTCGGGGCGCGCGCTTTGCAGCTGCGCGCAGGGCCGGGCTTGCACCCGGCACGGGGCATTAAGCTTATTGATCACTGTCGTCGGCGAACCAGGGTTCGCGAGCTTTCATGATCAGCGCGGCGGCGCGCTCCTCGTCCATGCCTTCAATATCCAGCAGGTCATCCACGGCCTGCTCGGCCAGATCTTCCATGGAGGCTACGCCACGGCTGGCGAGCTGGAACGCCAACTGGCGATCCATACCTTCCATATTCAGCAGATCTTCCTGCGGCTCAGAGGCATCCAGCTGCTCTTCCGAGGCCAGCGCCTGGGTCAGCAGTGCATCCTTGGCGCGCGCACGCAGTTCTTCGGCGATATCTTCATCGAAACCATCGATGGCCAGCATCTCTTCGATGGGCACATAGGCCACTTCTTCAAGGGTGGTGAAGCCTTCATCGACCAGTACACCGGCGACGTCTTCGTCGATGTCCAGGCGCTCCATGAAGGTTTCCATGATGCTGCCGGATTCCGCTTCCTGTTTGTTCTGCCAGTCTTCAATGCTCATCACATTGATCTGCCACTCGGTCAGCTCTGACGCCAGGCGTACGTTCTGGCCGCTGCGGCCGATGGCCATGGCCAGATTCTCTTCCGCAACCGCGACATCCATAGAGCCGGCATCTTCGTCCACCACGATGGACTCGATTTCCGCTGGCGCCATGGCATTGATCACGAACTGGGCGGGATTGTCGTCCCACAGCACGATATCCACACGCTCACCGGAGAGCTCGTTGGAAACGGCCTGAACCCGAGCGCCGCGCATACCCACACAAGCGCCTACCGGATCGATACGGCCATCGTTGGTGTTTACGGCGATCTTGGCGCGCAGGCCCGGATCGCGGGCAGCGCCGCGGATTTCAATCACCTGCTCGGCGATTTCCGGCACTTCAATACGGAACAGCTCGATCAGCATCTCCGGGCAGGAGCGGCTCAACATCAGCTGCGGGCCGCGAGCTTCCGGCTGGATTTCCAGCAGGATGGCACGCACACGGTCACCGAGGCGGAAAATTTCGCGACCAACCAACTGGTCGCGGGGCAGACGCGCTTCGGCGTTGTTGCCCAGATCGACAGCGACAAAGTCGCGGGTTACTTTCTTGACGGTACCGCTCACCAGTTCGCCAACGCGATCGCGATACTCGTCGACAATCTTGGCGCGCTCGGCTTCACGCACCTTCTGCACGATCACCTGCTTGGCGGTCTGCGCAGCGATGCGACCAAACTCGACGTTTTCCACCTGCTCGCGATAAACATCACCGGCTTTCAGCTCAGTGTCTTTTTCGTGGGCTTCTTCCAGAGTGAACTGGGTGCCCAGCTCGGCGAGCGTCTCGTCGTCGACCACTTCCCAGCTGCGGAAAGTTTCATAGTCACCGGTACGGCGATCAATGATCACCTGAATGGTGGAGTCTTCGTCGTAGCGCTTCTTGGTGGCCGTTGCGAGGGCCGCCTCAATTGCCTGGAAAATAATATCCCGGTCAACGCCTTTCTCGTTGGAAACCGCTTCGGCTACCAGCAAGATTTCTTTGTTCATGCAGCTGCCTCTTCAAAACGCTACGTGCTGTAATCCAATGCTCAAGTGAAGCCCTATCTGGCTGCCTCACTCATTACGTCTGCATTGCCCTTAACTATTTAACAAAAGAAACATCTAAAACATTTACCGGAATCAAACTCGCAATTTCCAAGCTGATTCCAGTGCGAACCGCTTATTTTTTTCCGCTTTCAAACTGCGGAATGATGTTCGCCTTTTCAATACTGTCGATCGGCAGCAGATACTCATTTTCGCTGTCGATACGCAAAACAACTTCATCGCCTTCAACGCCAGCCAGCAGACCACGCCACTTGCGCTGGCCGTCCAGCGGCATGCGCAAACGGAGTTCCACCTGGGCGCCAATAAAGCGCTGGTATTGCTCAAGCTTGTACAGTGGTCGATCCATCCCCGGGGAGGACACCTCCAGGGTGTACTTACTGGTGATGGGATCTTCCACATCCAGCACTGCGCTGACCTGGCGACTGACCTTCTCGCAGTCTTCCACGGCGATTCCGCGCTCTGCGTCGATGTAAATACGCAGCAGGGCGTTGCGACCGTGGGTCTGGTAATCAATCCCCCACAGCTCGCAATCCAGTGATTCAACCACTGGTGCCAGAAGCTCTTCTAAAAGTTCGCGCTTGCTTGCCATATCACCACTTTGCCTCGAGGGCGTGTCAGCTGTATTGCGATCTGCCGACGCAGAGTACAAAAACAAAAAATGGGCAGCGGAGCTAGCCCACGGTCCGAATGAGAAACCGCGGCGCCGACTCCCGGCCCATTCGGATGGCAACCCCGGAGACCGGTTTGCCGCAGATACGAAAAAGCCCCTAACAGGGGCTTTTACTGCGCAAAAGCACCCTGAAGTACTTTTGCAAAATTTGGTAGCGGGGGCAGGATTTGAACCTACGACCTTCGGGTTATGAGCCCGACGAGCTACCAGGCTGCTCCACCCCGCAACAACATCCAAGGGGTTTTAACAACCACTTTCACTTCATCAAAGTATAAGTGGAAATTTGGTAGCGGGGGCAGGATTTGAACCTACGACCTTCGGGTTATGAGCCCGACGAGCTACCAGGCTGCTCCACCCCGCACCAACAACCCTAGAAACCGAACCTGGTAAGACTTTCGATTTCTTGCGGTGGGTTGCCCCAACCGCTCAGAGGCTGCGCATTCTAGGGGCGAGCCCCGGGCGAGTCAAGCCGCTTGTGGCATTAATTTTCACACCGGCTATTTCCGGGGCGGGAACGCCTAAACCCCCTCAGCAAAGCCCACCTTTGCTTCAGATCCCACATTATAAGAAGAAACAACGCCGCTTCGTGGTGCCCATTTGCGCCATTTGAAGAGCGCAGCAGCTCCATTCGCCAACCTCCCGGCTCAGACACCCGCGCACGCAGACATATAAAGGAAGTCTCCTGCTTTTCAGCCACCGATTGAAATTGATATTAATTCTCATTTTATTTAGTATCGCCAACCAAATTGCGGTATGAATTTAATGCCGCCAGTGGCCCGGCAAACGGGCCTCTCTGCCAGCAGTAAATGCAGAAAAACGACGAAGACGATTCAAGGAGCTTCCCCCATGTTCAAGCTGAAAAAAACTTCCCTGGCTCTGGCGATTGCCGCCTGCAGCACCGCCTACGCCATCCCGGGTGCCCTCGCCCAGGAAGCCAAAAGCGATAACCAGCGTATCCATGAAGAAGTCGTCGTTACTGCCAGCCGTACCGAGAAGCCCCTGAGTGCCATTCCCAATACGGTCACCCTGATCGGCAAGGAAGAACTGAACCAGCAGATGGCCGCGACCAGCGACCTGTCCACCATCCTCGGCAACCTGATCCCAAGCTTCTCGCCCAGCCGCCAGAAGATGACCAGCTCCGGTGAGAGCCTGCGCGGCCGCAAGCCGCTGTACCTGATTGACGGTGTGCCCCAGTCCAACCCCCTGCGAGACGGCGGACGCGACGGTCACACCATCGACCCGCTGATGCTGGAGCGTGTGGAAGTGATCCACGGCGCCAACGCCATCCACGGCATGGGTGCCTCCGGCGGTATCATCAACCTGATTACCCGCACCCCCAGCAGTGATGAATTCCAGCAAAGCTTCCGGGTTGAGTCCTCGCTCCAGCCCAGCGAGCTGAGCGACACCCTGGGTTACAACGGCAGCTACAGCCTGTCTGGCAAGGTAGACGCGGTCGATGTGCTGGCCAGTGTCAGCTACCGCAACACCGGTATCGGCTATGACGCCAACGGCGATATTGTCGGCTTCGACAATACCCAGGGCGACACCATGGACAGCGATACCATCAACGCGTTCATCAAGACCGGCTACAGCTGGGACGACCAGCGAGTGCAACTGACCGTCAACCACTTCCTGGTAGAAGGCAACAATAACTGGCTGAGCGTGAATGGCGATATCAGCGAGGGTATCCCGACCACAGCCATCGAGGCCGACGTACCGGGTAAATCTCCCTCCAACGAAGTCACCACGATCAACCTGCAGTACAGCAAGGAAGACTTTCTCGGCCAGAAACTGCGCGCGCAGGTGTTCTCACAGGATTTCGCCGGCACTTACGGCGGTACCCCCAGCGGCACTTTCCAGGATCCGGCGTATGGCGAAGTGGTTTTCGACCAGTCCCAGAACAACTCGGAAAAGCGCGGCCTGAAACTGACCCTGATCAAGGACGATATTGCCGGCGCGCCGGTGAGCCTGGCCTACGGTGTGGACCTGCTGCAGGACGAAACCTGGCAGCAGCTGATCCTGACCGGTCGCGCCTGGGTTCCGCCTACCCAATACAATAACATCGCGCCTTACGCGCAAGCCGAATTCAGCGGTATCGAGAAGATGACCATCACCGCCGGTGTGCGCCACGAGATCTCCGAGCTGCAGGTCGACGACTTCACCACCCTGTATTCCTATAACGGCGGTCAGTTCGTCAAGGGCGGCAATCCGGAGTTCAGCGAGACCCTGGGCAACATCGGTGCAACCTATGTGATCACCGATGGCCTGCGGATTTATGCCAATTACTCCGAAGGCTTTTCCATGCCGGATGTGGGCCGGGTACTGCGCGGTATCAATCAGCCGGACCAGGATGTGGAAAGCTTCCTCGATATGCAGCCGATCCTGACCGAGAACCAGGAGCTGGGCCTGGACTTCACCAGCGGGCAATTCGGCCTGCAGGCGGCTTACTATTCTTCTGACTCGGACTTTGGCCAGCGTCTGGCGCTAGGCAGCGATGGCATCTACAGCGTAAGCCGTGAAAAAACCGACATCGATGGTTTGGAGCTGCGCGGCCAGTGGTTCGCCAGCGACACCGACACCCTCGAAGCCCGCTATGCCTACACCAAAGGCCGCTATGACTCCAACGATGATGGCAAGGTGGACACCGACCTGGACGGCCGCAATATCGCCCCCAACCGTTTCAACCTGAGCTGGGCACGCAGCTGGAGCGACACCTTCAGCACCCGTCTGCAAGCCAACTGGTTGCTGGACCGGGACTTCGAAAATGCCGCGGGTGAAGTCACCAAAGAATTTGACGGCTACACCATTATTGATGCCAGCGCGCAACTTCAGGCACTGGGCGGTGAATTCGCGTTGGGTTTGCAGAACCTGACCAACGAAGACTACTTCACTTACTACTCCCAGACCGCGGGTAATGACATCCGCAATTTCAAAGGTCTTGGACGCAGTGTGAACCTGTCTTACTCCAAGGTGTTCTGATCAAGCACCATTATGCGTAAAGCGTTTTTTATCCTGCACAAGTACGCCGGCCTGACCCTGGGCCTGCTGCTTTCCGTGATCGGACTCACCGGCAGCCTGCTGGTGTTCGATCACGTGCTGGATGAACAGCTGGCACCACAGACCGTCACTTTCAAACCCAGTGAGCGGCCCGCCAGCTACGCCGAAATTCTTGCCTCCGCCCAGGCAGCGGTTCCCGGCAACCCCGCGCCCACGCGCCTGATGACCCAGCGTCAGGCCGGCAGCCCGCATGTGGTGCGATTTCCGAAACCGGAAGGCGCGCCCGGCCCCCTCGAAGTTAGTGTCTCCCCCACCGACGGCGAGGTACTGGCCGTACGCGGTTGGGGCACCCCCGAATACACCATGACTTGGCTTTACCGCCTCCACTACACCCTGCTTGCCGGTAAAAGCGGCAAAACGGTGGTGGGCTTTATGGGGCTGTTGCTGATGGTGTTCTGTATCAGCGGAATCGTGCTCTGGTGGCCGAAAAAAAGTCGGAGAAAACAGAACGGAAACAAGCGCTGGGCACGCGCATTCACCATCTCCCGCAGCGGCAACCGCTTCCGGTTTTACTTTGATGTGCACAAGGTGTTCGGCATTTACTTTCTGCCTCTGCTGCTGATGATCAGTTTTTCCGGCGTGGCCCTGGTATTCCCCTCTCAGGTGGAGACTGTGGTGGGCAGCCTGTTCGAGGTTGGCCCCCGTCCGGCACTCCCTCCATCGCGTACCGACGCGGGAACGCCGATCAGTCCGGATGAAGCCGTCGCCATTGCCGCGTCGGCTTTTCCCGATGGCGAACTCAAACGCATTTATCTGCCCCGGGACAACAGCGACAGCTACGGGCTCACCTTCCGCGCCGCCGACGAGGCCTGGAGCAACTACGGCGCCAGTATTGCCCGTGTCGATCAGTACAGCGGTGAACTGCTGATGACGCAGAATGTCACCGAGATTCCCCTGGGCAATAAAATCCTGCGCTGGCAGTTTCCTCTGCATAACGGCGATGCCCTCGGCCTTCTAGGCCGCTGGCTGGTGCTGCTGGCGGGGTTCGCGCCGGCACTGCTGTTTGGCACAGGTCTCTACCTCTGGTGGCAAAAGCGCAGGTTAAAACGCGCTGCCAGCCGTAAAGTTTCCGGTAACGCACAGGAAAAAGCCCAGGCCGTTGCATCTGCCGCCAATATTCCCGCCGAGAGCTGATTTTCACCGACAACTTCGGATCGTGATCACACCCCCACCCTCCTCCCTTCTCTACAATCTGAGCAGTTCCTAACGATTCCGAGACGCCGCGCCCAAGTCGTATGCTGCTGCCACCGCACAATCTGGCGCGAAAATTGAATTCAGGGAAACTGGTTCCTCGGGAAATACGCGCCCCGAGCGCCAATTGCAAATACACAGCACCGGAAAGGAAACCCAAGTGAAAGCTGTCGGCCTGTATCAGTACCTGCCCATCGACCACGAAGAATCCCTCGTAGACCTGAATATCGACCGCCCTGAACCCGGCCCGCGGGATTTGCTGGTTGCGGTAAAAGCCATCGCGGTGAATCCCGTGGACACCAAAGTCCGCGCTCCCAAGGCGGACGCGGTCACCGAGGCCACCCCCAAGATCCTCGGTTGGGATGCCGCGGGCGAGGTGATTTCTGTGGGCACTGAGGTCACCGGGTTCAAGCCAGGGGATCAGGTGTTCTACGCCGGCGATATCACCCGCCCCGGTTGCAATAGCGAATTCCAGCTCATCGATGAACGGATCGTGGGAAAGATGCCGCGCACCCAGGACTACGCCGCCGCAGCCGCCCTCCCCCTCACCAGTCTTACCGCCTGGGAGGCGCTGTTCGATCGCCTGGGCATCTCCCCGGCGGGTAGCGATGCCGGCAAGTCAATTCTGATCATCGGTGGTGCCGGGGGCGTTGGCTCTATCGCGATCCAGCTGGCGCGTACCTTGGCAAAGCTTAACGTCATCGCCACCGCGTCGCGCACCAAGTCCAGCATCTGGGTGAAACAGATGGGGGCATCGCACATTGTGAACCACCGTAACCCGGTGGATGAGGAACTGAAGGATATCGGCATCCCGGAAGTGGATTACATCCTGTGCCTGAACAATACCGACCAGCACTTCCCTGCCATGGCCAACGCCATCAAACCCCAGGGGAAAATCTGCACCATCGTCGAGAACAGCGCGCCTTTGCCGGTTGAACTGCTGAAAGCCAAGAGCGCGACTTTTGTGTGGGAATTCATGTTCACCCGCGCCATGTTCCAGACCGAGGATATGAGTGAGCAGGGGGCGATCCTGAACCGGATCGCGAAATTGATCGATAACGAAGAGCTGGTCACCACCGTTGGCGAAACCATCGAGCCAATCGACGCCACCAATCTGCGCCTGGCCCACCGCCAGCTGGAAACCGGAAAAACCATTGGCAAGATTGTGCTGGCTGGCTGGGGCTGAAACAAAGAACTAAAACCTGACGGGCGCCGCCAGACGCCCGCGCAGTAGCTTTTCAGTGATACCTAGAACTTGCCAATCATATTGATGAAGACACCCTGGCTGTCGTAATCCAGGTCGGTGAGGTCATCGGAGAAATCGGTAAAGTTGTAACCGATACCCGCCTTGAAGTGACGCCCCATCTGGCGATACAGCGCCAGCAATGCACCGCTTTTGCGGTCGCCCGCATCCGGCAGGTCGAGCAGTCGGCCTTCGATCAGCAGGTCCCATTTGTTGACGAAGTGCCAGTCGGCGCGCACGACGTACAGGCTCGCACTACTGTCGAAGAACTCCGGATCTTCCCGCTCCATGCTCAACTGCCCCAGGCGATAGGCGTACTTGGCGCCGAGCGTCCAGCGGCGGCTGATGTCGTAGTTGGTGTCCACAGAGAAGATGTGGCTCTTCTGCACAAACTCGGTGGCGGTATTCGTTACCAGTACCTGATCGGTGGTGGGCACATTGTAGAAGTAGGTGTACTTCAGCAGCGTGTTCCAGCGATCGTTGTAGACCGGGCGGTAGGCGTAACCCATAACGCCCTCGGTGAACTTGCCATCGTAAAACTCACCCTGGGAACTCTGGCTGTCGGAGTAATTCAATTTACCGACAAGACGCCAGTCGGGGTTGATCTGGAAGCTCAGGGTATTTTTCATCAGCCAGGTCTGGCGCTCGTTTTCCAGCACCGTCTCCGGATCAGACAAAGTCTGCATATTGTCCACACGGTATTCCACCGCACTGGATAAACGCAGGCTGCCGTCATTGAAGCCCATGCTCGCACCCACGGCACGGCGTTCAGTTTCCGCACCGGTACGCGGATCCTCCAAAGTACCGGCCTCAAGCGACGTTCCGTAATTCCAGACATCACTCGGTGCCAGGTCCACGCCGAGGGCGTGCGTCAGGCCGGTGGAGACGTCACCGTGGGTGTAACGCTCCTCGCCGTAAATGCTCACACTGTCGCTGTAACGGCTGCGGAAACCACTGTTCAGGTTACCTTTGCGCGCGCGCACTCCGGTGTCGGTGCGCTCGTTGTCCAGGGTGTAATTCAAGTAGAGGTTGGTGCGGTCGGTGACCAGGAAATCGGTTCCCAGGCGCGCGGCCGTCCCGGTATCGCCACCGGAGAGTTCGCTGTCCAGAGTCAGGCGTTCGCTGACACGGTAAGCACCACCAAAACCGACGCGGTTGTTTTCTTCGCGGGATCCGGACAATTCTGCCGTGCGCTGCACGAAGCCGAAGGCCCGCCAGTCCGCGCCGGAGTCGTAACTCGCTTCCACCGCCACATCGGTGCGGTCACCCTGCTTCTGGGTAACGGGAACCACCGGTGAATAGTCTTCACGGGAATCGGTGCGCGCAGCCGCAGCCAGTCGCCAGTTATCACTGAGTCGATAGCCCAGCTCCATATCGGTCGACGATGTCTGCAGCCCCTGAGCCTGCTCCTTGGTATCCACTTTCACGCCCACGTCAAAGCGCTCACCGATGGGAACCTGGATGGCTGCGCCGTGCTGCTCGGTCTCCTGGTTAGCCAGTTGGCCCGGCGCGGAGAAACCCGCATCCCGCTGCTGTGCATACAGGGACATGGAACCGCGCGCACCTTCAAAGAAGTCACCCATTTGCAGCGCCGCTTCAAACTTGTTGGCGCCGGCCTTGGCATCGGGGTCATAGGCCGTCGCCGAGTCGAAACTGCTCTGGTCAAATCCGCCCTGATTGAAGCTGTAACCGCCATCGAAGGAAGACAGAGTGTCCAGGGTGTTGCCCTGACTCTCGGCCACTTCGATTTTCATCCAGGTGCCGGCGGTTTTGCGCAGTGTCAGGTCGACGCCGTTGAGGGAGGATTCATTGTCCTCTTCATCCTGCTGGCTGGCACTCAGCCCGATTTTGACGTGATCACCAGCCCAGTAGTGCGCGCGACCGCCCACCGCCAAAGTATCCAGATCGTCAAAGCCCGGCGTGTATTCATAGCGGGCCACCAGGTACTGGGGGTTACCGTTGTATGAGCCATCCTGGATGATCAGGTTGTCGTTGGCAATGGCCGACAGAGGGCGATTCAGCAGTACCCGCCCCTGAATGTAATCCAGGTCGTAATCGATCACCGGCGTCAGGTTTTTCACGCCCAATACCAGCCCGGAGTTTTTGTCCCGCACTTCAATGCGCAGCCGTTCGGAGCCGGTCAGGATGTCCTGGTGGCGCAGGTAGTAGAGGGAACCACCGGTACCGCGGTACTCATCGCGCCCTGCAATGGTGCCCGGCTCCGCGCTGAACGCATCCACCTGAAAACGCTTTTCGCCAAAGTCGGTAACGTCGTCGGTTTCAAAATGGAAATTGGCCCCGTAGAGCGCGCGGTCGATATGCGCCAGTTCATTATCGGTATAAGAGGCGTTGAAGTTACCCCAGAGACCGTAGTCGTCGTAGTTTTCCAGCTTGATATAAAACTTGCCGGAAGTGGGGGCATCTTCCACAACCGTCGAGTCATCACCGAAGGTCGGGTAGTAAAGGTCGCTGTCCAGACGACGGAAGAGCGCGTCCGGCGTTTTCTCCATGAAGTTGGAAAACAGTTCGTCGACCGGCCCCTCTTCGGTATCCGCACTGGCAGACAGCTGCCAGCCATCGCCAAAACCACCGCTGGTATAGAAAGCCAGACGGCCATCGTAACTCGCGGAATTGTCATAGTGGGTTTCATCGCCGGTGACCAGTGCCGCCGGGCCATTGGTCTTGTCCCGGGCAATGGTGACGTCGGCCATGCCCACGGTAAACCAGTCGTCGCGATTGAACTCCAGGTCTCGCAGGAACAGTTCGCCGTTGCCTTCGCTATCCAGAACCGCCACTTCCACCGTGTGCAGCCCTTTGGCAAAAATTTCCTCGGCGACAAATCCGCCGTTGTTACTCACCGGAACTTCGCGCCCAGCGAGCCAAACGCTGTGTCCCGCAGGGATCTGGTCACCATTGACCAGCACCGCATTACCACTGACCGGGATATTCTGCTCCGCGAGGCGGTTTTCACCGTAACCAACCAACAGCTCCTTCTCGGTCGTCGCCTGCTGCAGTTGTGGCTCGAAGTTATCCACAAGCCACAGAGTCTGTGGCCGGGTTTCATCAAAGCGCTGCTTCCAGTCGTAAACCCGCAGTACATACTGCAGTTTTTTCAGCGGCGCCTGGAAGCTGTCAAAGTCTGCTTCCCAGCTGCCTTCGCCATTCTGATCCAGGGTCACTACCGCCAGCGGCGCGTCGCGCAGTGACTGCTGCTCTTCAAAGATGCGCACTTCCGCGCGGGTAATGAACGACGGATAGTTGGTGTAGCGTTTGAACTGGACCCGGCTGTCGGCAATCTCGGTTTCAGGATCGTCGGCGTAGCGGATCGTGCTCGGAAACGCGCTGACGTTCAGACGCGGTTGCATCGCCTGGTTGTCAAAGCGGAACTGGATATTTGCCTGCTCCAGTGCCACGTCGGTACAGCGCTGCAGGTCGGCAGAGTTCTTGTAGGGATCGTATTCCGGCGCGCCATCGACGGTAATACGCATCAGGTTCAGGGCATAGGGGTTGTTGGCCTTGGCTTCCTGTTGGATGCGCTCGATTTCCAGACGGTCTTTTTCCGCCAGAACCGCCAGCTCATCATAGAGCACCTGCACTTCCACACGGGCACCGTCCATGTGGATAAAGCCGGTCTGCACGACGTCTTTGGACTCCACAAAGCCGCGGCCTTCGAATTCGACCTGATCGTCGCTCAGGCCCAGATGCGCCTGGACTGCTTGCATGGTCTTTTGTGCACGGGCGAAGGACAGCCCGACGTCGTCGCCGTAGACCATGGCCTCACGACGCTCCATACGCTGGTTATCGCTGTAACCGATAAAGCTCAGGCGCACATGTTGCTTGCCCGCCACTTCATCCATCATCCGCTGCATCTGCGCCAGCTGGGCGGCAGAAATCTGCGGATCACCGCTGTTGATAAAGATCGGAGCGATATCCCCGGTGGGGGATTCGTGGGCGATGGTAATGGTTTCTGCCGCCGCCGACTCAGGGCACGCCTGTAAACCGTCTGAGGCGGTTTCCAACAGATCGTCATACCAGAACTCCACCTCTACACGGCGGTTCAGGGAGCGTCCCTTGGCGGTGTCGTTGGCCGCGATCGGCTGGGTTGCGCCTTTACCGCTGCTGGTCACCATATAGCCCGGCAGGTTCAACTGATCGGCCACCGCCAGGGCGACACGACGCGCTTCCGCACGGGACAGCGCCATCTGGTCGTCATAGAGTTCCGCCGGCCCTTCGGGCAGCGGCTTGCCATCGGTATGGCCGACAAAATGAATCGTGAGATTCGGTTTTTCCAACAGGGTGGCACGCACCTCGCTGATACGGCGCACAAAGGCCGCTGGTAAATCCACCTGGCCCGGCTGCAGGCGCAGCGGAGACACCAGGTTTTTCAGTCGCGCGCGCTGGTCGGAGCCGGCGGTGTAACGCAGCTTACACACCGTTTCCTGACGGCAGACTTTTACCCGATTGAGCTGCAGCGCCTGCGCGCGGCGCTGGGCATCACGCGCTTCCTGGTCTAATTCGAAATAGCGCAGCTTTACATCCACCCGACGGTTCATCTCCCGCCCCTTGGCGGTGATGTTTTCCGTCAGGGGTTCGCTGTCGCCACGGCCTTCAAACAATACTGCTTCTTCCGGCAGTTCCAGTGCGGTCTGGAAATACTCCGCCACCTGACGTGCGCGGGCCTGGGTGAAGGCTACCTTGTCCGGGTAATCCGCAAGCTCGTCTTCGGTTAGCGGGTCACTATCGGTGTGGCCGGTAAAAATCAGCTGCAGCTCGTGGGCATTCTCCAGTGCTGCGAGTTTCTCTTTTAACTGTGCAATCAATTCCGGATCGATTTCATCGTCCACCTCGCGATATTCCAGCGGCGGCAGCGCATCGGTTTCCAGCACCGGCTGCTCTGGATCGATAAAGGCTTCCGCATCCTGCACCCACAGCTGGCCAGCGGCGGGGATCAGTGTGGTTTCCGTATTGTGGCCCAGCGGCTTGTTGCTGTAGTCCGCCGCTGATTCACTACCCAGGGACAGGCCAGGGATTAATTGCCACCAGCTGCGCTCGGCGACAGCATCATCTACTACAGCGCCATCCGCTACAGCAGTTTCCTGCTCCAGCGTTTCCTCCTGGGCCAGCGCCGGGAAGCTGGCTACTGAAATCGCAACAGACAGGACGGAAGCAAAGGCGAATGCCGGCTGCATCGCCGCTTTTATTTTTAAAATTCGTTCTTTAGAAGGACGGGACATCAATTGAATCCTCCCTGATCGTCGCGGTTTTGGGTACCAGTATCGGTACCCAGTGCGCGATCGACGCTGCGTTTAAGGCCATCCAGTAAACCACCACGGCTGGGCGGCGCACCGCGGCGCCAGAATATTTCGGTTTCGATATTGAGCGGGTAGCAGCAGTCGAGTGCCGCCCAATCCCCGGCAATCTGCGCCTTGATGGCTGCCAATCGCGCGTCTACCAGTGCCGGATCTTCGTTTTCCGCCAGGTAAGAAAGACGCAGCAGAGACGGTGCATCCTGCAGTTTTTCCAGCAGCAATTCCGTGCGCGAGTGCCATTGCGGGCGCAATTCGGTGGAGCCCGGCTCGAATACCGCCTCTGCCAGATCCAGACGCACGACACGATGCAGGCTGGTACCGAAGTTGAACTCCAGCATTTTGCCTCGCGTGGCACGCTGCACCCGCGGGTTCTCTGTGGTCAGGCGATAGCCGCTGGGCAGGCTGCGGTCATCCAGCTTCAGTACGAAGTTGGAACCGCGATCCGGGTTGGGTACCGCCGCACAGGTAATGTGGAAGCGCCCGTGTGCATCGGTGGTCGCTTTCAAACCGTTGGCTGTCACCACCCGTGCACCAGGCACACCGCCCTCACCTGAATCCTGGTAGCCATTCAGGTTCTTATCGTCGTATACCTTGCCCACCACATCGGTACAGTCGAAGGTGGGATCGGGCACCACGCGCACCGTGGCCGTGGCTTCGCCGGATGTCTGCTGTCCGGAAAGCTCATTGAACATGCGCGCACGGTTGACGTATTTGCCTTCGCCCACACCAGAACCCACGACCAGCAACAGCTTCATGCTGTGGGTCTGCTCGCTTTCGGCACGCAGGTGCGGCCACTGCAGCTGCAGCCCGTTCACTTCCGGCTCAACCGACATGCCATCGAGGCTGGCAGAGCCCGCCACATACTTGAAGCCTGCTGGGAAGTAATCCACCAGCTGCAGGTCGGTCAATGGCACCGGCAGGCTGTTGGTGAAGGTAATGGTGTAAGGCACCAGCTGGCTGCGAGTCACATTCAACATGGCCGCGGTTTTGGTCAGCGCGAGTGCGCCTTCCAATTGCGGGTCCAGTGCAATGTGGTTGTTGAACAGCTGGCTGCTGCCCGGCTGGTTGCTGTCGTCCAGATTTACCCGCAGGTAGTAATCCGTCTCGCTACTGCGCGCTTCCATGTCGATGGGCGGCGGCAAGTCAGAGAGCTGGACCTCACAGTGATCCGGGGTGCCGGGAATCAGGTCTGCAGCGCTGCCGAGGCAGGCAGCCACATCAAAGCTACCGGTTTCAGTCCCGGTCTGCGGCGGAATGATCTGCGATGGGCCGGAGACATAGTCTTCGTTGGGCACATCGATTTCGATCAGGTAATCCGCATTTACCGTGCAGGAGGCATTGCTGAAGTTCACATCGAACTTGTAGTAACCGCCCGGCATGGTGACCTGGTTCTGTTGCTTGGGATCCTCGAAACAGGTATCCGGCAGCGGCTGGCCGCTGGAGGCACGGAGCATCCGCACCCGAGCACCAGAAACCGGCTGACGCAGTACCGAATCGTAAACTACCCCATTGGGCGTGATCGGCAGATTCAGGTTCTGCGGGTTGGCACCGGAACCGATATAAATATCGCGGATCTGCTGTGGACCGTTGGTGTAATCGGAGCTGGTGTTACCCAGAGATGCCGTCGATTCCACCGCATTCGGGGCCAGGTAGCGCAGCTCGTAAGTCGCGCCACCCGCAGCCGCACCTTCCATATTCGGCACCAGACCGTCGAAAACAAAGTAGCCGTTGTCGTCGCTCTGTACGGTTTCCAGCAATCCATTGTTGAAGTAAAGATTAACCGTCCAGTTGGTGAGCAGGCGCTCTTCACTGTCCGTCACTTCATCAAAGTTCACATCGTGCCAGAGGTAACCGCTCAAATTGGCAATGCCCGGTGTACCACCGATATCAATGGACACCGTGGCCTCGTTGTACACCGCCGGATCATTCCATTTCACCTGGGCGGTGTTGACCACGGAGTAACCGATGGCCAGGTTTTCACCCAGTTTGGCCTGGAAGCGCAGCGTGATGGATTCACTCGGTTCGAGGTCGCCGTAGTTGGTGCTGTAGTCGACGGTGATCAGGGGTCCGTCCACCATCACGCCGTCGGGCTGACCGTTCAGGCGACCAGAATCCTCCACGTACGTGAGTACACCCTCACCCGCCACCAGCAGGTCGTCATAAATGCTGACCAGGCTTGCCGGAACGGCGCTGATATTGGTGATTCGCACCAAGTATTCCAGCACCTCGCCAGACTCGGCCGCACCGCCACCGACTACTGCCACTTCCTTGGTGATCGACAGCTGCTGCGCATCACCGACCACCACTTCGGTCGGCTGCGCGCCGTTGCTGCTATTGCCATCGGCATCGGACAGGGTCAGCGGCAGTTCCAGGCTGTACACATTGCCCTGGTTGCTGATGATGGTGCCGCGCTCGGTGTCCACATTCACCATCACGTCGAATACGATGGTCGCGGTCTGCGCGGTGGTAATTATCCCCTCGTACGCAGTCGGCATCGGCGGAGTCAGATCGTCGCTGCTGATCGCAATGCCCGCAACCAGCGGTGATTCTCCACCATTGTCCGCAACCGCAATACCGTTCAGGGTAGTGCTGCCGGCTACATAAGTGGTGTGCTCCGGCACCAGGTCGACCAGGCGCACTTCGGTCGCATCCTTACCGCCCATGTTGCGCACGGTAATGGTGTAGCGCAGTACATCCTCCGGATCGATGATACCGGCGGTCATGTTATCCACAGCCAGCTCGACGGTTTTCTGCACCCGCAACAGCGGCACATTACCCACGATATTGATGGTGGGATCGTCGACAACTTCGGTTGTGGGATCGTCGGACGGCTTTTCATCGATCGGGGTATTTTCACCGCCTGCACCAGCACCTGCACCTACACCATTGGCAAAGCCCTGATTGGAAATCACGGTGCCGTCGTTGACGTCATTGATGGTGACGTCAAACGTAATCAATGCCGCGAGAGTGCCCCCCGCTTCCGGATCCGCCAGTAGCTCACCTTCTTCTGCTCCGGGAGACTGGATAACCAGTGTCTGTGCCAGTGGCGTGCTGCCGTCGACATCGTCCAGCGCAGTACCGTTCAGGGTAGTGGAACCGGCAACGTACACCGTATTGGCTGGCACCTGGTCGCGCAGGCTGGCCTCAAGCATGTTTTCGTTGCCGATGTTTTCCACGCGAATGGTGTAGCGCAGGGTATCGCCAGGCATCAGGCTGTCGGGTTCGCCGGTGAGATCTTCGGAGGTTTTTTCTACCTTCAGTACCGGCGCCGACTCGATGATGACCTGGGTCGGGTCTTCCTCGCCAGGCGACTCAGGATCACTTGTGCCATTGATATTCGGATCATCACTGACCGCCAGCGTCTGGCCATAGGCGATAACGTTCGACTGGTTCAGCACCGCCGTGCCGCTGTCGATGACCGAAGCCAGTTGCACTTCGAAGACCACGGTAACGCTATCGCTACGCTCTTCGTCACTTTCACCTTGGGGCGCCAGAGTGAGTCCGCCGATACGAACCCAGCCACTGCCGGTAGCGCCAGCAACGGCATCGCTGTTGTCGACCGCATTTTCTGGCAATTCGATGATGGTCAAAGTCCCCGGGGCGAAAACTTGCTGGGTGTTAAGCACGCCCAGTTCGTCCTCGATGGAGAATTCCGCCAGGGGAATTTCGCTCACATTGTTCACCGTCAGTGTGTAGCGCAGTGTATCGCCGGGGCTCGCTTCTTTGCCCGGCTCCTGTCCGCTAGTGACGTTGACCACTTCTTTCAGCATTTGCAGGGTGGCACTTTGCGTGACCAGTGCATGCGCATCTTCGTGGTCGAGGACTTCCGGTGTACCGTCGGTCGGCGCAGCCCCGTAGGCCCGGCGATTCTCGCGATCCTCTCCCTGGCTGAACCATTGAGCCGCCGCCAGATTTACCAGGGTCTGATCGCCCGCAGTATCCTCATCCAGCCAAGCCTGGTATTCGACCAGCAGGCGCTGGCCCGGCTCAACTGCCACACCGGTGGTTGTCAGGGTGAAAGTACAATCCGCGAAGCTGGACTGATAGTCCGACTCTTCACTCAGCGCACTCACCAGGGTATCGGTATCAGTGTCGAAGATCTGTATCGACACCACTTCCGGTTGCCGCCCACACATTCCACCCTGATCCACATCCGGCAGGATATCGATAATCGAAATATCCCAGGCCGCACTGTCACCCACATTATTGATATTCAGAGTGAAGTCGCCCGCGATACCGGCATGCAGTGTCTCCGGACCCGCTTTCTCCAGCGTGAGCTCGGGTTCAACCAGCGTCATCTCCTGAGAAGTGTCCGCAAGCAGCTCGAGGTCGCCGCCAAAGGTGCTGAACCGGTAACTGGCGGTATTGGTGAACGTCAGTCCTGCGACGTTGACATCCGTATCGAGGACTTCCACCACCAGCTCGATTTCAATCTGCTCGCCAGCAGGAATATCAATTCCATCGACTGAATCGACAATTTCAATCTGCGTTTCATCGCCGATGTTTTCCGGCGTCCAGCCATCCGCGCCACTGATTTTATTCACCGCAATAAATCGCAGATCCGCGGCAGACGCTGACAGATCATCGAAGATGCGAACATCGTAGAGTGCGGTATCCGCCGGCGTCGCCGGCACAGTGATCCGGTAGCTAAACTGTTCACCAACGGCCGCTTCAGGCTGGGTGATGTTTTTGTCCAGCGCAGCAGGCAGCGGGCTGGTGAGAGCCGCACTCGCCGCCTCTGCGAGGCGATAGTCCTGACGTTCTTCCGCCACACCATTGGCCGGAACAACATTATTGTCGAAGGAATAGTAAACCGGCAGGGTTACACCGTTGCCCAGTGAAAGGCCTGCACCCAGGGTGTCGTCCGCGGTAACGGTGTACACCAAGCGCAGCGTTCCGCCGGCGGGAATGGTGTAAACGTCGCTGTCATCGAGATCCCAGAGCGCAATGCCGGTAGCCGCATCATAGCTCGGCATACGTACCGGCAAGCTGCCACTCCCGAGGAGTTCGATACTTTGCGTGGTCACGCCACCGCCGTTGCGCATGCCTTCGGGTACAACATCCTGAATTTGCAAGTCGTACGCCGGCGCTTCACCGTCGTTGGTGATGTCCAGCGTAAAGGTGGCCTGCTCGCCCACGGTGATCTCGCTGTCGTTGCCAATCGCGGTGGAAACATCCAGGCGACTGATCGCAAGCAATGGTTGTATAGCCTCGACACCAGCTCGTGCATTGATGGCACTGGCCGGACCGGAAGGCAGCGCGTATTCCAGTGCGACGGTATTTTCCAGAGACTGACGGCTCGGCAATTGCGCCAGCACACTGCCGTTTTGTACGCGTACCTCGTAGACGATCTGCAAGGTATCGCCGGCCGCGCTCGCCGGATTGGTCACATCACCGAGAGTGAATACCAACTCCGCGCCATTCACACTCACTGCACTTGCGACGGTCGAGGTCTCATCACTACCGAAGAAGTCGGCGCTGACCACCTCTTCAAACACCATACCGACTGGCAAGGTGTCGGTGATGACGACACTGGGGTAGGTACCTTTTTGCATCGTCGCGGTAACCGCAAAACGGGCGCGATCACCAACCCGAATACTGCCGGTACCATCAAACGTATCGTACACAAGAGCTTTTGCCAGACTGGTATTGTCAGACACGGTGACCGATGCAGTCGCGCTGGAAAGGTAGTCGTTGTAGGCCGGTGTTTCACTGCCGTCGCGTTCCCAATCCGAGTCACCTGACAAGCTCGTCCAGCGCACTTCCGCAACATTGTTCAGCACCTGGCCGGGACGGGCATCGTCCTGCACCACGGCCTGATAATCCACTGCCAGACTCTCACCGACTGCGACGCTGGTGAGGTTCCACTCCAGTGTGAAACCGCTGGCAGCGTCGCCGCTGATAACCGGGTCGCCGATGCTTGCAGAGCCGGAAACGTATTCCAGTCCCGCATCCAGTACGTCGGTAACGACCAGTTCATAGGCTGCCGCTGAATCGGCGCTACCGGCTTCGGTAATACTCAGGCGGTAGTCGAGCACCGTGCCGGCATTAATCGCGGCAGGAGCAGCAATTACCTCTTTTTCCAAAGCAATCTGCGGTTCGACAATCGTCAGCGGATCGGTCGCTGCGCTGGTGTAGGTAACACCACCGGTGCTGTAACTCGCCTGATTGATCACGCTGTCGCCCGCATTACTGTCGGCGCTGTTGGCCACACGCAATAAGAGTTCTATCTGCGCGGTTTCACCAGCCTGCAGGGTTCCCAGTTCGAAACTCAGGGCACTACCACTACCGCTATTAAGCAAGTCACTGGCAGTGCCGCCATTGATACTCAGTGCGGCACTGACAAAAGTGAATTGCGGCGCGAGGGTATCGGTAAGGACCACCTCGGTGCGGGCAATATTGTCTTCGGGAATGGTGATGCGGTAACGCACTTCCTCGCCAATGGTGGCGGAGGCTGCACTGGTAAGCACCTTCTCCGGCGGCATCGCATTGCTGGGGTTCTGCATCCAGACAGACGCAACAGTATCGTCGGAATACTGCTGGCCATTTGTGCCCGGCAGAGACCAGTAGGAACTAACGCTGGCACTATTGCGGAAAAGCTCACTGGTGCCGATATCCGCGCTGAAACCGATGCTGTAGTCCACGGTCAGGCACTGATCGGGTAGCAGCGGCGCGTCGTCGTTAAGCGTCAGCGTAAAGCTTCCACCGGCTGCAGGTTGCCCACTGTAGGTAAACTCGCTGGTCGCGGTACCGTCGATGGCGACGGTAAACACACTGGCGTCAGACAACGCCGCTTCGTTTAATTGCGGAGCCAGGGTATCGCTAAGCTGGACATTGTAGGCAGGCGCATCGCCCTGGTTACAGGATTGCAAACGGAACTGCATGGTATCCGCCGCCAACACCACCAAGTAAGGATCGGCTTGAGTACCGCTACCGGCGCGTCCGCTCAGGGTGTCGGTTTTCACCAGCGAGCTCAGTAGCGGTTGATGTACCGCAATCGCAGCAATTACCGGCGGCAGCGCTACGGTGGAGCCATCGAAAGCGTCATAGCTCAGTTCCGCCTGGTTATTTAGCGGGCCAAGCACGTCCTGATGCGCCAGGACATCGGTCACTACTCGGGCGCGGTACAGGATGGTGAATTCGTTATTACTATCATTTCCATCCACGGCATCCACATCACCCAATGCCAGCGTCAGCACCTGCCCCGCATTGGCATCACCGGCCACACTTGTTATGACCGGTTCGTGAGTGAAGCCTCCGGTGTTTTCAAAAGGTGCACTGGTTTGCCCGTTGACGCTCACTAAATCAACGAACTCCAGACCCACTGGCAGGGTATCGGCAATGGTGACATTTGCGGTGACGCTCTCGTTGAGCGTCACGGTCAGGCGATAATCCACAGTATCGCCAACGCGAAGCTCCGCGTCGGTCGCATCACTGCCATCCAGAACCCAGCTATCGGACTCAAACGCTTTGACCAGGGCGGTATTGTCTTCCGCCGCTGCATCCGTTGTCTCAGTCGCGGTAATACAGTAGTCATTTGGCGCCGCCGGGCAATCTGCGCCGGTACGCTCGTAATCACTGTTTGCTGCAACGTCATCCTGGAGTGAAGTCCAGTCGGCAGTGACCTCATTGGTAAAGGGGCCACCATTGGCTGCCACGGTAACCTGGTAGGTTAACAGCAGCTGTTGGCCTGCCGGTAAATCGAGAGAACCGTCGCTATTGCCACGCCCCCAAACAAGGGTATTTGCGATGGTCGTATCGGGCGTCGCGACAAACCCGGCCACCGGGCTACCACTAATAGTAACGGTGGGCGCAACACTGTCATCCCACTGAAATTCTTCCGGCAGGCTATCCACCAGATTCAGATCATAAGCGGTGGCGTTACCGTTATTGGTGAGTGTCACCACGTATTCCAGCACCGAGCCGCGGGTCAATTGCCCCGGCGTAATCTGGGTTACGCTTTTATCCGCACTCAGTACCGATTCCGTCACCGTGATTGCCGGGGTATCGGCAGTCTCGGTCACCGTGGCAAGAGTACTGCCATGCTGGTAACGGAGCTCGGCGCCATTTTGCAGGCTGTTTCCTTCGCCACTGGCGGTACCAGTATTGGTATCGTTATTGATCCGCGCATAGTAGGTGATCACGATTTGCGGGTTGATCGCACCGGCAGTCGGTAAATCACTTTCCGTCTCGGTAAGCACGGTACCGATATCCCACAGAATTTCGCCGCTGGCACCATTGACTGGCGCCGAGCTACTGAATGCGTTCTCACCCAGTGCAGTGTTGCCATTGATGCTGGCAATCCTGGTAAAGGTGTAACTCACTTCGTAATTGGCATCGCGGGTCAATACATAGCTGGTGCTGCCGCTATCCAACAGATCGCGAAGCTGCAGTTCCTGAGTGGTGCCCTCCGGCAGATCGATGGTGATCTGGAATTGCTTATGGGCACCGATTTCCGGTAGCACACCCGGAGACAGATCCTGCTTGTTCAGAAGCACGCGGTCCAGATCCGCAGTCACCTGATTACTGCTGATTTCGTAATCGTTGACGGCGTCAGCACCAGTTTCCAGTGGCAATTCGCCAATACGCATGCCGTCGACCGCACCGTTGACACCAATCTGGCCAGTGCGTGCAGAGCCGTCGTTCTGATCGATGGGATTCAATGCAGTGCTGCGTGTCGGCAGCGAAGTCCAGGCTGCGTGCGCGGTATTCTGCAACTGCTGCTGTGGCTGAGCACTATCGCCTACACGCACCAGGAAGGTGAACTCGCGGGCTTCGCCAGGCAGTAACGGGTTTTCCGGCGCCCACACAAATACGGGCTGGTTCTCACCGAAGGCATCGGTATCCACCGCGGGGGGATCAGTTCCGTTGACACTACCCGCAATGAACGTCATTTCGCTATCGACAAGGTCTTCGAGTATGCGCAGGTTGTAGGCAGGCGCAGACCCGTTATTGGTTGCGGTGAGTGTAACGGTAATATCGTCGCCGGCATCCTGTGGGTCAGTCCAGCTCTTCTCGAGTGCCAGCTCGGGCTCGATGACCCGTACCGATACATTGCCGAAACTGAGTTTGGACTCGTTCCCCATCGCGTCGGCGTAGCGCAGGAAGGTAGAGTCACCGGTACCGTTTTCCAATACCGTGCCACTGCTGCCTTCACCGTTGTTGTTGGCTGGCGTGTTATCCACACGCGCGATAAAACGCACCGGGAAACTGAAGAGAGATTCTGACCCCGGTGTGGTCAGGGTGACATCACCGAAATCCCACGACACCTGGGTGCCACTGCACACGGGCGTAATAACTGGCACCTGGCTCAGATCCGGGCGACGGAAACCAGCTGCCGCATAGGGGGGAGCACTCAGGTCAATCGATGGCGCATCGACACAGCTGAGACCGGCCGGAAGTGTATCGCTCACAATCAGGCCGCGCAGCTGCTGGTAGGGTAGCTGCCCGGTAAGGGTGTACTCGATTTCCTCACCAATTTTTACCGCCTGATAGCCGCCAACCATCTCACCCAGCGTGGTATCAGACAGCGCGGTGATTTCTTTCGGTTCTACCGCAGGTGTAATAAAGGTAATGGAGGCATCTGCCGGGCCGGCATCGTAAGCGCGGGCACCGCCGATATCGCCATTCCCGCGCAGCTCGACAGTCTGGTTGCCAAACTCGTTGCGGTCACTGGCGTCACCGCCTTCCAGAGTGTCATACACGATGGAGTAAGCGCTTTGCAGCATCTGGTTAGGCGCAATACGTTCATCCGGGTTGACCTTGTAGTAGAGATTTACACTGCGGCCATCCTCGGAGCTGCCGGTCCCTCCATTCAAGCGACGCAGGCCGTTATTGGCTGAACTACCCACCGGCGCACCGGTATCACTGTGTGAATGGGAAAATATCAGTGTGGCATCTACGCCATCGTTGGGCGTGTTTTCAACCAGGCTCAGGTGTTCGTTGTCTTCATCGACTGCGCCATCACCATCGTTGTCGATGCCATCACTGCCGGGATCAACCACCACCAGCAGGTCAGGTACTGTGTCGGTAACCACAAGATCATAGGCCGGGGCGTTAGGCTCGCCGGAGGTTTCATTGGCATTCACCAGTCGCAGACGCACGATGTAATCCCGTGAGGTGTCCGCACCCGTCAGGTTCTGCTGCCAGCCACCGGAGCAGTCTCCGCTAGCAGAGCTGAAGTTGCCCGCTTCGCAGTAGTTTTTTGCCAGGGAAATTTCCGGTTCGGTCACTACCACATCGACACGGCGAATACGCTCCCACGGGTAGCCCACGATGCTGTTACCAAAGTCGAAGTACTCATCCACACCGGTATTCTCGTTGTGGTAAGCCGCCTCAAAGCTGGAGTTCAATACATTGTTTCGGTCGGCGGCCTGAACATTCGGTGCACTGCGCGCATTAAGCGCCTTGTTCTGAATACGGGTGGTGGCATTGACATGGAACCACTGATCAAT
Source organism: Microbulbifer sp. ALW1 (assembly GCF_009903625.1). Lineage (NCBI taxonomy): Bacteria > Pseudomonadati > Pseudomonadota > Gammaproteobacteria > Cellvibrionales > Microbulbiferaceae > Microbulbifer > Microbulbifer sp. ALW1. The sequence continues at coordinate 1,734,721 of NZ_CP047569.1, read as the reverse complement.
GGTGGTGATGTAATCACTGCTTCCGTCACTGCCCGCCTGGTTACCGGTAAAGAGCCAGCCAAAAAACCCTTCGTCCAGAGTACTTTTGGAGGGGTCATTCGGTGTTGGGGTCGCACCGGCGATCTGCACACCTACCTGAGGCTCGGTATTGGAAATATAAACCAGGCCGTCTTCGACCTCGTCCTGCACCTGGATATCGCGCACACCGATGAAGGAGAAGCCCCGCGACTTAAAACCGAACCAGCCGCCAGTCTGAATGAGGTTGGTACATTCCTCACCAATCTGCACCAGTTCACGTTGTTTACGTGCGAAGTTGGGGTAGCCATCCGACATTGCACTACTGGGCAAAGCGGCATTCAGTGTTGCGGGACTGCTTTCATTACATTCGCCGAGCGGCGGTATTGATCCCTCTAATGCCCACAAATTGCCACCGGCAGCACTCCACGCCACCTGATCTTTCAACAGGTTGAAGCCGATACCGCGGGACCAGTTCGCATCCAGTGAATAGAGATTGCCGCGGTCTACCTCACCGTCACTACGCGCGTTGTTTTGGCCGGCATTACCTGGCTGCGGGAACCAGAGCGGCTGATGATTGTTGATCGCCGTGGGAGTATTGGTGGTCGTATAACTCTGAACTGCACGGTTGTTGGTTGTACCTCCCGTGTTGCTCATGTTTACGGTGGGAGCGGCAAGATTCAGGCTTGCCACCGTCCAGATTTCACCAATGGCATCAGCACGGAAGGTAACATCGTCTTCAAGAACGAGCGCCAGATCCAGGGCCTTTCTGACTTCGAAGTGGAACTCCACGCTCTCGTTGACCGCGAGTACACGATTCAATGAATTACCGTGGTTGGGATAACAGCGGTACGCAGTACCGGTAGTGGTCAGGGGCAAATGGAGCAAATCCGGATCGCCCGGTGGGTTCACCACCCAAGCCTTGTATGGCGAGGGCTGCGGTACCGGAGAGCCACTCACCGATGCGATGTCGCACTGCCAATTACCGTTTCGCTCGTCTACCGTTACCACTTCCAGCGTCGGGCCAAAGCTGATGAAGATGCTGGCATCGCGGGCATCCACACCACCATTGTTGGTCGCTCTTACGCGCAGCGGCGTGGTCTGGTCGGGATCGTTGGTGACAATGAAAGACTGGTCGAGAATCTCGACATCGAGATCTTCGGGATCAAAAACAATGGACGAGCCGCCGGTGTTATCGGTCGGGCTGCTACTGATGCCATTGTCGGTCAGGTTGTACTGTTGAGTTCCCTGAGAATCACACAGGGTCTTGAAATCCACTTCCAGAGTATTCTGCAGGCTCGCAGACAAAGCGACGGGGTCGGTGGGCTCCGGGCGTTGGAACAGGTTAACACCTGGCTCTTCAGGAACCACATCCAGGTCGGCGGCGCGGTCAAAATGCGCCGGATCCTTGTGGATAATGGCAAACCGGATTACCACCACATCGCCGTGGCGCATCAGGTCGCGATAAGTTTTACCGCTGTTGTAGGCAGCATCCGGGTTGCTTTCCGTGTACTGGGTGGAGCTGGACAGCTTGAATTCCGGCGCGGTGTTACCCAGGTAGCTGGTGTAATTGGTGGTATCCACCGAGTCCACGCCATCTTCCGGGTTTACCCACTGAAGCTGATCTACCTGACCGGCATAATCTCCATAGAAGGAACCATCCGTGTATCCGTTGTTGCCAGCGGGACGCAATAACTGCGGCGCAAAACTCGGGTCCAGAACATAGCCGTCCGGCAATTGATCGCGGAGATGATAACCCATACTGCTATCAAACCAGACGGTACCGCCGCTCTGGTTGGACAGCGTAATGGTCATCAGGCCGCGCATACCTACGGTCGCGCTGCCATCGATACCGGTGAGGGTGCGCTCGACTTCTAACGCCGTTGCACCACCAGCAACGGAACCCTGGCCATACCAGGTACGCAACTCGCCGGTATCATCCAGTCCCGGAATTATACCGCCGGGTGGCGTCTGCACCGCACAGCCAAACTGTACGTCCTCCAGGCTGTTAATCAGCGGAGTACCGCTGCTACAGGATGCATCGCGCTGCAGCTTGCCGACCAGGTAGAGATTGATTTCCCCACCCTCAGCAATATCAATAGTACCGCTGGACGAGCCGGAGGTTTCAGCCTCCACAGTCCCGGCATAGGGTGAAGGAATATCAATGCCATCGCCAAACGGCGGCAGCACATCCCAGTCCGCCAGTACCGAGCCAGTCAGTGCATCGGTAGCGACACAATCCGTGGTGCCAGGCAGAACGCCATTGTTGGCGGCAACGGCGTCAGCCTCTCCTTGGGTCGGGCAGACAAAATTTGCATTCATCACATCCGCGCGGGACAGCACATCATCAATACGCAGATCCTGCAGCGGTGCAGTGCCGTTATTGGCGAGGTTCAAACGCCAGACGATATCGTCGTCGTTATGGCCGTAAACGGTATCGCTGCGGGTACCCTCGCGCTGCCCGGCATCGTAATTCCAGCCCTGCTTGTCGATCTCAAGCACCGGTTTGTTGACAACCAGTGCGCTAGTATCGGCAGAGGTCGGATTGAAAACATCGACATCCGACGGAGTACTTGGAGTGCAATCGGTTGCCGTGCCAGGGTACGGCGGGTATGGAGGCCGAGGATTCTCGTAATCCGTCCACGCACTCCAGTTGGTGGGGCAAATATCACTATCGGTGTGCGCCCTTCTCTCCGTTCCGCCAGAGGTGCAACTATCCGTAGTGACATAATTGATCTCAGCGGTGACGTTAACGTTGTCGAAAGCGTTCAGCTGCTCCGGGCCATCGGAACTTGAAACCAGCGGGCGATGCACCGGAATACGCACCGTCATGGTGGTGTTATTGCCGTCGGCCAGGTCAGGAAGGCCACCGATGCGGATTTCCCAGTTGCCACCATTCAGAGCCTGCTGCACCTGGCTGGCATTGTTGCTGTCGATGGTGGTCCCGCCCGCGGTTATATCCAGGTCCTGATACAGGCGCAGGCCGGAAGCATTGGGAATACGCACTACCAAACCGGCTTCATCATCAGTGCGGCTGCTGAAGTCCATATCCGGATTAAAGGAGCCGTAATCCCCGTTACTGGTGTAGGTGTAGTAATTACCAGAGCGGCGGCGGTACCTGCCCCCCCAACGCTCTTCTTCCTGATCCTGCTGAAGACTGGACGTGATATAGGCGAAATCATCGTCGCCACTGCGGTAAGGGTTGGTGATTTGTACTTCTATGTAGCCGTAGCCGCAGAGATCACAATAGGTGACGTTCGCACCGGTGCGCACATCCACCAGTTGCGTCGGAGCAGTGGGATTGGCAACACAATAACCCGTCGGTGCCGCCAACACCTGCCCGGACACTGAAGCCAGTAACGCAACTGACAGCCATAGCCGCACCGAATACATCAGTGCCGCCAGTGCATTTCTGAATGATTTTTGCCCAGTTACTTCAGACTTCATCGCGTTCCGCTGCCAGTCAAAATTTATTGTTGCCAACCACCGCACAGGCGGCAGCACCGGAGGAGAGCCCGGTCGCGGAACTTTATTGGAAGGGGGTAGTCGGCACCGTGAAGCAATTCAAAGTTGCGGTGCGCGGGAGGGAACTTTTTCTACGTTTGCCAAACAGTTCTCAAGCAAATCTCAGGTAATTTCTTAAGAACAACATGGGAGATGGAAGACCGCCCGGAAAATTTTCCGGGCGGTCTGGCGAACAAACGTACTAACTATCAAGCCGCAGGCAAGAAGTCGATCGGATACAGGATGGTAATGGTTGGCACCCCGGCTTTTTCGCCGAAGTTGAACCGCTTCACCCGAGCCACGATCTTGCTGTTAAGCGCGGGCGAATCCATATCGCTGCTCTCGACCTGCGCCACAGATACCGCACCATCTGGCAGGATGGTAATTCGCAGTACCATTTTGCCCTGCAGTGCCGGATTGTTGCGCAGTTCGCGGTTGTAGATCCGGTAGAGTGCCGCCTTGTAGCGGTCGAACACAATCTGGATCTCTTCGTCGGTACGGGACGGACCCATGCCATCGCTGAGCGGACGCTCTTCGCCGGCGAAGTCACCCTCGGTGCCGATACCACTGGAAACCCGCGAGAAGCTGACACCATCCAGCGCAGTACCCACACCACCGGCGTTCCGGCTAAGTGCGGCGGTATTGATACCATCCGAACCGGATTTTGCCGCCGCGGTAATAAGTGAGCGCTGACTGCGACTTTCCTGCTTGCCCGCCGTACTCAGCTGAGTCTGCTTGCCGAGACGCTTGTCGAGGTCGTCCTGGATAAGATCCTGGAAGTTGTCCTTGAATGCCAGTACGCCAGCACGCTCGACTTTCTTGCGCACCTGCTTTTTCTCCTGATTGGAGGGTTTGGGTTCTTCCTTGGCAACCTGCTGCTTGGGCTTCTCAGGTTCTTTCTTCTTCTCTTCCGGTTTCTTCACTACCGGCTCAGGCTTGGGCTTGGGCTTTTTCTTTTCAAGCACCAGCTTGGCCAGACGCTCGGGCACTTCAACCACTTCGTCTTCATCCGGCTCAGGCAGCTGCCAGAGGTGCGCACCAAACCCGATGAAGAAGGCAATCAGCAAACACGCCAGCAAACTGAGGCGGAAGCGGCGTTCGTCCTCGCCGTTGCTGTTCCAGGGCATGACTGCCGAACGGAAAGCAGACTGCTCCAGCTCACGGGTAACTTCGTACTCGTAGTGGACGTCTTCTTCCTGCTGGCGTATTTCGCGGAACTCGGCATCGATATCGAAGAGGTCATCGCGACAATCCTCGATCTGGTCCAGCACCTTGCGCTGGCGCTCGTGCAGCAGGTCCAGGTTTGCGTTATAGATGCTGACGGTCTTCTGCAGGCGATGAATCAACGCCTTGGAAGCATCCTGCTTGTAATGCTCCGCCCAGAAAAGATCGCCAGCACCAGCATCTTCGAGCTTGCCGAGACGATCGGAAATCTCATCCAGCAGCTGGTGCTTCGCCTGATCCTGCTCCAGCGCAGCCAGTTTGCCATCAACCTGCGTACGCTCCGATTCGAGCGCAGCCAGCTGCTGGCGAACAGATTCCTGCTTCGCCGTCAGTGCCTGTTTTTGATGATCAAAATTACTCACAAACGCTCACTAACTCTGAGATGCTTTTTGAATTACCGCCAGGGAAATTCGCGTGTATCCGGCGTTGGTGCAGCTGGACATGACTTTTTTCAACACGTTAAAGGGAACGGTGCGGTCGGCCAGGATATTCACTTCCGGCGGCTCCGCCAGTAATTCCTCAAGTGCCGCAGAAACGTCTTCACCGGCCGCTGCCCGCTCTGCAAGCGCCAGCTTGGCTTCTTCCAGTTCAGTCTCGGCCATGGTCACCGCCTTACCAACCTCTTCGATCATGGCCTGCTGAATGGCCTCGATCACCAGCTCTTCGCTCAGGAACAGGTCTTCGGTTCTCATTACCGGCTTGGCTTCGATAAGAACCTCATCGTGGGTGACCATGAGGGTAACGGTCTCCCGCGGCTTGGACTCCACAACCGAATCCGGCAGGGTGATGACCTTGGGCGCTTCAATCGCTTCATTGCTAGAGCTGTTAGTCAGCAGGAAGAACACCAGAATGGTGAATACATCCATCAGCGAGGTCAGGTTCATTCCCGGCGTCTTGCGCTTGCGGCTGCGCGCCATGCGCTTCATGCGTCTACTTTCACGTTTCATGGCGCATCTCCCAGAGAAATATCGGGAAAGAGTTCCAGCGTTTCCGGTGTTGCATCGGGATCCGGCTGCGCACCCTCTGCCAGTTTCGGCATGACCTGGGCGCTGCGCACCGCATCCATGACACCCACCAAATGCTCGTAGGCCACATCCGGCTCCATCAACAGTGTGGAATCGGTTTTATCCGGGTAAGTTTCCTTGATGCGAAGCAGCTGCTCCCGCAGTTGTACCAGGTCGTACACTTCGGCCGTGGGCGCGATGATCGGAAGACCGTTTTCATCGACCGGAGCCTGACCCGAGGCTTCGCCTTCCGCGGCCCCTTCGACACCCGATTCCGCGCCGTCCTGCAGATTCAGATTGGGAAAACGGGCGATGACTTTCTCACCATCGCTGATTTCCAGCGCAGTTTTGCGAACGACCACTTCCAGGGTTACGCCCGGATCTTCCGCTCCGCCGCCGGCACCGGTGGGCATATTGAGCTCAAGGATGGTGACCCGGGAAAACACTGCGGAAACCAGCAGGAAAGGCACCAGTACCACCATCAAGTTAAGGAAGGCGGTAATGTCCAGCTCCGGGGCTTCTTTTGTTCTGCCGTGACGCCTGCTTCTCATCACACAGATTCCGGCTTGGAAGTCTTGTCTGCTGCAGCTTCATCCGTCGTAGCAACTTTTTGCTGCGCTTCTTGCGTCTGCTGCACGTCGCGATTAACCGGTTTGCTTGCGCTCTTGGTGTCCTGCACTTTTTCTTCCTGGGCGACGTCACTGCGACGACGGGTGCCCGACGACATGATGTTCAGCGCTTTAACGGACACCATTTCCAGGCTGTCTACGATCTGGCCGGTCAGGGAGTTGAGCAAGGCATGCACGATCAGCAGAGCGATACCGACCATCAGGCCGAAGGCCGTGGTGTTCATCGCCACGGAGATACTGGCAGACAGTAAGTCGGCTTTTTCTGCCGGGTTGGCGTTGGCTACCGCGGTAAAGGCTTCTATCAAGCCCATAATGGTACCGAGCAGACCCAGCAAGGTAGCGATGTTGGAGCCCAGAGCAACGTACGGGGTGCGTTTTTCCAGCTGTGGAATCGTCTCCATGATGCTTTCTTCCATGGCAATCTCGATGTCTTCACGACGGCGTACCGCGCCCTGACGCTCGAGCCCCATAGCGAGAAGTCGACCAACACCGGTATTGTCTTCTTTGACGAGATTGCGCGCGCGCTCGAAGTCACCGCTATTCAGTACCGGCTGCAGCTTCTCCCAGGCCGCTCGGTTGGTGTGACGCTCGTACACCAGACGGACATACCGCTCAATGGCTACTGCAGCGCCGAGCGCGAATACCACCAGAATGGGGTACATGAAAGCACCACCAGTCTGAAAAAAAGCGACTACGCTGTTCAAGAAATCCATCATTTGCCCTCTTGGTTTTCTTTCTCGGTTCTGCGGTTGGATTCCGCTTTCCCCTGTAATGACCGGATATGGTCTTTTTTTGGTTAAAAAATTTTAGAATCGCTGGCAACCCGCCAGTTTATTTCTACGGTTACCCAGCCTTACTCTTCTGACTGGCTCAGCTGATAGAACTCCAGTTCCCGCATAAATACTTCTTTATCCAGCGGCTGCAAAGTTGGGTCCAGCAGACTGGAATTCAAGCCACTCTCGACGCCTACCTCTGAGCTTTTCCACGGCACAATGTAGAGCGACTTGGGCGCTTCCTTGTTACCGATAATCGAGATACCGGAAAGCTCTTTGACTTCTTTGTCGACCTTATTACCACTGTCTTTCTGATCGTCCTCGGCCATTGCCATAGGAACAAACAGAACCGCGGTGGTAACCGCAACTACTCGCGAAAACTTCGACACTACCCCTTCCATCAGTTGGCCCTCCGCTTCAGGTCGGTTACCCAGAGAGCAACCTTGGCATCTTCCGGTTGATATTTCAGGTACTGGTCGAATTGTGCGAGTGCACAATTCACATCCTGAAGATAGAGGTCACACAGAATACCGAGGTTTTTGATCAGTGGCATATTGTCCGGATGAGCCTGCAGCGCATCGCTGTATGTTTTACGGGCTTCATCAAAGCGGCCCTGGCGGCGGTAGAGCACGGCAAGCTCGTTACTGGCCAGCGGATCGAGCGGAGCCGCACGCAGGGCTTCGAGGAAGGCTTCTTCCGCGTGCTTTTCATCACCGGTGCGGTAATAGCCAATTCCGAGGTTGACGTAAGGCGCGGAGAGCCGCTGTTCGCGCGCAACCACATCCTGCAGCAACTCTATGGCTTCCGGATAACGTTCACCCTGCAGGTATTCCACCGCGCGATCAAAGTCGCGAGTGACACCGCCGGAAACTTTCACACTGCTCTGGTCCACCGGGCGGCTGGATCTTTGCGGACCACTGGCGCAGGCGCTGAGCAGCAGAACAAAGACACACAGTGCGCACGTGAAGACTCTGGACGTTTGCATTAGCCCTGATCCTCCTGAACTTCGGTCTCGGCGATTACCGGGATAGGTGCAGCTTCTTCCGGAGCTGCCTCTTCATCAGCTTCAGCTTCGACAGCACTTTCCTGAGTCGTACTTTCCTGAGCCGTACTTTCCGGAACAGCAGCTTCCTGCACAGCCTCCTCTTCCACGACCGGAATCGGGACAATGCTGGTGATGATATTGCCGGCGTCTTCTTCCCGGGCATAGGTAGCCGGTACCAGAAGCGCGAGCTGCTCAATGGTTTTCGCCACCCACTTGTTGTAAATACCGGCGGCCATCAGCTCGATGTTTTTCTCGTGGACCGAGATACCACGCTCTTCAAACGGGTAGATCTGCTCCTCCAATGCCAATTCGTACTCTTCCAACTCCATGGCATTGAGATTGGTCGGGCGCTCGGAATCTTTGAGCGCGCGACTGAAGTGCAGGTAAATCTCACCCAGGTAGAAAGTTGCTGCCGCGGTAACGTCGGCCACGTTGTAATCGATCAGGTCAGAGAAAGCACTGACCGCCGACTTCATACGGGCACGCTTGTTATTAAGGTTGCGCTCCAGTGGCGCGACCAGGGCGATCTCGCGGAAGGCCTCATAACTGGGCTCTGCCAACTGCAGCGCGGCGTTACCACCCAGATAACGGGTGCGGTCATTGCGCTCGTTGCCGCCACGCAGCTCGATGCGAACCATGTCTTCGAGGGTTTTGAAGTAGGCCTGACGGTTGCCGCTGTTGCTGTAGATATCCGCAATTTTCTGTCGCGTTTCCAGCGCAGGTTCCATCGGGCTTGGGAACAACTTGACGTAGCGGTTGAGCACACCCAGCGCACGGTCATAACTTTTCGCGGCACTGTAAAGATCGGCAGCCTGAGTGAGCGCTTCGCGGCGGACATCATCGTCCTCCGACTCTTTTTCGATACGCTCGAATTCAGCACCCGCCAGCAATAGCTGGCCACTTTCCTGATAGACCACCGCGAGCTTCTTGGTGACCTCTTTTTGCAGCTTATGCTGAGGATGATTCGCGCGGAACGCCTTGAGCACGTCGGCCGCGCGGGCCCAGTTTTCCAGCTGAATCAGGGAAGCTGCCGCATCGTATTCCGCAGTGGCCAGGATACTGGCACCGGGCGCAGCACTGCGAATACGCAGGAAGTGTTCAGCGGCCGCCAGGTGATCTTCGGCCTTGCGCGCCACATCACCCTGCTGGTAAATGGCACCCGCAAGGTTGTCGATCAGATCGGGACGATCTTTGGCATCGGCCGCAGTCAGTGACAGCGCCTGGCGATAGCCCGCTTCCGCCTCTACGTAGGCCGTCGTGTCAAATGAAGCGTGAGCCACCAGCAGCCAGGCAGAGCGACGAATTTCCTGTTCCGCGGCCGGGAATTTCTCCAGCAGCAGGTGACCATTCTGAATGGTCTCAGCAAAGCTCTTCAACTTGTACAGATCGTCCACAGCACCCAGCAGGATTTGCGGCGCCTTGCCGTGTTTCGGGAAGGTTTCCGCAAACGTCAGCGAGGAGCGGATCACCTCTTTCTGGATCGCGGTTTTCTGTGCAGTGGAGCCTTTGGCCAGATCATTTTTCAGGTGTTCGCGATAGGCGAAGACCGCCGCATAACCTGCCTCGCTGGCGTCTTTATGCGCAGCGTATTGATAGGCGGTGCGCTCGTATTCCTGAGCCGCATTCAGGAAGTCGCGGTTTTCCAGCATCAAACCGGCCAGCTGGTAGTTGATACCGGGCGCCTTGGGTTGATCAGAGAAGGATTTGAGGTAGCGGCGATACCAGTGAATCGCCTCAGCGTAGTTCTCGCTTCGCTTCTGCTGGAACTCCTTATCCTTGGGCTTCACGTTCTGGTAAGCCGCGTGGTAGTGGCTCGCCAGATCGATCAGGTTGGTCTGCAGGAATTCCACCACCGTGGCGTATTCCCGGATATCGAATACGGTCCAGTATTTGGCATCCAGCGCATAGGTATTGGCGAAATCTTTCTTCGCTTCCAGCACCAGCCGTGGGAAACCACCTTTCTGGTAGATCTCGATCACGCGAATGGAAAAGTCCGGTGCAACTTTGTGCAGCGGGTTACGCTCCACAAAGGCGGTATAGGCTTTTGCGGCATCCTGATAGCGACGCTTATCCAGGTAGTATTCACCCAGGTGGCTGTAAACGTAGGACTCGTAGCCGCGCGCACCCTTGCGGGTAAAGTAATCGACGATGGAATCCGCCCCACCGAGATAGGAGAAACTCAGGCTGACGACACGGAAGGTGTCTTCGATATGCTTGCGCTCGGTTTCGTTGGTCTGCTGCTCAAAGTCGTAGCCCTGCTCAACTTTGTAATCCAGCATGCGCACGAAATCGTCCAGCGCCATTTCGTACATATCCTGCTTGAACAGGGCCCAGCCGCGCTTGTAGAGCGCCAGCTCGTAAAAGCTCGAGGTCGCACCCATACCAATGACACGGCCGTAGGACTCTTCCGCATCCAGGTACTTCTTGCGGGTGAAATAGTATTCACCCAGGCGGAAGTGGGCTTCATCCAGATGTCGGGAAGCCGGAAATTTGGCCACCAGCTGACGCAGAACAATCACCGCCTCGTCAATCTCACCGATTTCCTCGTAGGCACGGGAGAGCTGGTACATCACCTGATCATTGCGGTCGTACAGGGGGTACTGAACCAGCAGCTTCTTGTAGAGTGCGATGGCTTCACGGGCATTGGCGGCCAGCAGCGCATCGGCATTATCACCCGGCAGGCTTTCGCCAAGATCACTGGACGCACTGGAGGTACTGGCGATATCGAGCGTGCTACTCGCCCGGTTTTCGAAATCTGCCTGACTTTCCCCGCCGGTTTTGGCGACGCCATCCAGAGACATTTCGCTCCGCGCATCTCGCTCGGAAACACCGGCCGCTTTCGGTGCAGCCAGATTGACCTGCCCGGTGGCAGACCGTTTCGCCGCCGTATCAACCGCGGCTGCCACCTCGTCTTCCGACAGAATGCGTGTTTCCCGCGAAGCCGGGAAAGCACCCTCTTCCGCCCGATGCGCCTGCTTGATTTTCAGGTCGGCAATACGGCGAATGGCCTCCGGCGTAAGCGCCGTTTCGGGGGTTTCCTGCAGGTACTTCTGGTAACTCGCCAGCGCCTTTTCCAGGCTGCCGTCGATGCGGGTTTCCTGAATTTTGATATCAACCTTTTGCAGGCTGCCGATGGTTTTTCCACTGTTGCTGGCGCAGGCGCTCAGCAGCAATACGGTAGAGGCCGCGGTAACCAGACCCAGCGTATTGAAACGGGCGCAGAGTAATTTCTTATTCATTACCTACGACCTCGCCATCTGCAGGAGCTGCCGGGGCAGTCTCGTCTGCTGCTGCCTCTTGGGCGGCCTCTTTATTAGCCTGAGACTCGTTACTTAGCTGAGGCTCCAGCTCGGGCGGGTTATCGGTAGGCAGCGGCTCGCCATCCGGGTTCGCTGCGGGCTCAGCCTTTTTCAACTGTTCCATCTGAATCTGGTACTGCTCGACTTTCTGCTCGTCTGCACGGCGCTCCTGGAGCTCATTGGCACGGTCATAACTGTCCGCGAGCGCGAAGCGTGCCTTGATCTGATAGCTCTCGAGCTGTGCTCGGCGCTGATCCAGTTCGTGGATCGCCAGCTGCTCCAGCATGCGACCCTGGCGGTTCATCAACTGGTCGATACGCTCCTGGGACTGCTCGATACCCGCACGCAGGCTGATGATCTGATCGCTGTAACCTTCATAGCTGTGGGTAGCCGCCTGTCGGCTCCGCACGTAGCGGTGATATGTTTCCTGCAGCACCGCGATATCCTTGTCCAGCGCCTGCAATCGTTTAAAGGCCTTGGTGAGACGGTCATCGAACTCTCTGGAGAGGCGGAATTTCAGCACACCTTCAAGACGGGCGACACGGGCCTCGGTCTCTTCGCTGTTCAGGCTGGGGTTATAGGACAGAATTTCCCGGATATTTTCCAGGATCAGGCGCGATTCGGTCTCGTCACTTTTCGCCAGCAATTCCGGGCGGCGGTTGACCAGCAGGTTGTCGATACGGGCGGCGAGGTGCTGGCGCTGCTCCATACGCATTTTGATGCGGGCATCAATCTGGCGGAACTGCACATCCAGCCCCGGCAATATCGGTTCGTAATAGCTGCGGCGCAGGGCAATAATTTCTTCAAATGCGGAGAGGCTCTGCAGCCAGTCTTTGTTCCGCTCGAACAGGTCGTTCAAATCCTGGTAGTTGCGCAGAAACTCTTGGTAATCATTGGACGCCATCAGGTCCAGCAGGTAGTGGGTCTCCGGGGCATCCGGCAGCTTGCGCAGCTCCACCACCCAGTTTTTAACCTGGCTCGCCTCTTTTCGACGCAGAGCTTCCAGCAATTTGCCTTCGCGGATACTGTCGATGGAGCGGCTCAGTACATCCACCTGCTCGCCAAAGTAGTCCAGCGCCTGGCCATAGTTCACCGCCGCGGTACTGTGCACATCCAGCTTACCGTAGGCATAGGGCACCGCCATCATGGATTCCTGAACCGCAGCGTTTGTGGGCTGCCGTTCCTTCAACAACTGCCAAGGTACCAGTGCACGGTCGTAACGCCCCGCATTGGCTTCCACCCAGCCGGCACCCAATAGCGCCTGATTGGAAAAGGGGCCTGAGAGCTGCACCCGGTCAAAATAGGTCCGCGCACGCTCGTACTCTTTCGCTTCCATCAACTGGTAGCCGAGCAGCAGGTTGGTCTTGTCCTGCAACGCCTGCTTGGCATTACCACTACCGGCGTTGCGCCCCAGGCCATCCAACTCCAGTACACCGCGCTCGGTTTCACCGGCTTTCAGCAGGGCAATACCCAGGTTGTACTCTACAAAGCCATTCAGGGACCTCTCGCCCTTGAGGTCTCGCAGCAGCTCAACCGCTTCGTTAAAACGCCCGAGCTGCATGTAAACGCGCGCGCGCAGGAACTGCTCTTCCGCCCGCACCCGTTCCGGTACGCGCCCTTCGATCATCTCGAGCGCCTGCAGCGCATTATCGAACTGTTGTTTGTGATAGTGGATTTTGGCCAGCCGGTAGGCCGCTTCATTTTTCACCGGCTGCGGCACATTGCCCTTGAGTACCGCTTCGATCGCGCGCCCGGCTTCCCGGTGCATACGATAAGAAAGCTCCAGGTCCCCTACCGCAAACTCCGCCTGACCGAAGTGCACACTGAACGGATCCAGCTCCGGATCATCCAGCAGGCGAAACTGTTTGAGCTCGGTATCCAGCCCGACAATCGCGTCGAAATAGTTTTCTTGATAGGCATTGAACAGCGCTTCACCGAAGAACAGGTCTTTCAGCTCTTCGGTTTCCAAGGCTGTGGGATCGACAGGCGCTTTGGCCTGCACAGGAAGACTGTGCAGCGTCGTCAATGCCGACAGCGCAGCACCGGCAATTGCGCAGGCCAGACGGGGAAACATGCTTACCAGTCCTTGAAGTTGATGGCTGACTGGGCACCGGCGATCTGGATTTCAACGAACTTGGGCCCCACCGCCTTTTCCACACTGACGCTGGCCGTTCCGCGATACTCCTTGCCAGACTTGGATTTGCCGATGTAGCTCACCACCAGCGGGTGGGCTCCGGTCTGTACATTGGCCGTGTGGATACGCTGGACACCGCCCTGCTGCAGGGCTTCAATTTCGCGATAGGTGTAGAGATGGTGGGCGACGATCTGGTTGTCGAGGGTCACCTCAACAGACTCCAGACTGAATTCTTCGCCGCTGGCGAGGGAAATGAAGAATGCGGCCTGGGTATTGGAGGGGAAAAGGAGCTTCTCCTCCAGCCGGTTCAATTCGGATGTCAGACTGATAACGTCCTTCTTGACGTCCTGAATCTGCTCATCGAGACCGCGAATTTCCTCGCGGCTTACGTTCTGGGCATTCGCCAGAACAGACAGCGACAGCACACAGGCTGTTGCCAGAGAAATCAGAATTCTGCACATATCCCTTAAACCTCAGATCCCACCCCGGATTCGGTTCGCTCGCAAAAATCTGTCGCGAACGACTAGCGCTGCGATTGTAGGGCAAGGAGGGATAAGGGATATGTGAGGCGCTTCAAAACTCGCGCAGAGAGTTAGAGAAGAATTTTTTCTTAAAATTCAAAGCACAAGAGAAAAAAGCTCGATAATGTGACAGGTTTCACGACACTTGTTCGCTGCTCGCAGGAGACCTGGATCACGATTTAGCCACGACTGGCGGAACTGTATCTAGTTTTCATTTAAATGGGATCTTGCGACTAGAGAAATCAAAGGCCACAAGAGAAGCAAGCACTTACTTTGGTAACCAGAGAGCACTACCATTTTTTCAGCGCCTGCTCGTCGCTGTCTCGCGCCTCAACCCACTGACCATTATCGCGATCATTCTGATTACCGCCCTCACCCAATTCCTTTTTCCAGAAAGGAGCACGGCTTTTCAGGTAGTCCATGATAAACGCACAGGCATCCAGCGCGGCCTGGCGATGTACGGAGCTGGTACCGACAAACACAATCTCGTCCCCGGCGCTCAGGGAGCCGTAGCGGTGGATAACCCGCACACGCCCCAGTGGCCAGCGTGCAGCGGCTTCGCGCGCGATGTCGGTGAGTGCTGACTCCGCCATTCCCGGGTAATGCTCCAGCTCTAACACACTGACCAGTTTTTTCTGACCGGCTTCATCAATGGCCCCTGTGGTTGGTGACGATTTAGCTGGCGAAAAATCACGCACATTGCCCACAAACATCGCTGTTGCACCGTCAGAGGAGTTCTCTTTGCGCAGTTGACCGTACTCTGCACCAGGGTCAAACCCTTCCGCCTGTACCGAAACGAAAATCTCTGCAGCCATTCTGAACTACCTCTCTCGGCCTGCGTTAACCACCGGTGACCGGTGGAAAAAAAGCGACTTCGTCGCCGTCCTTGACCGCCGCATCCATGGTGGAAAGCTGCTGATTTAGCGCGACCTGCAGCTGTTCGTTGGCCAGTGCCGTTTGCCAGGCTGGATCTTTTTCACTCAATTTCTTACGCAGCGCATCAAGGTTGGTTACGCCTGTGGCGTCGGCCTCCAGGGCATCACACCCGAGCTGCTCCCGCAGGCTGGCAAAAAACAGTACTTTGATCATTATTTTGTTAACCCTCTCCTGCCCCGTTCTTTTCCGCCAGCCAATGTCCGCGCTTGCCACCGGTTTTTTCCTGCAGCTTTGTTGGACCAATGATCATGGAAGGATCCACGGCCTTGCACATGTCATAGATGGTGAGGGCCGCCACACTGGCAGCGGTGAGTGCTTCCATCTCGACACCGGTGCGGCCGGCCAGACGGCAGTAGCTGGCAATGTTCACGGTATTGGCCGACTCATCGAGTTCGAAGTCCACCTGAACTTTGGTGAGCGCCAGGGGATGGCAAAGCGGTATCAGGTCGGCCGTTTTCTTGGCGGCCTGGATCCCGGCGATGCGCGCGGTGGCAAGCACATCCCCTTTTTTGTTGTTGCCCGCCTTTAATTGCTGGAAGGCTTCCGCAGACATGGCAACGGCGGATTGGGCACGGGCACTGCGGTCGGTGATGTCTTTGTCGGTGACATCCACCATGCTGGCTTCGCCCTGCTGGTTCAGGTGGGTGAGGGTCATAGTATTTCTGGTCTTTCTATTTTAGTTGCGCGGTCTTGAGCGACTTACTTTGGTTAACTTCCTTGGGCAACTTACCTGGCCAACTTACTTGGCCAGCTTACTTGGTCAGGTAGCCGACGAAGTTGCAGGGCATGTGGGATGCGGTCAGCTGCTCTTTGAGTAGTTTGGTCCAGCCGGTTCGGCAGGCACCGGTCGAGCCGGGCAGGCAGGCAACGAGGGTTTTGTTGGCGAGTCCGGCCAGTGCGCGCGACTGGATGGTGGAGGAGCCGATTTCTTCGAAGCTGATGGAGCGGAACATTTCGCCGAAGCCGTCGATGTGTTTTTCGAGCAGGGGGGCGAGTGCTTCGGGGGTGGAGTCGCGCCCGGCGAAGCCGGTGCCGCCGGTGGTGATGATGACGTGGATTTCGGGGTCGGCGATCCAGGCGGATACTTTGGCGCGCAGGAGGTATTTGTCGTCGATGACGATGGCTTTGTCGGCGAGGGTGTGGCCGTCTTCCTTCAGGGCTTCTACCAAGTATTTACCGGAGGTGTCGTTTTCTTCGGTTCTGGTGTCGGAAACGGTGAGGATTGCGATATTCAGTTTTTGGTTTTTATCTTTCGGCTCGTGTGCCATGGGATTGTGCTCCGTAGCTTCCTTTGTCAGGTGCTCTGTTCCAAGTATGTGGCGCTGGAGCGCTAGGGGGCAGCTTTTCAGGACCGCTGTGAATACATCCCTGTACGCTTCGTCGGCAACATCCCTGTTGCCGACGATCCTGAAAAGCTGCCCCCTACCACTCCAGCTTCAATTTAAATATGTGTTCTGCGTAAGCTGAAGAAGTTCAACCACCGATGATCGACAGGTTTTGAGTACCGCCGGTATTCCCCTGCTGCAGGTAGTGGCTGACTTCTTTATTGCCAATCAGGGTGCGGACTTTCTCTGCCAGCGCGTCGGCATCGCCGGTGCGGATGGTGTCTCTGAGATCAAGTCCGGCATCGGAAAATAAACACAGGTGCAGTTTGCCCTGCGCGGAAACCCGCAAACGGTTGCAGCTGCTGCAGAAGTCTTTGCTGTAGGGGGTAATTAAACCGATGCGACCGGCGTAGTCCGGGTGGACGTATTCCCGTGCAGGGCCTGCGTCAATGGCTCTTGGCAGCAGCTGCCAGCCGCTTTCAATCAGCTGTTGCTCTATTTCCGAGCCGCGCAGGTGGTTGCTGGCGAAGTAATTGCGGTTGTCGCCGGTCTGCATCAGTTCGATGAAGCGCAAGGTGACGGGGGTGGTTTTCAGCCAGTGCAGGAATTGTTGTAGTCGGGTTTGTGCGCCGTCACTCAGGAGCACAGCGTTTACTTTGGTCTGGATTCCCAGTTCCAGTGCGCGGTCGATGCCGGTGAGGATTTTAGGGAGGCAGTCGTGGCCGGTGACCTGGGCGAATTCGCTGGCGTCGAGGCTGTCGATGCTGATGTTCAGCTGGTCGAGGCCATTTTGGTGCCAGGTGTCGATGACGCTCGGGAGTTTGTAGCCGTTGCTGGTAACCGCGACGCGACGAATGCCCGGGGTGGTTTTTGCGGCGCTGATGATCTCGGGGAGGTCTTTGCGCAGGGAGGGTTCACCACCGCTGAGGCGTACCTTGCGGGTGCCCAGTTGCGCAAACGCGCCCATGACGGTGCGGGCTTCCGCGACGCTGAGATCGGGCTGCTTGTGCGTTGCCTGGTAGCCGTCAGGCAGGCAGTAGTCGCAACGGAAGTTGCAGACGTCTGTAACTGACAGGCGCAGATAGTAGAAGCGACGGCCATGGCCGTCTTGCAGTATGTCTTGTTTACTCATCACCTTTCCAAATGCGGGAGGCCGTTCGGTTTCCCTCGCGACCCTGGCGGGCAGAAGATCTGCCTGCGGCCACACGCTCTTATCCATTGACTTAGAACGAGTGGCTCGGTGTATTTAATTTGTTTACAACTAACGCGTTTTTCGTACCAAAGTTAGATCAACCTACCCTCTGTCCAAGAATAGCCATCAAATCGATGCTGGTATCCCGGGAACTCAGGTCCATTAATTTTTCCAGGCTGTTCAGGTGATCGACGATGGCCTGGCGGGCGCCTTCTCCATCACCGGAACGCAAATTTTTCAGCAGGCGCGTATGGTCGCCTTTCAGGTAGCAGGACGCCAGCCCCTCCCGTTTGTACAGTGCAATCACAATGGAGGTGCGCAAGATCAGGTCCGTCAGAAAGTTACCCAGCACCCGGTTCGGCGACAAATCCGCCACCATATGGTGGATCGCCAGGGAGTGCTCAATCCGTGCCGGCTCATCGCCGTCGGCATGAGCCTCGGACTCTGCCTGGACCAGTTTCTCCAGTGCCTTCAGCTGCACCGGCTTCATATTACCCGCCAGCAGTGAGCACACCTCGCCTTCCACCAGGCGACGGGCCGCAAAGGTCTCGCGGGTTTCCTCGATGGACGGCGCTCGCACCCGCGCCACCTGATTCGGCGCCTGGGTAATGACGTGGTCGGCATCCAGCCGGGTCAGTGCCTTGCGGATTACCGAGCGGCTGACACCGAAGATTTCTCCCAGTGCCACCTCTGGCAAACGGGTATTTGGCGGCAGACGCTGGGTCAGTACCGCCTTGCGGATCTTGTCCACAATCTGCTGATCGGTCACGCGGCCCCCCGCCTTGACCTCCGCCAGCACCTCCTGCTGCCAGGACTTGCTCATGCTTCTCTTCCCGCTGCCATTTCGCCGCCGACACCATTACTGGCACTGCGAACTTCTCAAACCGCCGCGCTTTGTTCTGGTGGCGGCTAATTCATTGTTATTTTGTGTCGTCAGCTAGTGTATACGAAATACGCTCGAGCGTACCATCAACCGGCGACTTCCAGGATCTTCAGGGTATTGGTACCGCCGTGGGACTGCATCAGGTCGCCTCGAATCAGAATGACCTGATCTCCGGCTTGTGCGATACCCCGATCCTTCAAAACGCTCAAAGCACGCTGATTCAGTTCTCTGTCACCCTGATCGCCGGGTTCAAACAGTACCGAGATAACCCCGCGATACAGCGCCATTCGCCGCTGTGCCACCGGATCGTGGGCCAGGCCGACAATCGGCAGGCCGGAACGGATGCGCGAGGCGATTAAAGGTGTGTAACCGGTCTGGGTCATGCAGGCGATCGCGGTCACGCCTGCGAGGTGGTTGGCGGCGTACATGGCCGACAGGGAGATGGTCTCGTCAATGCGGGTAAACCCCTGGTGCATACGGTGGCCGGACTCCTGTGCCGAGCGCTCCCGTTCGGCGCCCAGGCACAGTCGGTGCATGGCTTCCACCGCTTCCACCGGAAAGTCACCGGCCGCCGTTTCCGCAGACAGCATTACTGCATCGGTGCCGTCCAATACTGCATTGGCCACATCGAATACTTCCGCCCGGGTGGGTAGTGGCGCGGTAATCATGGTTTCCAACATCTGGGTGGCGGTGATGACCGCACGATTGAGCTGGCGGGCGCGCTTGATCATGCGCTTCTGCACACCGATCAGGGCCGCGTCCCCGATTTCCACACCGAGGTCCCCGCGGGCCACCATCACCGCTTCCGAAGCCTCGATGATTTCATCCAGTACCTGCTCATTTTCGACCGCCTCGGCGCGCTCGACCTTGGCCACCAGGCCTATGTGCTTGCCGGCTTCACCGAGCAGTGCCCGCGCTTCACGCATATCTTCGGCGCTGCGAGGAAAGGAGACGGCGAGATAGTCCACACCGATTTCGATTGCCGTTTTCAGGTCGGTTTTGTCTTTGTCGGTCAGCGCCGCGGCGGAAAGGCCGCCGCCCTGCTTGTTGATACCTTTGTTGTTAGACAGGCGGCCGCCAACCGTGACCGTGGTGTGTACCTCGCTATCGGTCACCTCTTGCACCTGCAGTACCACACGGCCGTCATCCAGCAGCAGCATGTCTCCCGCGGAGACATCGTGGATCAGTTCCTTGTAGTCACATCCCACCCGCTTTTCATCGCCGTCATTAGTATCCAGTGCCATATCCAGCACGAAGGGCTGACCTTCCTGCAGGTTGACGGCATTGTCGCGAAAGCGGGCAATACGAATTTTTGGCCCCTGCAGATCCCCCAGGGCAGCCACGGTTTTCCCAAGGCGATCCGCAATTTCGCGTACCTGCTGCAGGCGACGACGGTGGTCTTCCGCAGTGCCGTGGGAAAAATTCAGCCGCACCACATCCACGCCGGCCTTGAGCATTTTTTCCAACACCCCGGTTTTGTCGCTGGCGGGGCCCAGGGTGGCGACGATTTTGGTTCGCCGGATGGGATTGGCGGTGCGCTGGCTGGCTGGAATCTGGCTCATGGAGACCTCGCTATGGATACTTCAATTTTTTATTTGGCGGACGGCAAAACCAGAATGGCACGGAAATCATTCACATTGGTGCGCGTGGGACCTGTCACGATCAGGTTTTCCAGTTCTGCAAAGAAACTATAGGCATCGTTGTTGGCCAGGTACTCCCGCGGGGTCAACCCCTGCGCCTGCATCTTCGCCCAGTCGTCCGGGGAGAATATAGCGCCGGCATTGTCTTCGGAGCCATCGATTCCGTCGGTATCGATCGCGAGGCCGTAAATACCCGAGGTACCGCCGAGGGCTGTAAACAGGCCCAGTAAATACTCCACATTGCGTCCACCACGGCCATTACCGGTAACGGTAACGCTGGTTTCCCCGCCAGACAGTATCAGCAATGGATGGGTAATTTCCCGCTGTGCACGCAGTGCCAGCTGCGCGTGCTCACGCCCCAGCTCCCGCGCCTCACCTTCGAGGTTGTCGCCGAGTACACGTACATCGACACCGGTGCTGATGGCCGCATCGCTGGCGGCATCCAGTGCGTCACTGGCCTTGGCCAGTACACGGGCGGTGTCACGGGAGAAATCCTTGTCGCCCAGCTTGGGGGCTTTCTTCCCGCTTTTCAGATGCGCGCGCACGGCGTCATCAATTTCGATGTTGTAACGCTGCAGGATTTCCAGAGCATCTTCCGGAGTGGAGGTGTCGGGCAATGTCGGCCCTGAGGCGATCAGGGTCGGGTCGTCGCCGGGCACGTCGGAAATCAGGTAGGTGACGACGCGCGCGGGGTGTGCAGCAGCGGCGAGTCGGCCGCCCTTGATCGCGGAGAGGTGCCGGCGCACGGTATTGATTTCCCGAATCGGCGCGCCACAGCGCAACAGGGCTTTGTTGATGGCCTGCTTCTGGGCGAGGGTCAGGCCCGGTGCCGGCAGTGTCATCAGCGCGGAGCCACCACCGGATATGAGCGCGATGACGAGATCGTTTTTGCCGAGGTCTTTGACGGCGGCGAGCATCCGTTTGGCGGCAATTTCTCCCATGTTGTCGGGCATGGGATGGGAGGCTTCGAGGACTTCGATTTTTTTGCAGTTGGCGCCGTGTTCGTAGCGGGTGACGACGAGGCCTTCGATCTCCGAGCGCATGTATTTTTTGGCCCAGGCTTTTTCGAGGGCGGCGGCCATGGCGGCGGCGGCTTTGCCGGCACCGATGACTATGGTGCGGCCGGTGGGCGGTTCGGGCAGGCGTGAGGGCAGCAGGGTTTCCGGATGGACGCTGGAGATGGCAATTTCAGCCAGGCCACGCAACCAGGCCGTGTAGTCCGCCGGGCGATTGAGGGACTGAAGTTCGGGCAGTTTGTTCATCGGCGAAATCCTCGTCATTGTTATTTGCGACATATCGGATGGTCCGGGTCTTCTAAAGCAGGCTCGTTGGCGGCGAAGCACTGGGTGAAAGGTTTCAGGACCGCTGTAGACCCATCCCTGGGCGCTGCGGCGCAAACGTCCTGTTTGCGACGCTCCTGAAACCTTTCACCCAGCACTCCGCCTTCACTTCACATCTATTACTTCGTAAGCGATTCACCCGTCGACAGTGTAGCGCCACCTCAAGGCCATTGGACCTTCAAGCCGGATAAGGGAAACGTGTCCGACAGTGTGGCTCACGGAGAAGAGCCTTACTGGGGAGTCCGTGGACACGCCTCCCTTATCCAGCCTGTTTTGCACGCGTCAGGAAGAAGCAATGCAAAAACAGTTCCGGAAAAAGCCGCTGGCAACGGCGATTCTCCATTGCCAGCGGAAACACTGGGTTCGTTAGCTATCGGTCACGGTTACTGGCCGATCTCGTGATCCGCCAGTTTTTCCAGTGCGCGGACGATGCCGGCGTGGTCCCAGTCGGCGCCGCCGTTGGCTGCGCAGGCCTGGAACAATTGCTGGGCGTTGGCGGTACCCGGTAGGCTGAGGTTGAAGGCGCGTGCGCTTTCCAGGGCCAGGTTGAGATCTTTCTGGTGCAAACGGATGCGGAAGCCCGGATCGAAGGTGCGTTTGATCATGCGCTCGCCGTGCACGTCCAGGATTTTGGATGAGGCCAGGCCACCGAGCAGGGCTTCGCGTACTTTGGCTACATCGGCGCCAGCGCGGGAGGCGAACAGCAGACCTTCGGATACAGCTTCAATGGTCAGTGCCACAATGATCTGGTTGGCGACTTTACAGGTCTGGCCGGCACCCTGCGGGCCAATGTGGGTGATGGTCTTGCCCATCACTTCCAGGATCGGCTGTGCGCGGACGAAGCCTTCTTCGGTGGCGCCGACCATGATGGTCAGTGCGGCGTTGATCGCGCCACCTTCACCACCGGATACCGGTGCATCCACAAATTCACCGCCGGCCTTGGCGATGCGCTTGGCAAATTCCTGAGTTGGCACCGGGGCAATGGAGCTCATGTCGATGACCAGAGCACCGGGCTGCAGACCTTCGACCACACCATTTTCACCGAACAGTACGGCTTCCACGTCCGGGGTATCCGGCACCATGGTGATGATGATTTCGCAGTTCTCCGCCACCGCTTTGGGACTGGCCACAACCTGCATGCCTTTGTCAGCCAAGGTGGTATCCAGCGTGCGACCGCGGTCGTTGGTGAACAGTTCGTGCCCCGCGTCCAGCAGGTGGCCAGCCATTGGGCGGCCCATGATGCCGAGTCCGATAAATCCGATCTTGCTCATTTTCTCTCTCCAAATTTTCTCAGTTTATTCTTCTGGGTTACCACTGCAGTTTGCAGGTTGGTGGCGAGGCGGCTTTCCGGGACCGTCTGCGGCCAGGACGGCCGCAGCCGAGCCCCCAGGGATGGGTTTACGGCGTGTCCCGGGAAGCCGCATCGCCACCAACCCCGCACAGAACCTGTAACTTCAAGAATGCGCGCTATCCAGCCAGCCCAAACCTTCCAACGTGGTGGTTTTCGGTTTGTATTCACAACCGATCCAGCCTTGGTAACCCAGCTTGTCCAGATGTTGGAACAGGAACGGATAATTGATTTCACCGGTACCCGGCTCGTGCCGGCCGGGGTTATCCGCGAGCTGCACGTGCGCGATGCTGTCGATATGCTTTTCGATAGTGGGCGCGAGGTCGCCCTCCATGATTTGCATGTGGTAAATATCGTATTGCAGCTTGAGGTTGTGGCTGCCGACCTCGTCAAAGATCTCCAGCGCCTGCTCGGTGCGGTTGAGGAAAAATCCGGGGATGTCACGGGTATTAATCGGTTCCGCGATCAACAGGATTCCTGCGGCTCCCAGGTTGTCTGCGGCAAAACGCAGATTCTGGATAAATGTCTGGCGTGCCTCTTCTTTAGAAACGCCCGCAGGTACGATACCCGCGAGGCAGTTGACCTGTTTGCAGCCCAACGCCGTGGCGTACTCAATTGCCTTGGCGACACCCGCACGGAACTCATCCACCCGATCCGGGTGACAGGCGATACCGCGCTCACCTGCGGCCCAGTCACCCGCGGGCAAGTTGTGTAGCACCTGGGTCAAACCGTTTTCGTCCAGGCGCTGCTTGATTTCCTGCGCGCTGTAGTCGTAAGGAAACAGATATTCCACCCCTTTAAAGCCCGCGTCCGCCGCCGCCTTAAACCGGTCGAGAAAATCGACTTCGGTAAACAACATACTCAGGTTGGCAGTAAATTTTGGCATTTTGCTTCTCCTGTAATTAATCCAGTTCTGTAGCTTCTCAGGTCAGTGCTGCAATGGAAGTCGGCGCGTCGCCGCCCTCTTCCGCCAGCGCTTCAAATTCATTGACGCCGTCCAGGTCTACGCCCATGGAGATATTGGTCACACGCTCCAGGATTACCTCAACCACAACCGGTACACCGTGTTGCTTCATCAGCTCGCGCGCCTGCTCCAGTGCCGGGGCTATGTCGTCCGGGTGGGTAACCCGGATGGCTTTACAGCCAAGGCCTTCAACCACGGAAACGTGATCCACACCGTAGTCGTTAATTTCCGGACAGTTGATATTTTCAAAACTCAACTGCACGCAGTAATCCATATCAAAACCGCGCTGGGCCTGACGGATAAGACCGAGATAAGAGTTGTTTACCAGTACGTGGATGTACGGCAGCTTGAACTGGGCACCGGCCGCGAGCTCTTCCACCATGAACTGGAAGTCGTAGTCGCCGGAAAGTGCAACTACCTCGGCAGTCGGGTCCGCCTTGGCCACACCCAGTGCCGCGGGCACTGTCCAGCCCAGCGGGCCAGCCTGACCGCAGTTGATCCAGTGGCGCGGCTTGTACACGTGCAGGAACTGGGCACCGGCAATCTGTGAAAGGCCGATGGTGGAAACGTAGCGGGCGTTTTTACCAAACACCTTGTTCATTTCTTCATACACGCGCTGCGGTTTCACCGGCACATTATCGAAGTGCGTCTTGCGCAACAGCGTGCGTTTGCGTTCCTGACACTCTTCCGCCCAGGCAGAGCGATCTTTCAGGCGACCGGCGGCTTTCCACTCACTGGCGATTTCGATAAACAATTCCAGCGCGGCTTTGGCGTCGGAGACGATGCCGTAATCCGGGCCAAAAATACGACCGATCTGCGTTGGCTCGATATCCACGTGTACGAACTTGCGACCCTTGGTGTAGGTGTCGACATTGCCAGTGTGGCGGTTGGCCCAGCGGTTACCGATCCCCATCACAAAGTCGGAAGCCAGCATGGTGGCGTTGCCGTAACGGTGGGATGTCTGCAAGCCCACCATGCCCGCCATCAGCGGGTGATCATCGGGAATGGTGCCCCAGCCCATCAGCGTGGGAATAACAGGCACCCCGGTGATTTCCGCAAACTCGGTCAGCAGGTGGCTGGCGTCCGCATTGATGACACCACCGCCGGCAACCAGCAGCGGCTTGTCCGCAGCATTGAGCATGGCCAGCGCTTTTTCAGCCTGGGCGCGACTGGCGCTGGGCTTGTAGGCAGGCAGCGGCTCGTAGGTATCCGGATCGAATTCAATTTCGGTCATCTGTACATCGATGGGCAGGTCGATCAGAACCGGACCCGGACGAGCGCTGCGCATCAGGTGAAATGCCTGCTGGAATGCGCGGGGCACCTGGGCCGCCTCCAGTACGGTGATCGCCCATTTGGTAACGGGGCCGGCGATTGCCTTGATGTCTACCGCCTGGAAATCTTCTTTGTGCAACTTGGCTACCGGCGCCTGGCCGGTAATGCACAGGATCGGAATGGAGTCCGCACTGGCAGAGTACAGGCCGGTAATCATGTCGGTGCCCGCCGGGCCGGAGGTACCGATACACACACCGATATTGCCAGCCTTGGTACGGGTGTAACCCTCGGCCATATGCGAGGCGCCTTCCACGTGACGCGCCAGAGTGTGGTCAATACCGCCCACTTTGCGCATGGCGGAGTAGAAAGGGTTGATTGCGGCACCGGGCACGCCGAAGGCAACATCAATGCCTTCTTTTCTCAAAACGTGAACCGCGGCTTCGGCAGCTGTCATGCGAGCCATAGTTTTCTCCCACTGAAGTCGCTACTTCAGAAATTGCTTGGTTATTCTTTCTTCCTGAACCGGCAGTGCCGGCGTTCAAAATCAATTCTTATCGGATCAGACCGTTGCCAGCGCTTCCTCGCCAACGACGACGTCTTCAACAATCACCGTTACATCCATCGGGTATTCCTCGCAGTTATTTCCCTTGCCACCGCGATCCACCACCACGAACTCGCCCTTGCGTTCGATCACTGACTGCACGCCGTGCCACAGCCCTGCGCGGTAATTCACGCCCTGGCGGCCGTCAGTAATAAATGCACGCACTTCCTTCGGATCAATGGTTTCCCCCTTGGGTGCGACCACGATGATGAAGCGCTCTTCGTGCATGGGGATAAAGGCCTGGCTGCCCAGCGGGTGACGCTCGAGATAGGTCAGATGTAGCGGGAGCTCCACGGGCTCACTGATAAAAATACTCACCAGCGGGCGCGCCTCTTCACCGAGGGTTTCAATCTGCACCAGGTCGTGATAGCGCTGTGCGCGCCCACCGTTAATCGAAAACGAATCCGCAGTGCGGCTGTCGATCACATCGCCGTAGGGCGCGAAGGCTTCTGCGGTTAGTGGTTGTGCCTTGAGTTCGAGTACAGTTTCGAGCATGGTGGTTTCCTCCATTTTTTATTTTGAAACGGGTGGTGCCTACGTCCCTGTACTCACCATAATTAGGTCACCAGAATTTTGGCCCCGTAATGACAATCCGTTAACGCGCTCCGAATCCGCCGAGTTTCATTTGGCGGTTTACGTCTTTGTACAGCAGGTAACGGAAAGGACCCGGGCCACCGGCGTAGCAGGCTTGCGGGCAGAAGGCACGCAGCCACATGTAATCGCCAGCCTCTACTTCGACCCAATCTTTATTCAGCAGGTAGGCGGCCTTGCCCTGGAGTACGTAGAGGCCATGCTCCATTACATGGGTCTCCGCAAACGGGATAACACCGCCGGGCTGGAAGGTAACGATGTTCACATGCATATCGTGGCGAATATCTTCAATATCCACGAAGCGCGTGGTTGCCCAGCAACCTTCGGTTTCCGGCATTTCGATGGGCGTAACATCTTTTTCATTGGTGACGAAGGCTTCCGGCACATCAATGCCATCTACGCGCTCGTAGTATTTGCGCACCCAGTGGAAGCGCAGGGTAGAGGCACATTCATTGCGTACCTGCCAATCACTGCCCGGCGGAATAAAGGCGTAACCCCCCTCTTCCATCCGGTAGCGCTCGCCGTTCAGGGTCAGCGTCAGCTCCCCTTCCACCACGAACAGAACACCCTCAGCATTGGGATCGGATTCCGGCTTTTCGCTACCGCCACCGGACTGTACTTCCATGATGTATTGGGAAAAGGTCTCGGCAAATCCAGACAGCGGACGGGACAACACCCACAGGCGGGTCTTCTCCCAGAACGGCAGGTAACTGGTGACGATATCGCGCATTACGCCCTTGGGAATGACCGCGTAAGCATCGGTAAATACCGCGCGATCTGACAACAGTTGCGTCTGCGGCGGATGTCCACCTTTAGGTGCGTAGTAGGTGTGCATTGGAAATTTCGAATTGCTCATGATTTTTCTAGCTCTGTGTCCAAACTGCTACAAACCAGTTTCTTACTTGCCCACTGTGACGGGCCTGGCGCCGGGTGCTGTTTTACCCAGTGACGGGCAATGTCCACACGGCGGGTGACCCAAACCCGGTCGTGTTGCTCGATGTGATCGAGAAATTTTTGCAGCGCGCGGAAACGCCCCGGGCGCCCGATCAGCCGGCAGTGCAAACCCACACTCAGCATTTTTGGTGCGTCTTCGCCCTCGGCGTAGAGCACATCAAAAGCGTCACGCAGGTAGTCAAAAAAATGTTCGCCGGTATTGAATCCCTGGGGCGTGGCAAAACGCATGTCGTTGGTATCCAGGGTGTAGGGCACGACTAAATGGCTGTGGGATTCACCGCTACTGTCCTGGGATTGCGACCAGAACGGCAGATCGTCGCCATAGTTGTCGCTGTCGTAGAGGAAGCAACCTTCGTCCAGCAGCAAGCGGCGGGTATTGGGGCTGTCGCGCCCGGTGTACCAGCCGAGGGGTTTTTCACCGTACAGCTTCTGGAAGATTTCGATGGCGCGACGCATATGCTCGCGCTCGATGTTTTCCGGCACGCCCTGATAGTGAATCCATCGCAGGCCGTGACAGGCGATTTCATGACCGAGCTCTTTAAAGGCCAGCGCCAGTTCCGGGTGGCGCTCCAGTGCCATGGCGACACCAAACACGGTGAGTGGCAGGCCGCGCTTTTCGAATTCGTTGAGGATGCGCCACACCCCGGCACGTGAGCCGTATTCGTAAATGGACTCCATGCTCATATGGCGATCGGCATAGGCTTCTGCGCCGACGATTTCTGACAGGAAGCGCTCCGAGTGGCTGTCCCCGTGCAGCACACAATTCTCCCCACCCTCTTCGTAGTTCAGCACGAACTGCACGGCGATCCTGGCGCGCCCGGGCCAATTGGCCTGGGGCTGCTTGCGGCCGTAACCAATGAGGTCGCGGGGGTACTGATCCTGATCCTGATCCAGTGAATTCAAGGTTGTTATTCCTTTCTGTTGCTATTTACCGCTGGCAACTGGTTTTTCCGAAGTGCGCTCCGGCAACCAAGTGCATACACGATTAACTTATTTTGTGTAGACACTTTTTGTATACAAGACAACGATATATTGTGTTCACTGGATTTGCAATCACTGGATTGGCGTTAAGTGAAGTTTTTTACGCGCACGCGACTAGCTACGACAAAGGCCGCAGCATCAGACGGGAAAAGTCAGAGAAAGAACGGGATATGTAAGAGAGGGAAGATTAAGAAAAGGAAGATCAAGAAGGGCCCGAAAGGACTTCAGGCCCGTAGAAAAGAATCAGTTACCGAAAATACTGTAAAGATCCGGCACCTCTTCAGCGCCCTCCACGATAGACAGAGAGCCCTCAACGGCTTTCAGGTGTTCCAGCATAAATTGAGACGCACCTGCACCGTCGCCAGCTTCCAGCAAACGCACCAACTCATCGTGATCGTGGGACTCGCAACCCATATGGTCGCTCGCCGAATTGCCGTAAACCGCGAGAATCAAGGAGGATCGGGAACACAGGCGGCCGACGAATTCCGCCAGGGTTTTGTTCCCGGACATTTGCGCGAGGCGCTCGTGGAATTCGGAAGAAGTGCGAATCGCAACGCTGTTGTTGCCATCCCGCAACGCATCCACCTCGCGTTTCGCCAGCATACGCAGCTCCGCAATCTCGGACTTGGTTACCCGGCTCGCCACCTCCGGCATCAGGCCGCACTCGATCATCTGGCGTGCGGCAAACACCTCGCGGGCTTCATCCGCCGAAGGCCGGGCAACACTGGCACCACGCCGCGGGGCAATGGTCACCAGCTGCTCCATGGCCAAACGCTGCAATACTTTGCGAATGCCCGTGCGGCTTACGCCGAACACCTCGGACAAGGCATCTTCGCGCAGGCGGGAGCCCGGCTTGAGGCGATGCTCGACCACGGCGTCACTGATGGACTGGTAGATTGCATCCTCGCGTTCGGTGCCTTCCTGGCGTTTGCGCTTGGTGGCTGGTGCGGTGTCCGCGGTGACTTCAGGCATTCCCCGTAAGTTCCTGTGCTTGCTTGTATTGGCGTTTGTGGATTTGGAAACCGCCTATTGTATACAAACAAGTGTGGTGAAAACCAACTTTGAAAAGAACCACAACGCTCGCCCGCCACCACGGGGAGTTCAAAACTACTCGGACCAAGCCGCAATCACCGCCCGCTCTTCATCACTCATTCCAGTCATGTTACCCAGAGGCATATAGCCACTGGCGACCGCTGCCTGGATTTTGGCTTTGGTCTGCTGGATTTGCTCGTGGCTATCGAAGGCAAAACCGGCAGGGGGCGCGGAGAATCCGGGCTGAGTCGGGGACTGGGAGTGACAGGCCGTACAGTGGCGCTCCATCACGGTATAAAGTTCCGCCTGTGTGGACTCAGTCGCCGCGCTGTCCACCGCTGCTGTGCCTTCGCTGGATTCCCGTACTTCCGCCACCGCATCAGAATCAGCCTCTTCGGCAGCCAGTTCGGTTTCAGTGGCTTTTTCACCCTGCCCCTGCAGTTGTGCTTCGACTGCAGCCGCCGACTCTTCAACCACCTCCGCCTGCGCTACCGGCGCGGCCAGGTTAGGTGCCGCCTGCGGTGAAACAATCCAGAAAGCGACCATGATCAGAGCCACTCCGGCCGCGGGGTAGCCCGGCTTGATTTGGCCGGCGTGCATCAACACGAAGAACTGACGAATCAGGGCACCGGCAAAAATGAACAACGTCATGATCACCCAGGAAAATTCATGTGTATAGGTGAAGGCGTAGTGGTTGCTGATCATCAGCAGTACTACCGGTAGGGTGAAGTAGGTGTTGTGTACCGAGCGTTGTTTACCGCGCTTGCCATCCAGGGGGTTGGGTTCTTTGCCTTCTTTCATGGCATTTACCATGCGGCGCTGGCCGGGGATGATCCAGAAGAAGACGTTGGCGGACATGGCAGTGGCCATGACGGCACCGGTCATCAGGAAGGCGGCGCGGCCGGCAAACAGTTGGGTACTGACGTAGGCGACGACCACCATCAGTACGCCGACGGCAATACTCAAGATTCCGTCGCGCTCCATGTTGGGGCTGATGCGTTTGCAGAGTTCGTTGTAGATCACCCAGCCGGAGAGAAGGAAACCGACGGCGACGATGTTGGCTTGCCAGCCGCTGAGGCCCGCGGCCCAGGCCCAGTCACTTTGGGTGTTGATGAGGTAGAAGGCTGGGTTGGTCATATAGAGCAATATGAACAGGGCAAAGCCGGAGAGCCAGGTGGTATAGGATTTCCAGAAGGACCAGTGGAGGTCATCTGGCAGTTTTTCCGGGCTGTTTGCGTATTTCTGGTTGTGATAGAAACCGCCGCCGTGAACGGCCCACATTTCGCCGAAGACGCCTTTTTTACGACAGGCTTCGTTTTCCGGCTTTTTCAGTCCGTTGTCGAGCATGACGAAATAAATTGATTCGCCAATCCAGGCGATGGCGGCAATCACGTGCAGCCAGCGCAGCATAAAGTTTGCAAATTCCAGGATAAAAGATTCCATAGCCCGTTCTCTTTTTCACTTATTGTTTTTCGAAGCAGGAAAACTAATTCTCCCACCTCGCGGGCCCACCTTTCTCCGTATCAGCGGGTCCTGTGGCGGGAGGGAACCGGGTACGGCTTTTCAGGACCGCTGTGAACCCATCCCTGGGCGCTGCGGCGCAAACATCCTGTTTGCGACGCTCCTGAAAAGCCGCACCCGGTTCCCTCCCTTCGCATCTGAGGCCTGACTCCGAGCAACCTCAGATGTTAATTACCGTAAGATCAGCTTCCCCGGTAAGTGGAATAGCTGTAAGGCGATACCAGCAGCGGCACGTGGTAATGCTGCGAGGCATCGGCCACGCCAAAGCGCAGCGGAATCACATCCAGAAAACGCGGCTCGCCATTTTTGTTGCCCTGGCGGCGCAGGTAGTCACCGGCGTGGAATACCAGCTCGTATTCGCCGATGGCGAAGTCATTACCTTCCAGAATCGGGCCATCGCAGCGGCCGTCGTCATTGGTGACCACTTCCTTGATCCAAGTGCGGTTTCCGCCGTTCAGCCGGTAGACCTCCACCCGAATCCCCTGCCCCGGCAATCCCAGGGCGGTATCCAGCACATGGGTAGTGAGACGTCCCATCGTTTTCTCCTGTGTTCTTCCAATCTCGCAGATGCTTTCAGCACCCGGTCTATAAAGAGGACTCCGAGTGCTGCTGTATGTTGTGGATTTATTTTTACACCAAATATGGATACATATTCAAACACTTTGTGTATACAATTTGTTTTTGTAAGTGAATACATTAATCTAGCAGGATCAGGAGAGAGAACGATGACCGCAACCATTACTGCAAATCGCCTGGCGCCAGCGCCGGCCACCCAGCGCCGTGAGGATTTTGTTGCGCGGTTTGGGGATATCTACGAACACTCCCCCTGGGTTGCGCAGAGAGCGTGGGACAAAGGGCTTTCAGAAGATCACTCCGATCCGCTGGTATTGGCGGAGGCGATGGCGCAGGAGCTTTGGGGGGCCACAGAAGAAGAGCAGATGGGCGTGATTTGTGCCCACCCGGATTTGGCAGGCAAAGCGGCGTTGGCCGGCGAGCTGACCGACGACTCCACCAAAGAGCAGGCCGGCGTCGGCTTGGATCAGTGCACACCAGAAGAACTGGCGCGTTTCGAACAACTGAACAATGCCTACAAAGACCGCTTCCAGTTCCCCTTCATCATGGCGGTGAAAGGCAGTAACCGCTTCCTGATTCTCGATGCGTTCGAAGTACGCCTGAAAAACAGCATTGAAGAAGAACGCAAAACCGCAATCGAGCAGATCAACAAGATTGCCCGTCTACGGCTCGTCGACCGCGCCAAGTAATTCGGCGCTACGAAGTAAAGGTCTCTGAATTTAAGGTGGAGTGCTGGGTGTAGGTGTTCGAAAGCGTCAGCGACAGGGACGTCGCTGACGCAGCGTACAGGGATGTATTCACAGCGGTTTCGAAAACCTACACCCAGTACTCCACCGCCACCAAACCAGCTTCAAACCCCTAACAAAAAAATGCCCGAGCATCACTGCCCGGGCATTTTTTATCGCGAGAATTCACAAGTTAGAAGTAAAACTTCACCAACGCACTCACCGCATTCTCGGTATCAATGGCACGGGTACCAAATTTGTTGCGCCAGTAGGAATACTCAATACCCGCGTACATAACGCCGGGGTTATCCGTCAGGCTACCGATGTCCAGCGTCAGCTGCGGGTTGATATGGGTTTCCGCCGCCTGGGCACCACCGACACCGGAAGAATAGTCCGCGAAACCGTCAAACAGTAACTTGGCCGAGCCAATTTCAAAGGGCGCGCCCCAGGTTACCGTCATCTGCCAGTCATTCGGGTTGTCAAACGCCGTGTTGTTATCCACATAGTAGAAGTTGGTATTGAAATACTGGACACCAGGAAGGTCCCAGCTGACACCAACGCCCGCAAGATAGTTATCCGCATCGGCACCGCCGCCGAATTCGTAAGTTCCCGCCAGCAAAATATCTTTTACCGGTCCAAGCTTCAGCTCGTTGCCGGTCAACCATCCCAGGCTTACCCGCGGTGCGAATTCGCCGTAAGTATCGTTAGCGCCGGTGTCTTCATCTTCCACCTGGTAGCGATCGAGGAAGAAGAAACTGTCACCCCAGTTGTTCGCTGCCACATTTTCAAAAGTGAAAACGGTGGCATCCTCCTGCCGGTCGCCAAAGGTTTCATATTGGCCACTGTGCAGAACAGACACACTGGAGGAGCCGAAAAAACGCTCCGCATGAGCGGCGGGCGCGATGGCCGCAGCCAGGGCGGAAGTCATCAGGATTTTATTGATTGATTTCACAACTCATTCTCTCAGGTTATTTTTATTGTGCACGCAGCGCGTGCTTCGTTTGCCTGGCTGTCGACCACAAACTTCCAACAACCCTTGGGGCAGGCTCTTCACGGCCCTTGAATGCGCATTTCCCAGACACACCTCACCCGGACCGGGGTGCGTAATCAGCACCCCGGCGGTGAGTCATTTCTGGATCGCAATTTTTTGCTTAGCGTTTCGCCTTGGAGAAATGCGGCTTACAGGAACGCAAACTTGGCGATAAAAATGGCGCTCAGCACATACAGGCTCACGGACACTTTTTCGTGCTGGCCGGTAAACAGCTTCATGGCGGTGTAGGTCAGGAAGCCCAGTGCGATGCCATTGGCGATGGAGAAGGTCAGCGGCATCATCACCACGGTAACGATGGCCGGGATGGTAT
The DNA here is from genome assembly GCF_009903625.1 of Microbulbifer sp. ALW1. Classification (NCBI taxonomy): domain Bacteria; kingdom Pseudomonadati; phylum Pseudomonadota; class Gammaproteobacteria; order Cellvibrionales; family Microbulbiferaceae; genus Microbulbifer; species Microbulbifer sp. ALW1. Next base: position 1,701,334 of record NZ_CP047569.1, on the reverse strand, counting down.
CGGTGTGATCTTTCCAGTTGATATGCGCCATGCCACCCATCATCAACATGGCCACATAGATCAGCGCACCTGCGGTGGCGTACGCCGGAATCATTCCCGCCAGCGGCGCGAAGAACATGGCCAGCAGAAACAGCGCACCGACGGTGACGGCTGTCAGTCCGGTGCGACCGCCGGCGGCAACGCCGGATGCACTTTCCACGTAGCTGGTCACCGGTGGGCAGCCGAAAAAGGCACCCATTACGCTGGAGGAAGAATCGGCCTTAAGGGCGCGCGAAAGATTTTTGATACGGCCATCGTCATCGACAAGGTGGGCGCGGTGCGCCACCCCCATCAGGGTGCCGGCGGTATCGAACATATTCACAAACAGGAAGGCGAGGATCACGCTGATCATGCCGACATTCAGGGCGCCGGCAATATCCATTGCCATCCAGGTGGGCGCCAGGCTCGGCGGCGCTGAAACCAGCCCCTGATATTCCACCAGGCCAAACATCCAGCCCAGCGCGGTCACGCCCAGCATGCTGAACAGGATGGCGCCGAACATTTTGCGGTAGCTGAGAATCGCAATCAGCAGAAAGCAGAGTGCAGCGAGCAGTGCGGAAGGGTTACTGAAACTGCCCATGGACAGCAGGGTAGCCGGGTTGGCAACCACGATGCCCGCAGTTTTCAGGCCGATCAGCCCCAGGAAGAGGCCCACACCGGCACCCATGGCGAAGCGCAGGCTGAGAGGGATACTGTTCAGCAGCCACTCACGGATCCGCGACAGACTCATGATCATAAACAGCACGCCGGAGATAAATACGGCGCCCAGCGCTATCTGCCAGCTGTATCCCATTTCACCGACAACGGTGTAGGTGAAAAACGCATTGAGCCCCATGCCCGGAGCCAGTCCCACCGGCCAGTTGGCGTAGAGCCCCATCAGGAAACACGCCAGCGCAGCGCCGATACAGGTAGCAACAAATGCCGCCCCGTGATCCACACCGGCCGCGGCCATGATGTTGGGGTTTACGAAAATCACATACGCCATGGTAAAGAAGGTTGTAAGACCGGCGACCAATTCGGTCTTTACCGTGGTTTTGTGTTCGCTCAGTTTGAAAATCCGGTCCATTAGACCGGTGCTCTCTGGAGTCACTGAAGACTCCGTTTCACGGAGTACATGCTGATCCTGTTTTAGTGTTTCCACAGGTGATCCTCTCATTATTGTTGTTTATTACCAGAGAGCGAACTTCTGTCTCAGGTAGGTGCTGGCTTGGCCCGCCTTTCCTGCGCCTTCTTTATGCCTTTCTGCCATTTTTAAACAAAAAATTTTGACTTAAAGGTCAAGAAGCAAGGCCTGAATTGATAATAATCCTGTATACAACGATTGCAACAACATTTTCAGAGAGGGTACATCATCCTGTCAGAACCCGAATATACGTAATTTAACCTATGGCTTTTCAATAAAAGTGTCACCACTTACCAGAAATTAAAGGGATGACTATCTCGAAATAATGCGGTCAAATTTCAACCGCCACCCGCAAAATAGAAGGGTTGCCGAGATAGTCGATACAGAAAACCGGCGGCAGGGAAAATCGGACGCCAGACCAAGGGCTCGCCGCCCGGCAAATACCCGGGGCACAAATAGAGAGCAGAAAAAGAGAATACAAAAAAGGGGGCACAAGGCCCCCAGACATGAACAACAAAACGTTAAACAAGTGACTTAAAAATCATTTCTGATGCCGGCAAACACCCGCGGCGTAGGTTGCCTTCACCGCGCGATCGTCCCCGAGGATCATCAGCGCAAACAGCTTTTCCATCAGGCTGCCGGCCTGCCCAATGCGATGGCCGATCAGTGGTGTGGCGTTGTAATCTAGCACCACAAAATCCGCATCCTTGCCCGGCTGCAGGTTGCCGATACGGTCATCCAAATACAGGGAGCGTGCCCCCCCCAGTGTGGCGAGATACAGCGCCTTGAAGGGGTCGAGTTTTTTGCCCTGCAGCTGCAGTACTTTGTATGCCTCGTTCAGGCTCTGCAGCTGCGAGAAGCTGGTCCCCGCCCCCACATCGGTGCCCAGCCCCACCCGCACGCCGTGCTCTTCCAGCTTGTCCAGATCCAGCAGGCCACTGCCAAGAAACAGGTTTGAGGTGGGGCAAAAGGAAACCGCGGAGCCGGTCTCACCCAGGCGCTGGCACTCCTCATCACACAAATGCACGCCGTGGGCAAATACCGAGCGCTCGCCGATGAGGCCGTGGTGGTCGTACACATCGAGGTAACCCTTGCGCTCGGGGAACAGCTCCCGCACCCACTCGATCTCCTGTTTGTTCTCGGAGATATGGGTATGCATGTAGAGACCGGGATATTCCTGCAACAGCCTGCCAGCCAGGGCCAGCTGCTCGGGGGTGCTGGTGGGCGCAAAGCGCGGGGTAACGGCATAGTGCAGGCGGCCCTTACCGTGCCAACGTTCGATCAGCTCTTTGCTGTCGCGGTAGGCCGTTTCCGGGGTATCGCAGAGGTATTCCGGCGCATTGCGATCCATCATCACCTTGCCGGCAATCATGCGCAGATTGAGCTTGTCCGCTTCGGTGAAGAAGGCGTCAATGGATTGCTTGTGCACGGTACCGAATACCAGCGCGGTGGTGGTGCCGTTGCGCAGCAGTTCATTGAGGAACAGTTGCGCGCGGCTGCTGGCGTGCGCCGGGTCTTCGAATTTGCGCTCGGCGGGAAAGGTATAGGTTTCCAGCCACTGCAGCAGCTGCTCCCCGTAGGCGCCTATGATGTCGACCTGGGGGTAGTGGATATGGGTATCGATAAAGCCGGAGGTAATCAGGGTGTCGGTGTATTCCGTCAGCGCCGCATCCGGGAACCTGCCCAGAAGCTGCTCTGCGGGGCCGACTTCAAGAACTTTGCCGTCCTCGACCACCAGCAGGCCGTCTTCAAAGTACTCATAGGAAGCCTCGATCCCGACCTCCCGCGGGTCAGCGATGCTGTGGAGAATGGCGGATCGGAAGGCTTTGCGTTGGGACATGGTAACTCTCATCTGGCAATTATTTTATCGTCGCCCACGGTCTCTCCCCTCCGCAGGCCGGAAAAAATTAAACCAGTGACACCAGTGGCGTCAACAAAAACCTGATCAAATGGTCAGAAAGCTACGCATTAAGCTCGAGATCCACAACCACCGAGTCAAAGTCAGGCACCTCCAGCCCGCATCCCCGCAAGACCACGTCGATCAAAAACTTCGCCGCGTGATCAAAATCCTCGCGGGTGTATTCCGCCTTGTTTTCGATCATGAGGATCTGGGTCTGGAAATCCGCGTAGTGCTGGGTAGAAGACCAGATCAGCAGAATCAGCTGCACCGGGTCCACCGGCGCCATACGCCCCTCGTCGATCCACTGCTGCATTACCCCGGAACGGTCCCGCACCCAGTCGCGCATACTGGTGCGCAGGTGCTCTTTCAGCACCGGTGCGCCTTGAATCACCTCCATCGCAAACAGGCGCGAGGCCAGCGGATGGGTGCGCGACATTTCCACCTTGGCCTTGATGAAGCGCGCCAGGGTCATGGCCGGGTCGTCTTCCGGTTTGATCGACTCCAGCATCGCGTTCCAGCGCCCGGTGATGGTGTCGAACAGCGCGGTGTAGATACGCTCCTTGTTACTGAAGTAGTAAAGCACGTTGGACTTGGGAAGTTCCGCGCGCTCGGCAATGCGCTGGATGGTGGTACCGCGGAAGCCATTCTGGGCGAACTCTTCCTCCGCCGCGGACAGGATCAGCTCGCGATTGCGGACGCGAATCTTGCCCGGGCGTTTTTTGCGGCCGGGTTTAGAGGCGCCTTCAGCCTCGGGGGCCATTTCCAGGGCGCGAGCGAGATCGTCGGTTTCGGTGGATTTCTGGCGGGGCATAAGATTCTTGTGATTGTTTTGGTCAGATCGTTTTCGACAAGCGTTCGACAATAGCTTAACAGCCAGAGTCAGGCAAAACCCGCGGTGAGCTGGCCTCATCCGGTGGATACTCGCCGATTTCCAACAATTTCCCCGCCTCTGGCCGCCGGCAGGCGGCTCTCATCACCTGCCGTGCTACACCACCTCTTCTCGCCTTGCCTCCCTCCGCCGACATCTGCAGAAGAAACGAACACCCATAGCCGCATTCTGGTCGCCAAATATTTTTCGACCGGATGATCAGGTTTCATGCTGCCTGGCGCTAAGAACCGATAAAAACCTGACCATTCAAACAAAATTTTTACTTGTCCACTTGGTCAGGAAATTGTAAAACAAATACTCGTCCGGCTATTGGGAGCCATAACCGGGCGACGGCGTGAAACGCGTGTGAAGAGAGAAAACCGCCGGAGCCTGTTATCCACAGGCCCGGAATCCACCATCGCAAAATCAATAAGCAATCCAAGAAAATGCGGGGAAAACAGTGATCGAGTTCTATCTGAATGGTCGGCATCAGCAGCTGGCGAGCGTCGACCCCAACCTCACCGTGCTGGAATGGCTGCGCACCGAAGCGCGTCTCACCGGTACCAAAGAAGGCTGTGCCTCCGGCGACTGTGGCGCCTGTACCGTGGCCATCGGCTCCGTTGAGCCCACCAAGTCCTCCGGCCAGACATCAACAAACGTCGGTGATCGGCTGCGCTACGACAGCGTCAACAGTTGTATTGCGCTGGTGGGCAGCTTGCACGGCAAGCACCTGATTACCGTGGACGGCCTGCAGAGCGAGCCCGCGCACCCGGTGCAGAAAGAAATGGTGGAATGCCACGGCGCCCAGTGCGGCTTCTGCACCCCGGGCATCATCATGTCCCTGTTTGCGCTGCACACCGAAAGCCGCGCCGCCGGCACCACTGCGGATGACGCGGCACTGATGGAATCCCTCGGCGGCAACCTCTGCCGCTGTACCGGTTACCGGCCGATCGTCGAGGCCGGTCGCAAGGCGGCGGTGCAATCCTGGGAGCCTGTCGATGGGACCGGGCAGGGTTCCACGCAAAACGAAATCGACCTGCGCGGCCCGGCCTGGCTGCAAAACCCGGAAATGATCGCCGAGCTCAAGCAGGTGCAGGACAATTCCATATCGGTAAGCAGCGAGTCCGGTCGTCGCTACGACGCGCCCGCCAGCCTCGAGCAACTGCGCCAACTGCGCGCGGAATATCCCCAGGCGCGTCTGATTGCCGGCGGTACCGACCTGTCCCTGGAAATCACCCAGTTCCTGCGCGACCTCGACCACGTTATCGCGATCAACAATATCCCGGAGCTACAGGAAATCCGTGAAGAAGCCGACGGCCTCTACCTGGGCGCCGCCGCCAGTTACCGCGCGGTCGAGCAGGCGCTGGCAAGTCGCTGGCCACATTTCCACACCATGCTTGAGCGCCTCGGTTCCAAACAGATTCGTAACCGCGGCACCCTCGGCGGCAACATCGGCAACGCCTCCCCCATCGGCGACATGCCGCCGGCACTGATCGCCCTCGGCGCCGAACTGGAACTGGATAGCGCAGACGGCGTGCGCCGACTGCCGATCGAGGACTTTTTCCACGATTACAAAAAAACCGACCTGCGCGCGAATGAATTCATTCGCGGTGTATGGATTCCGGAATCCCAGGCCGACGAGCAACTGCTGATCTACAAAATTTCCAAACGCCTGGACGACGATATTTCTGCGGTGCTGGGCGCCTTCTGGTTCAAGCTCGACGGCGCCATTGTGGAAGACTGCCGCCTGGCCTTTGGCGGCATGGCCGCCATTCCCAAGCGCGCACTGAACGCCGAGTTGGAACTGCGCGGAAAGCCCTGGAATTTAAGCGCTGTCGCGCGCGCCGTGAGCGCCCTCGCCGAGGACTTCTCCCCCATGACCGATGTGCGCGCCTCCGCGGAATACCGCCAGCAGGTGGCCGGCAACCTGATCCGCCGCGCTCTTTTGGATTCTGCCCGCAGCGACTTCAAACCCGTCAAACACCACGCGGACAATAATCACAAACCATTGATGGTGAGCGAATATGCGTAAACTCCCAGACGTTTCCAACACAGAAGACAGCGCAAAAGATCGAACCAATTCCGCCCGCGGCGTCGCCGGCAATTCCGCCATGCACGACAGCGCCTGGAAACACGTGCGCGGTGAAGCGCGCTATATCGACGACCTGCCGGAACCGGAAGGCTTGCTGCACGCAGCGGTGGGCCAGAGCAGTCACGCCCACGCCAACATCAAATCCATGGACCTGTCCGCGGTACGCGCCTATCCCGGTGTGGTCGCCGTGCTCACCGTCGACGACGTGCCCGGGCATATCGATATAGGCCCGGTGTTCCCCGGCGACCCGGTGCTCGCCAATGGCCTGGTGGAGCACGTGGGCCAACCATTGTTTGCGGTCGCCGCCACCAGCCTGCGCGCAGCGCGCCAGGCCGCGCGTCTGGCAAAAGTGGAATACGAACCACTGGATCACGCGGTTACTGTGCACGACGCATTGAAGAAACAGATTTTTGTGCGCCCGGACCACACCCAACAGCGTGGCGACTACGAAAAAGCCCTGAACGAAGCGCCCCATCGCCTCCAGGGCGAAATCAATGTGGGCGGTCAGGAGCACTTTTATCTCGAGGGACAGGCATGCCTGGTAGAACCCACCGAAGATGCCGGCGTGCATGTGCACACCTCCAGCCAGCATCCCTCGGAAGTGCAGACCCTGGTCGCCGAAGTACTGAACCTGCCGATTCACGAAGTCACCGTAGAAGTGCGCCGCATGGGTGGCGGCTTCGGCGGCAAAGAAACCCAGGCGGCACCGCTGGCCTGCGTGGCCGCCCTGCTCGCCCGCCACACAGGACGCGCGGTGAAATACCGCCTCGCCCGTTACGATGACATGGTGCAGACCGGCAAGCGCCACGATTTTTACAACACCTACGACCTCGGTTTTGACGACGACGGCGTGTTGCAGGGCGCGGACATCATGGTTGCCGGTCGCTGTGGTTATTCACCGGACCTGTCCGATGCGATTGTCGACCGCGCCATGTTCCACTCGGACAATGCCTACAGTCTCGGTCCGGCCCGTGTGCTTGGCCACCGCTGCAAAACCCACACAGTTTCCAACACCGCCTTTCGCGGTTTCGGTGGCCCCCAGGGGATGATGACCATTGAAATGGCCATGGACGACATCGCCCGCCATCTCAACCTGGACCCGCTGGATGTGCGCAAGCGCAATCTCTATCGCCCCGGCCGCGATACCACCCACTACGGACAGGTAGTGGAACAGCACGTGCTGGGCGACCTGATCGAAAAGCTGGAAGCGAGCGCCGATTACCGCCAGCGCCGCGAGGAAATCAAACGCTTCAACAGCGACAACCCGGTACTCAAACGCGGCATTTCCCTCACCCCGGTGAAATTCGGTATTTCCTTTACCGTACAGCACCTCAACCAGGCCGGTGCCCTGGTGCATATCTACACCGATGGCAGCATCCTGGTGAACCACGGCGGCACCGAGATGGGACAGGGCCTCTACATCAAGGTGGCACAGGTCGTAGCGGCCGCCTTCCAGGTGGATCTCGACAAGATCAAGGTCACCTCCACCCGCACCGACAAGGTACCCAACACCTCCCCCACTGCCGCCTCTTCCGGTTCCGACCTGAACGGCATGGCGGCGCTGGACGCCTGCGAAAAAATCAAAGCCAACCTGGCCGAGTACGCCGCGAAAAAATTCGGTGTGCCGGAGAGCGAAGTGCGCTTCGCCAACAACCAGGTAATCGCCGGCGAGCACGCAGTGGATTGGGCCGAGTTTGTACAGGGCGCCTACACCGCGCGTATCCCGCTGTTTTCCAGCGGCTATTACCAGACCCCGAAAATCCACTACGACCGCAACACCGGAACCGGCCGTCCCTTCTATTACTACGCCAACGGCGCCGCCTGCTCGGAAGTGATCGTCGACACCCTCACCGGGGAATACCGGATACTGCGCACAGACATCCTCCACGACGTGGGCCAGTCCCTGAACCCGGCCATCGACATCGGCCAGATCGAAGGGGCTTTTGTGCAGGGCGCGGGCTGGCTGACCACCGAAGAGCTAGTCTACGCCGACGATGGCCGCCTGCTCAGTAACGGCCCCGCCACCTACAAGATCCCGGCAGTATCCGACGCGCCGCTGGATTTCCGGGTGACGCTGCTGGAAAACAGCCCCAACAAAGAGGCCACCGTGTTCCGCTCCAAAGCCGTGGGCGAACCGCCCTTCATGCTCGGCATGGCGGTCTGGTCTGCCCTGCGTGATGCCATCGCCAGTATTGCCGACTACCGTCACAGCACCCCGCTGGACACCCCGGCCACCCCGGAACGGGTACTCGGCGCCATCACCCGTACCCAGCAGTGGGTGGAGGCCCAGGCGGCAGAGTTATCCACAGAGCAGGCCGCGCAAAAAGCGCAGGAGGGCGAGCCCGCATGATGCAGCAACTCCCGTGGCACAAGGCCGTAGCCGACTGTGAAAACCGTGGCGAACCTTACGTACTGGTCACCGTACTGGGCGTAACCGGCTCTGTACCGCGGGAGCCCGCCAGCAAAATGGTGATCACCGGCGGCGACACCTACGACACCATCGGCGGCGGACACCTGGAATACAAAGTCATCGAGCGTGCCCGCGCGCGCCTCGATGCCCGGGAATACGGCTTCGACCTGGCGCACTTCCCACTGGGCGCCAGCCTCGGCCAGTGTTGCGGCGGCAGCGTCGCGGTACTACTGGAGGCCCAGGGCGGCAGCGAAGCGCGCCTAGTGGTATTCGGTGCTGGCCATGTGGCCCAGGCACTGATGACCGTCGTCGGGCAATTGCCCTGGCAGATCACCTGGGTGGATTCCCGCGCGGAAACCTTTCCACAGCAGGTACCCGCAAATGTCACGGTACACCACACCGACGACCCGGCCGGCGACGCCCCGGAACTCTGTCGCGGCGCCCACGCGCTGATCCTGACCCACAACCACGCGCTGGATTTCGACCTGTGCTGGAAACTGCTGGAACAGCATCGAAAGGAACAGGGACTGGACCAAGGACAGGCACCGGCTTCCATTGGCCTGATCGGTTCCCAGACCAAGGCGGTGCGCTTTCAGCAGCGGTTGCAACAACGCGGCTTCAGCGAGGAAGAGATCCGCAATATCCGCAGCCCGGTGGGGCGCTCGGACGTACCCGGCAAACGTCCCATGGAAGTAGCCGTTTCCATCAGTGCGGAAATGATCGCGCTGGTAGCCGAACACCGCACAGGCGAGAGGGCTGATAGCAGCAAGGCCACCCGCCGCGGTTTGCAGTGGAGCCAGTTGAAGGCATTGCAGGCGCAGGAGCCACAAACGGGCCAGGCGATCGAAATCAAACAGCAGGCGGGCTGAAAGACACGTAATCAGCCCGCTCAACCGCGCTCACAAGGGGTACTAACACCTACCCTGTCTTTTTGACCGGCCTCTGGCCGGTCTTTTTTTGGTCACATCCATTGAACAAGCAAGCTGACTGCCAAGCCAGCCAGCGTCACATCCCCGGACAGCGAACGGCTTCAATTTCCCTCTACCTGCCAGTAAAATCGCCCACCTCAATGAATTTGGAGCATCCCCCCATGGGCAGAGCCTATCAGAACCGCAAAGATTCCATGGCCAAGACCTCGAACATGAAGGCTCGGGTCTACAGCCGCTACGGCCGCGAGATCTATGTGAGCGCCAAGTCTGGAGGCGTCGACCCCAACGGCAACCTGGCCCTGCGCAGCCTGATCGAGCGCGCCAAGAAAGAACAGGTCCCCACCCACGTAATCGAAAAGGCCATCGACAAGGCCAAGGGTGGCGCCGGCGAAGACTTCGCGCGCGCCCGCTACGAAGGCTTCGGCCCCGGCGGCTGCATGGCCATCATCGAATGCCTGACCGACAACCCCAACCGCACCTTCGGCGACGTGCGTCAGGCCTTCACCAAAACCAAAACCAAGATCGGCACCGAAGGCTCCGTCAGCCACAGCTTCGATCACCTGGCGATCCTGGTGTTCAAACACGACGACGAAGAAGCGGTACTGGAAGCCCTGATGGAAGCCGACGTGGATGTCACCGATATCGAAAACGAAGACGGCAAACTCTCCGTATTCGCACCGCATACCGATTACTTCAAAGCCAAGCAGGCGTTGATTGAAGCCTTTGGTGATATCGACTTTGAAGTAGATGAGATTCAGTTTGTGCCGCAGACCTATACACAGATCAGTGGGGATGATGTGGCGTTGTTTGAGAAGTTTATGGACATGCTGGAAGATTTGGAGGATGTGCAGGCGGTTTATCACAATGTGGAGAATACTTAGCATCTACTGAATCGAGCTACTTCTCGGGGGAGCGAGCTTGAGCGCTCCCCCGCTAGTAGCGAAACTAACTTACGGATTCAACTAACAACCGCAACAGATTTGAGCTGGTCCAATTTCTGCTCAATGGCCAATCGCCCCCCATCTCCTAAGCCGCAGCGCATCCAGCCTTCCTTTTCGAGCTCCAGCCATTTCTCTAATGCTAATACCTTGCCTATATGCCCCTCGTCTATCCCGCGCAGATAGACCTCTGGATCCAGTGCCATGTACTCTGGATCCCAGCGTTGGCCTTGATGGGAAATACCGCCTCCAAATTCACTGACATCAATAAATGCCTCACCTTCCAACAGAGGTGATATCTTTTTTGTTTCCAAATTGCCACCGTGGATATAAAAATCATTCTCCCAAGCGTAGGCAATACAAGCAGTTAGGTAGGCGCGGGTTTTCCAATAGCTAAAGCTACGAAAATCGCAGAGATGGAAGCGGTAGATGACTTTTTCACCCACGAAACCGATACTTTCTTCCAAAACAAGTAGCGAGTCCGCGTATCCGCTCTTCCGCCGAGAATCTTCCACAAACAACTGGCCGCCCAACTGATTGGCGCGCTTTATTATTGCGTTAATAAATTGCGCGAAGCGCTGCGGCTCCTTGTAAAAGTGGTTCAATTCATAGATTTGGGAAGAGGCACCGTCAAGCCATTCGCGGCGTACCGCGAACAACTCTGCAGCATTTGTGAGCATCTCCTCCGTTAGTGTCGACAGCAACGCGTCGTCATCTTTGACCTTAGCCAACGTCAAATCGTGACCGAAAAAGCGTGGAATCTGGTTGCGGTGCACTCCATGGGCCTGGAACAGCTGTACGAATCGTGCTGCCACACTGCCATCAGATTCGCTCTGACTGCGTCGCGAGAAGAATCGCTTGGCTCGATCTGCCAATGCAAAAAAAGCTTCGATATCACCGAGCATGGATAATCCTATTAATTTTTCTGTTCGTACTGATTAAGCGCCACTTTAGTCGCGAAAACGAAGATTTCTCCACTCAGCTCATCGATGCTTAAAATCTCGACGATGGCCTCCAGATAACTATCCTCCATAGACCGATACCGGAAACCCTAGCGCTTGCAACGCCTTGCTGGTGCGCCCATTGCGCGGTGGCATTACTTCGGGGCGCGCCCAGCCGATGACCTCAGCCAAAGAATTGAGGCCATACCTCGGAATTCTGTACTCCGGATCGCAACCGGCGTGGTAGAGGCGCTCCCAAGTATCTCCAGCATCGCCGCCATCCAGCACGAAGTGTAATATTTGTTGCACTCCCCAACCTTTGCGGTTGCGCTTTTCGAACAGCAGCGGCGCGAACAAAGCTATGCGCTCATCGAGCTTAATCGAGGCTAGATCCGGCCGCCCGAGTGCGGCGGCAGGAATTTTAATAATATGGTCTACGGTTGCATGGGTATTACCGCAGACTTGTTCGAATTCGCTCGCTGTAAGCGACAAAACTCTATCCTTCTGCAGCAGCTTTCGAAGCACGGGCGCCCGTTCGTATAGGTTGGTATCTTCCTGGGACGGTGCATTGGGCTGGGAGGCCCACCAGTCCAACTCGACCATAAGAGCGGCGTTTGGATCTTTCTGATTCCGCTCAAAATACTCCTTGTAGGGCTTACGTAAACCTTCGCCGACACGATTGTAGTAATACGCATGTAGAAATTGATCGACCTGCCACGCCGCGGGCACGTCGCCCTTGAGCCAGGTGGGACGGAAGTCCACCACCTGCTTTTGGATTTGCTCGAGATAGCCCAGCGTGGACAGCCACTCGATTCGGAAGCTTTCCTTTCGCCGATCCAAGGCATTTTTTTTGGCAACAACAATCGGACCCTCCCACTCGGGATGTTTCCGGTCGGATCTGGCCTTTTGAAAGTTTTCGCGATTTAATTTCTGGAAGTGCTCCTGCTCGGCAATATAGTCGGCCGACAGTGGGATAGTGACGTCAAGGTTCCGCAAGTAGTCGAAAAAAAACGTCAGCTCCTGCTCCATACCGTTGGTGGCCAGTTCGTCCTCGGTCAGAAAAACACCAGCTTCGACATTCTTATTCCAGCCGTTATCGGTATGGTTGGCGGAACCGATATACGCCCCATAGCCCTGCCACCAAATAACCTTGGGGTGAAAGCGATCCGGGACGAAACTGGTAAATACGTTATCGGCTTGATGCTTCAGCAAGCGCTTAAGCAAGGGCACGGCCACCGGAACGGTATGGTCATAGCGCATCCAAAGATCTAGCCGCAGATTGTTGGCAACGGCATGCCCAATCAAATCCTCATCATCGTTCGAAGTGCCGCCGCCATAGGCGACGGCGGCGAGCACGCAATCTATTTCGGCATCAGTGGGCATCTCATATAGGATGTCCCGCATGTATGTGCCATTAACTGAATTTGCTACAAATTTCATTATTATTATCCTGGCTGATTCTCGTCTGAAGAGGACCTTCTCTCTCCCGGCGCCCCTCCAATGAGAGTGTTAACTACGCAATTTTTTGCACCATTCGCTTGATGGCAGCCTCTTTATCCTGCTCGAACAGAATATTCCAGTCATCCAATTGTTGTTCCGTTACCGGATTACCCTTCTCATCCACCCAGTCCCCAAGCAGTGTCGCCTTGGGTGTATTCGATATCAAAAACGCATCCAACTGAATATTGCCATTGGCCGGATCATTTTCGATCAACTTGGCTTCCATATCCTTGATGGTTTTATGAAACTTCACTTTCGGGCTCGATGGTTTGTGGTTACGCAGGCCCTTGGGATCCACAAACACCACATGCTGTTTACCATCGCGAACCAGCCACAGAATAAAGTCCGGGTAGAAACCGCCATCAATGAAAGCGCCAACAGCACCCTGCCCGCTCTGGTTGCGCAGTAGGTATAGCTCGAAGCCATCGAATACATCCTGCTCCCAGGCGCTTTGAAGATCCTTGACGAACTGAGCTTCGCCCTTGTTCAGAGAGACCGGGCTTACCTGAAAGTCCAGCCCCTGGGTGGCGGCGACAAGCGGTTGATAAAAATGTCGTTCACACCAAAGAAACTCCAGACCATCGAGCACCTTGTCTTTCCATTTCGCTACATCTTCTTCGAGAATCTGCGTGCGCAGACTATCCAGCTGCTTGATTAATGATTCATGGCGCATTGAATCCAGTGTGAGTGTGTAACTACCGTGGGGAGACTGCTCAGTAACGCCAAACAAGTATTTGTTGTTTTCTGTGATAGGTCGATATTCAAGCTTGTCCGCCTCCCACTGTTTGCGGCGGTAGCCATAGAACATTTCGCAGTACTTGCGGAGCAGGGCTCCCGCCATTTCATGCCACAGAGGTAGCTTGCTAAGGTCGCCCAAGGCCATCGCCGAATCCGGAGCCTGAAGCTGGTACCAGCCATCCTCCGCTAAAAGTTCAGTAATACGGGCTTGCGAGAGCGTCAGGTTGGACCAGCGCCGATCGCGTTTGAACGCAAGCAGGTCAAAATAGAGCGCCTCCATATCCATTACCGCCAGGTGCCCACCAGTGAAGCGCTGTGATTTTCGTTTTACCTCGCGCTCCCCCTGTGTATCGGTAGAGAAAGCACCGACGCGAGGATAAAAATCCAATTGTACTCGGGGCGGGTTGCAGAAATAGTTAAATGCACCCATCTCACCACGCCGATGAAATTCGGTAGGCGGCAATAGTTCCACCTGCTCCGCCAGCTCCATAAAGGCACTGCCCGCGCCGCCAATGGCCTTGCCCGCCACAGCGGGTTTTAATCGGATCACCGGCAGGTTGCCAGGGAGATCTTTCATGGGGGCCAGCGGAAGCTCGTATTCAATCAGGCCGTGATTGACCGGGATTTCTTCATCTTCCAGCTCCTTGCGGAACTGGGCGATGTAGTCGGCCTTGACCCCAAACAAGTTGAGGGTTTCCAGAATACCGATATGCCGTGCTCGCTCCAGTCCCGCCTGCTTGAGCTCATTGATCAGTTCAGCAGAGCGTTTCAATGTGGTCTGGAAGCCCTTAAGACGCACACCGCGGCCAAACAACTGGATGATCTGCGCACCTTCGTTTTTACCCACATTCATCAGTGTCATATTGGACACCCGCCAGCTGCTCCAGCCCTCGGTAAACTTCTTCGAACCCAGTAACAGGTTCACCGGTGAGCCATCACCATTAATGGTATTGAACAGTGAACTACTGAATCGCGCATCTTGCGTAAGAAGGTCGTGGGTCTCACAGAGTTTCACCAGCTTGCCGTCATCCCCTACGTTGATTACGCCAAACGGAGTATCGGAAGCGCCACCACGCAGCGCGATTTCTCCAGCCACGCCGGTAATGTTTTCAATATACAGGCGACCACCACTGGTATGGAAAACCCGCTCCAATATATCCGCATACAGGTCCGCCGGGGATTGATCCAATTCCTTCAGGTAATTGAAACGTCCATCCAACAGATTGCGGCCACCGGCGGTTTCCATACCTTTGTTTAGGAGTTGCTCGATGGCACTCTCGGTGACTTCTCTCTGGCTAAGCACGCGGTCGATAAACTGCAACACCTTAATCGTATCGTTTGCTTCGCCCGGATTTAGCCCACCAGACTTCGCAGCCACTTTGGAGCTGACGAACACCCACAAAGGCCGGTACAGATTAAAGCGCTTGAAGGTATCGGGCTGATCATCGAACAGCCGTTGCTGCTGGTAAAAGCTCAGCAGCGAAGCCACCAGGTAGCGATACTCGTCCTCGCCATCCAGGTTCTGCTCCAGATTCAGAATCTGCGACTGCTTGCCGTAGCCATCGCTGTAGAAATGGCGGTAGGAGTAATCGAACAGGATCGACTTGGTGTAGATCTGGCGCAGGTTCTCGTGCTGCCCGCTGGATTGCGCAAAGGTCGCCGAGTACTCAAAGGAAAAGCCCTTGGCGCAGAGCTTGCGTCGGTAATCCAGCCAGGTGCCACCGCCGCTGGCGGTTCCCCGGTGCCCTTCGTCCACCAGCAGCAGGTTATTGGTACCGAAGCTGTCTACGGCGACGGTCTTGTTCTTCTCGCTGTCCCGCAGCTTGTTGATATCGATTACCAATACCGGATTTTGCGCAAACAGGTCGTCCTGGCCAGCGCGGGGCGTAAACTCGCTGGCCTCGATACCCGATATTTTCAGTTCCTGCAGATGTTGACGGGTGAGGCCCTCATTGGGCGTAAGCAGAATAACCTTGTTGATATTGCGCGCCTTACCGAAGCGCTTCAGATAGTAGCGGAACTGCTGGATATTGGCGTGCATCAGCAGGGTCTTACCGGAACCGGTGGCGCTCCAGAAGGCGATACGAGCCAGTTGCGGCCACAGATCGTCGTCCGCATTCAACACCTTTAGCGGCTTGTGACCGTAGTTGCCCTCATCCAGCCAGTGCTGGTTCCAGCGCTCAATCTGTTCGTTCAGGGCCGCCAGCAGTTCTTCCAGGCGGGTGAAGAAGTAGTCCAGGTAGATTTCGGTAAATAGCAGTGCCAGATACTGGAAGTACTTCCACTCCAGTGGTGATTCCCCAGCGGTCTGGCGGGCCAGATTAATTTTGTCAGTAATCTGTTTGATATGACGGTCGTAATCCAGCAGTTGCTCTTCGGTCAGCTTAATCTGGCTGGTGGCAATCTGGCCGGGACCATTATCGTAATTCTGGATGATGGCCTCGACGATGCGGTGCACACCGTCGCCATTGCGCCCGGTCACATCGCCCATCAGCTGGAAACGATCGCGGAAGGCCTCCAATGTCGCGGCCGCACGTTGATTGGTTTTATCCACCGGGTAGCGCCCGGATACGGATTCAAAGCCAAACAGGGAGAAGAGCCACTGGTTCAGCACCAGGTGATGGCGGAACTCCAGTGTCTGCTTCTTAGCCTTTTTCGCACGCACGCCGCTTTTGCTTGCGGGCGCTTTAGCGGCCGGCTTTTTCTTTGCTGCTGCCATGCTGCCCCCTTAGTGCTCTGCCGCTTCGGTGCCGGCAAACATCAGCCGGTGGAAGGCCTCTTCAATCAACTGCACCCGGGCCTCTTCCATGGGCTCGCCGCGGCGGTTTTTGGGGATGGCGATATTGTGGTCGCCGTTGACATAGAGGATATCCACCTCGTCATCGGAGCTCTGGGTGAGGCGGATATTCAGTTTCTCGATCAGCACTGCGTCCAGCACCGCGTTATCCAGTAGCAGGCCTTTGTCTTTCTCGGCAATCACCGACGGCAGATTGCGCCATACTACTAGCACCTTCTGGCCTGCGCGATTAGTGCCGTACACGGTGCGGAACCACCAGAGTTGCTTGCGCTTTTCCTCGCTCTTACTCGCCAGCGCTTCGGCGCCAACGCGGCTCACCTGAGCCTGCCAGCGGCCGAACTCACCCTGGCTCAGCTCGGCGTCAAACCAGACGGGCGCGGCGATGTGTTCGACGGTAAGGCCCAGCAGGTAGTTGAAGGTTTCCAGCAGGTCCACATTGACCGCCTTGGTCTCGTCACCACTGGCGGAGCGCACGTCCAGTTGATAGGCGGTGGGATCGGTGAACAGTTTGGTATTAAGCAGCGAGCGGGACCCGCGGGTTTCCACCTCCAGCAGATAGTTCATTACATAGCTTTGACGGGCGGCGTCCAGTTCGGAGTTTTCGTGGGCCTGCAACAATTCCTGCTGGCCTTTGCCGCGGTGCAGGGCTAGATTTCCGAGGGAATCTTCATAGCTCTCCAGGCGCACATACTTGAAACAGTGTGACATGCCGTTGAACCCGCCTTCACTATCGGCGACCGGAGCACCGACCTTCCAGTTTTCGGCGTAGGCCACTTTCTGGATACGGGGTTTTAGTACGGTGTCGAAATAATCCCCCATTTCGACCAATAAATATTTTCGTTTCCCATGATCTTCGCGATTTAAGTTAATAACTGAATGCCCAGTAGTTCCCGAACCTGAAAAATAATCTAAAACAGTTGCGCCTCTTTCTGCAGCCCCGGAAATATAAATTGAATCCGTCACAGCATGAATAGATTTCGGGTATGAGAAAACCATACCCCCAAATAAATCTTTAATGATGGCAGAACCATGTTCTGTCGAAGAGTACTTAGCATCAAACCAAGAAGAAACAGATACCACTCCATCTTCATTCGGGCGGCGCTTATAGTAAATGTAATCTTTACCCGACCTATCTTTACGAACCCCAAGAGAGCTTAGTGAAGACGTAACTTTTTTTGACTCCCATCGCCAGGTTTTTTCTTCCCCCTGATCGTTAACCGGCCACACTACAATATCTGAGATTTTTTTATCTTCTAAAACTATCCACTCTTTTTTTCCTTCACTCCACTCCATTTCAGGAACGTGAATTTCACCATTACGTATATAAATCGGATAGAAAAGCGCGCGCCTAGCAGATCGATCGGAGTTAGAGCCCTCTCGCCTCAGATTTCTCCATTCAAACCTCCCTAAATCATCTGACTCATTAAATCGAGCAGACTGCTCCTTTGTTGGAGGAAGTCGTCTTACAAAAGAACTGGCGTCTTTCCCAGAATATAATGTGTATTCATGTGAAACTGAATATCCGGTTTTAGTTGGGCGCCCAGAGGGGTTTGACCTAATACAAAACACTGCCAGCAAATCCGACTCAAAAGCTTCCTTCATTAAAAAAGAAAGTTCATTCTTTTGCTCGTCATCAATCGCTGCCGCTAAGACTCCCGCAGGTCTTAGAAAGCTTTTTGCCCGTAACAATCTATCCCAAATAAGGGAGGCCCACGTCGAAGATTTATAACCATTCTTATACATGATGGCACTGGCATCAGTATTATAGGGTGGATCAATATAAATACACTTTACCTGCTCCCGGTAGCGCTCTTGCAGCAGATTTAGTGCCTGAAAATTTTCCGAGTGCACCAACAAGCCATCACACTGGGCATCCAGGTCCTCGATAGTAGCCAACAGCTGCGCCTTGAAAACGTCGTCGAAGTGGCGTGTATCCAACATCAAGTAACGGTACTTGGGTTGGGCGAGAAATTCCGGCCAATCCTGCTGCGCGTAGTCTTGCTTTAGCTGTTCCAGATCCAGCTTGTACAACTGTTGCCAGTCCTGGAGCTGCCTCTCATTAGCAAAAACTTGCTCGAGCAGGGCCGTATGCTCGGCCAGGCGATCCAGAGTGATGCAGTAGTTGGTTTCGGTAACAAACTTTTTCTTGAGCCAGAGTTTTTTCTGGAAATTCTCCAGTTGCGCCAGAAACGCGATAATGCTCTCGCCCAGCTTGCGGATGACTTCGATCTTGCTCAGCAGTGGCGCTAGGCGGGTAGGATTGTTTTTCAGCGCAGCGAGGTCGGCCCAGTCGAGCAGTTCGTTCTTGATGTAGAAATCCAGCTCGCGATTCAAAAAACCGCCAAGATCTTTGTGGATAAAATAGTCGAAGCTGTTTTTCTTGGTGTAATTGTTAAGCTGGCCCTGCAGGCGGCTGTAGTCCGCCTGCTCGCCATTGGCCTTGGTATAAGGCTGGGCCAATAGCCGGCGCCACTGTTCGGGCAGGCCGCCCTCCTCGCTCAATAGCCAGGCGGTAGCACTGGCAACCAGCACACCCTGTACCGGTGGTTTCTTTTTAGCGGCAGCGGTGGCTTTGGCCAGTTCCGCCTGAGTGGCAGCGTTACTGTTCCAGTCGTCTTGCGTCGCAGCGCGGAATACAAAGCGGATTTGCAGCTCCGGGAACTGCTGACCGTCTTCGTTGGGCTCGCCTTCGATCAACTCGAATGGTTGCTCGGCATCGAGAATAAATACCCGCTTGCCGCTATCACTCTCTTTGTTGTTGTTCTGGGCTCCGGCTTCGGCGTCCACCAGTTTGAAGTGCACACGCAGCGGGTCGGGCTCGATATCGCTGGTGTTAGGGTTGAGGCGGAAGCTGTAGTCGCGCAGGGTTTCGCTGCTTTTGATGTAGTACTGGTCTTTGTTGGCCCAGTGCAATACCACCTCTTCCCCCTGATAGGGAATGGCGTAGGTGCCGTTTTTGTACACCCGGCGCGAGAGGAAATCGCCCTCGTCGTAGTAACGGTTAAAGAAGGTCACCAGGGCGTCGTACACCTCACCTTCTTCTCGCGCCAGGTCAAAGCCATCGTTCAGCTGGGCTTTAAGCTGCTGTACCTTGGGCAGGGTGTCCGGGTCCACTTCCAGGGCTTGAGCGCCGGCAATGGCCTTGTCCAACTCCTTTTGCAGCTCGGCCTTGTCGCTGGAGGCGAAGTTGGCAAACGCCTGGCGGGTTATTCTGGGCAGGTCGCGCTCGATAAAACGGTTAATGTCGCCTTTGCGGGCATGCATGATGCGGTAGAGGCCGAAATCCAGTTCCGGCTGGTTGAGCTGGAACATCTCGCGTAGGAGTTCGGCAAATTTTTTGCGGCGCTGCTCGGCCTTGAGCACCTGGGTGCTGTTGGAGCTAAGTGGCTTATCGGTCATGGGGCCTGTATTCCTTGCGTCCGTATGTTTTTTATGCACTTTTTGCGTGCAGAATAGAGCCATATTCTGCGTCAATGGCGACGAGAGGGCCAGCAGAGGAAGGCACAAGAGGGGCAATGGCGAGGATTGGTAGTTCGCGGGCAAGAGCAAGGGGTAATTGCGGGGCGCTGGGAGTGTTTCGCCCTGGAATTTGGTATAATTGGGCGGTTATTCAGGAGAACGCTATGACCCGTAGACCCAAGTCAGGCAGCCGCAAAATCAGCCGGAGTCAGATCCGCCGTACCGTAGCCAGCTCTAGCGCTATTGAGACTGGCGAGCCTAGCAAGGTAATTGAGGCGCGACTGAAAAGTGGTAAGCGTCGCTTCTCCAGTCTGCAGCTGGCTCATTGATTCGCGTTCGCCGGTTCTGGCTCAGTAGAAACTGAGCCATTGAATTTTACTCCTCTCTCTCCACCTAACTGTCATCCCTGCTGCTCCAGCACATCTCTTATCAATCGCTCCATATGCCGATAATCACCGGCAACCCCCGCCTGGATTGAGTTGAAGTAGAAGTCTTTATGGTCTTCCCACAGTTGATAGTCGAGGGGCGCCAAGCCCGCCTCCAGTGCCGAACATCCTCAAAGCAAAGCACTTCACGGGGTTCATCGAGCACCTCTTCATAGAGCTTTTCGAGCAGTTCGGTTTCGGCGTCGCCGATGTCCTTTTTTAGCAGTAGGCCCAGGCTATTGCGCAGCACACCCTCCTCAGCACCCGGCTGCTGCTCCGCCTCAACGCCTTCTGCGTCATACCGGCTCACGACGATTTCCTGTTCACACCAGGCGCCAGCGGATAGTGAACAGCCTTTGGGTGCTGCTCTTCTGGTGCATCTGTTGCTCGAGGGCGTCAATATGGGCGTCGCGACGGGCCTCGATAGCATCCTCCACGTCAAAAATCTCCTGGCGCTGGCGGCGCTGCAGGCGCTCCAGCTTTTTGATCGACTCCTGCGCTTCCTTTTGCTCTTGAATAGTGTCTGCCTGGCGGCTCAGTTTCTTGGCCTTCTGCAGCTCGGCACGGGTATCTTCCAGTTGCTTCTGGGCGGATTTCATCTGATCGTCCGCCCAGGCTTCTAACTTGTCGCGCTCGCGCTTGAAGTACTCGTTGTTTTCATCCAGCAGCTTGCTGAGTTTGGCATCTAGTTGACGCTTGGCGTTTTGCTCGAGCGTCTCGGGCAGCCCCTGTTCGTCGCTATTGCCTTCGAGAAAAATAGATTGTGCCTGCAGCAGGAAAAGGTCGGCGCACTGCTCTGGGTCCAGCAAGCGGCCGTCATCGGTAAAGGCGGTAAATACCAGGTGCTCTTCATTTTGGAAGCTGGATAGCTGCAGTTGGTTCAGTTCCAGCCAGCCCGCCTGCCCTTGCAAGGGTTCGAGTGAGGAGAGCTTTTTGCTAAATCCCGCCAAGTTGAACTCAACAGCCTCGAAGGGAGTATCCAGGCGTCGACCAGTATCCAGCACCCACTCTCCAAGGGGGTGACCTAGCCGGTATTGGTACGCTTGCTCAATGGGCTTCTGCTGCTTGTCCCTGCCCGTTAGCTGATAAAGCCCGGAAGGCACTGCAAGACCTTCCGGGGGCTGCTGTAGTTGAAACGTCAGGTTGGCAGGCGTGAAATCGGCGCGCGCCGCAAGAATATGCTGGCTGAGGTTCCAGAACATGCGGCTCATTTGATCCAGCTGTAGCTGGGCTTCTTCCTGACGTAACTTAAGCTTATCGTGGATATTGGCGTCAAAATGCTCGAACAGCTTTTCACGGGTCTCATCCATACGCTTGGCAATATCGTCTTCCAGCTCTTGCTGCAGCTTGTCGAAGGCGGCCTGAATTTCCGCAGGATCTCGGCATTCGTTATAGATGGCTACAATGCGCTTCTCGATATCTAGACCAGACTCGATACTGCCCAAGACGTCATCAGATGCACCGAAGAGGCCATCGAACAGCAAAAATTTGTGGCTGAGAAGCTCTAGTACACGGCGGTCGGCCTGATTCTTTTTATTCAAAAAGTTGATCACCACCACATCGTGCTTCTGGCCATAACGGTGACAGCGACCGATACGCTGCTCCACGCGCTGAGGGTTCCAGGGCAAGTCGTAATTGATCACCAAGCTACAGAACTGGAGGTTGACACCTTCGGCGGCAGCCTCGGTGGCAATCAGGATCTCGGCATCAGTACGAAAGTGGTCGATGATGGCGGTACGGGCGTCGACAGCGCGGCTACCGGTTACGCGGTCGGTACCCTGGTGTTCTTGTAGCCAGCGCTGGTAAATGGCGTTGGTACCCGGGGCGTTATTGCTGCCGCTAAACAGTGCAACTTTGCCGGCATAGCCGTGGCGCTCCAAGTGACTGGCTAGGTACTCCTGAGTGCGGCAGGATTCGGTAAAAATTACCGCTTTGCGCTCGGCACCGCGCTCGGCCATTTTGCCAAGCCCCTGATCTAGTGCGACAAGCAGGGATTCTGATTTAGCATCCTCAAAGATACGCTCGGCCAGTTCGCGATACTGCTCCAGTTCAGCGATCTCTCCCCGCAACTTGTCCATATCGATCGGCACTTCTGGGCCACTGGCGTCGTACTCGGGCGCCTCTTCTGCCGCCTCCAGTAGCTCATCGTCGAAATCGTCATCCAGTAGCTCTTCCGGCCAGAGGTCATCATTGGCCGCATTGATCTTGCCTTTTTCTTCGAGTTTTTTTAGCCGTTTCAGCAGGCTATCCAGCGTTTTACGCACCGCAGCGGTAGACGATGCCAGCAGCTTGCGTACAACCAGCGTAACCAAATGCCGCTGTTGCATTGGTACGCCGTAGCTATCGTCCCGCTGCAGGTAGGCCGAGATCGAGTAGTAAAGCCGCATTTCATCTTCACTCGGCTCAAACTCATAGGTGTAGGCTTTGCGCTCTGTATAAGGTACATACTCCAGTACCTGTTTACGCAGGGTACGATGCACAAACTCTTCCAGCCGGCCTTTTAATCCGTGCAGGTCACTATCAGCGCGCATGTACTGCTGGCGAAAGCTGGCTTTGTCACCGAATAGGTTTTCGTCAATGATGGTCGAGAGCCCAAACAGCTCCAGCAGGGAGTTCTGCAGAGGTGTCGCGGTTAACAGCAGTTTTTTGCAGCCTGCAAAGGTTTCGCGAAGGCTGTTGCCGATAATGTTGCTGTCCCTATGAGCGTTGCGCAGCTTGTGGGCTTCATCAATCACCACCAGATCCCAAGGGGTTTGCCGCAATTGCTGCTCCATCCGCTTGGCAAACTGGTAGGAAAAGATGGAAATCACCGGGCTGTCGAACGGGTCGGGATTCCCCTCCTTACGCAGCGCCCTCCAGGTTTTGTTGTCCAATACTTGCGTCGGCAGGTGGAACTTTTCTGCCAGCTCGTTGGCCCACTGCTTGCGCAGTGCCGCCGGGCAGATAACCACGATACGCCGCTTTCTCTCCGCCCATAGCTGAGCAATGACCAAAGAAGCCTCGATGGTTTTACCGAGCCCCACCTCGTCTGCCAGAACAACGCCTTTTACTAGAGGGTTTTGCAGAGCAAAGAGAGCGGCATCGATTTGGTGAGGGTTCAAGTCAACGGAGGCATCGAACAGGGAGCTCCCCAAGCGGCTTATGTCACCACCACGGCGCTGACGTGTTAGCTCGAATGCGAAATATTTGGCGTGGTAGTCAGTGATTGGCGAAGGCTGCATGCGAATTCCCAGTTCAATGGACGGCTAGTCCATTCTGTCCTATTGGGAATTCGAGGGCAAAACGTTCAGAGATTTGAGCGCTTCAGAAACACAAAAGCCCCGCAATGCGGGGCTTTTGGAAGGATACCGAACCCATGAAAAGTCCGGCTTTCAATGTGGTGCCCAGGGCGGGACTTGAACCCGCACGAGCATAGCTCACTACCCCCTCAAGATAGCGTGTCTACCAATTCCACCACCTGGGCAAAAACTTTTCAGTTTTTGATTTAAGCCTTTCGGCTTACTGAGGCTGCTCCTCAGCTTCTACTTCTTCGCCTGCTTCTGGCAGTTCAGCCTGAGGGGCTTCTTCTACTGCTGGCAGGTCGTCTGCGGCCGGGGCTTGTTCCTGAACTTCAGGGATGTCGCCTTCAACCGCTGCCGGCGCTTCGCCGCGCTGCTCTACTGCTGCAGGTACTTGCGGCAGGTCAGCATCTACGTTCGCTTCGTTTTTTCCGCTGGCGAGGATGGCCAGGCCGAAGCTGGTGACGAAGAATACAGTCGCCATGATTCCAGTCAAGCGGGAAAAGAAATTTCCGCTGCCCTGGCTACCAAAAACGGTCTGGGACGCGCCCGCACCGAAGGAGGCACCTGCTTCCGCACCTTTACCCTGCTGCAGCAGAATCAGAGCAATGATGCTCAGTGCAGTCAGGATGTGAACTACTAAAACCAGTTTTTCCATTGTCCAGAAAACCTGCTGTTGGGCCGCAGGCCCTTCGTCTTATGAGCCGAGGCTCGATTTCAATGTTGACCTGCTATGCGGCTCAGGGAGCTGCTTTGCAGATACTGATAAATTCTTCGGCCTTCAGAGATGCGCCACCAACCAGTGCGCCATCAATGTCTGCCTTTGCAAACAGCTCTTCTGCGTTTGCGGCTTTTACGCTGCCGCCGTAGAGGATCTGAGTGCCTGCACCTGCTTCACCAAGCTGCTGGCGAATGAACTGGTGCACTTCCTGCGCCTGTTCCGGGCTGGCTGTTTTGCCGGTGCCGATGGCCCACACAGGCTCATAGGCAATCACTGCATCACTCCAGGTGTCGGCCAGGCCCAGTGCGCTTACCGCCTGGATCTGCTCGGCGACTACGTCCAGGGTCTTGCCCGATTCGCGCTCCTCGAGGGACTCGCCTACGCAGAGGATCGGGATCAGGCCGGCGGCCTTGGCGGCGGCAAATTTGGCCGCAACCAGTTCGCTGCTCTCGCCATACAGGCTGCGACGCTCTGAATGACCGACGATCACGTAGCGAACGCCACAATCGAGCAGCATCTCTGCGGAGACTTCACCGGTAAAAGCACCGGAGGACTGCTCGCTGAGGTTTTGCGCACCCGCAATCAGCTGGTCTGCCGCTTCCGCCACTACGCTGAGGTAGGGAAAAGGCGGGCAGATCACCACCTGGGCGGAGCAATCTCCGGACTTGAGTCCGCTGTTCAGCTCGGCCAACAGTTGCTCGGCAAACGCTTTGCTACCGTGCATTTTCCAGTTGGCAGCTACCAGTGTTTTACGCATCGGTGCTCCTCCAAGGGGCGCAAATCTTAGCGGTATTGCCGGTAACATACAACCAGCGTTTGCGGATATTTCGTGGTTTTTCTATTGGTTTATCAAAGGCTTCCGGAGCTTGGTTCACGGAAGCCCGGAAGCATTCACAAGTGTGTCCGCTCAGGCGTTGCCCACCCGCTCCACCACTTTGGCGATGTCGCCGGCCAGCTGCTCTACCAGCACCGGGTCCTTGCCCTCCACCATGACCCGAATCAGGGGTTCGGTTCCGGAGGGGCGCAACAGTACGCGGCCACTACCCGCCAGGGTCGATTCTGCGGTGGTCACCGCTGCCTGCACATCGGTGTGGTCCAGCACGCCGTCGCGACTGGCGAGGCGTACATTGATCATCTGCTGGGGCAACATCTCCATCTTCGCGCAGAGCTGGTCCAGCGGTTCGCCGAAATCGCTCACTGCGCGCAGCACCTGCAGCGCGGAGATAATGCCATCGCCGGTGGTGGTGACATCGGTACAGACGATGTGCCCGGATGACTCGCCCCCCAGGGTCCAGCCATTTTTGTACATCTGCTCCAGCACATAGCGGTCGCCGACCTTGGCACGGGTGAAGGGAATCTTGCGGTCTTTCAGTGCCAGCTCAAAGCCGTAGTTGCTCATCAATGTGCCAACCACACCGTTGCAGCCACCAAGGAACTGCTGGCGGTGAATGGCGATGAGGAACAGCAGCTGGTCGCCGTCGATCAGGGTGCCCTGCTTGTCGACGAACATCACGCGGTCGCCGTCGCCATCAAAGGCGATACCTAGGTCCGCACCGCGCTCAACCACCGCTTGTTGCAGTTGCTGGGGCTTGGTGGAACCGCAGTCCAGATTGATATTCAGGCCGTCCGGCTGGATGCCGATGGCGTGCACCTCGGCGCCCAGCTCACGGAATACTTTGGGCGCAATGTGGTAGGTGGCGCCGTTGGCGCAGTCAAGCACAATGCTCAAACCTTCAAGGGAGTAGCGCCAGGGAGTGCTGGCCTTGCAGAATTCGATATAACGGCCGACCGCATCGTCGATCCGCCAGGCTTTGCCCAGGTCTTTGGCCGTTTCCATGGGGAGATCGAGGGCGGCCTCAATATCCGCTTCGACCTGATCCGGCAGCTTGCTGCCATCGGCACTGAAGAACTTGATGCCGTTGTCCTGATAGGGATTGTGCGATGCGCTGATGACGATCCCCGCCTGGGCGTGGAAGGTGCGGGTGAGGTAGGCGATGGCCGGGGTGGGCATGGGGCCCAGCAGGCCAACATCCACACCGGCATTGATCAGGCCCGCCTCCAGGGCGGCCTCGAACATATAGCCGGATACCCGGGTGTCCTTGCCGATCAGGATGCGGCTACGGCCTTTGCCCTGCTGCGCGCCCAGCACCTTACCGGCGGCATAGCCGAGGCGCAGCATGAATTCCGGAGTGATTGCTCCCTCACCAACAAGGCCGCGAATACCGTCGGTGCCAAAATATTTTCTCGCCATCTGTCACTTCTTTCGCTTGTTTAATTCTTAGCTGAGTTAACTCTTAGCCTGTTTAAGCCTTAGAGAGCCTCTACCAGCTGCTGGAGCCGGATCACGTCCGCCGTCGCGGCCACATCGTGCACGCGAATGATGCTCGCGCCGCGCTGGGCCGACAGCATTGCCAGTGCCAGGCTGCCCGGCAAACGCTGGTCCACCGGGCGATCCAGCAGGCGGCCGATCATGGACTTACGGGACATGCCGACCAGTAGCGGAATATCCGCCGGAGCCAATTCTCGCAACCGGCGCAGCATCTCGAGATGGTGCTCGTCGGTTTTGCCAAAGCCAAAACCCGGGTCATAGATAATCCGTTCACGACTGATGCCCGCGGCCTCGCAGGCGCGCATCCGCTCATCGAGATAAGACCGCACTTCCGCCACTACGTTCTGGTACACCGGTGCATTCTGCATGGTGGCGGGCTTGCCCTGCATGTGCATCAAGCATACCGGCAGGTCGGTGGCGGCTGCTGTTTCGAGGGCGCCGGGGCGAGTGAGTGCTCGCACATCATTGATCAGGCCCGCGCCGACAGCCGCGGATTCGCGGATCACCGCCGCGGTGCTGGTATCCACGGAGATGACCACATCCAGGCGCTGGCTGATGGCCTCGACCACCGGTACCACGCGCGCCAGCTCCTCTTCTTCGGTCACAGGGTCGGCGCCGGGGCGCGTGGACTCACCGCCGATATCCAGAATACTGGCCCCTTCCTGACACATCTGCTCGGCACGCTTGAGAACCAGGTCCAGGTCAAGCTGCTGACCTTCGTAGTAGCTGCCGCCATCGGAAAAGGAGTCCGGTGTTGTATTGAGGATTCCCATGATCTGAGGACGGGACAGATCCAGGGTGTGTTTGCCGCAGTGCAACTTCATAGCCGGTTGATTCGCCAGGGTGATTACTCGGGATTTAGGGATCCGGAAACAAAAGCGGGCCCGGGGGCCCGCTTTTGGATCGGTGCTGCAGATACCTGTGTGGCCACTGGCCTTACAGGCATTCCGGTCAGTGGCCGTTAACCGGGCCACCCACCGGGGTATCGCTGTCTTTCGGCTTTTCCGGCTCGCTGGCATCCTCTTCCATGGAGCCGTTGCCGCCGGAATAGTCGTTGTCGTTCCAGTCTTTGGGCGGACGCACTTTGCGGCGGGCCATCAGGTCATCTACCTGCTCCGCATCCAGGGTCTCGTATTCCATCAGCGCATCTTTCATCGCTTCCAGGATATCCCGGTTTTCTTCCAGCAGTTTCTGCGCGCGGTCGTAGCAGGTGTCGATGATACGGCGCACTTCCTCGTCGATCTCGTTGGAGGTCTTGCCGGAAATCGGGTTGCCGTGGCCGGGCTGGCCGCTGTCATCTTCACCGTAGTGCAACGGGCCGAGCTTTTCGGACAGGCCCCACTTGGTCACCATGTTGCGGGCAATGTCGGTGGCGCGCTCGATATCGTTGGAGGCACCGGTGGTGACACCGTCGATACCCAGGGTCATTTCTTCAGCGATACGGCCGCCAAACAGGGAGCACAGCTGGGATTCCAGCGCGCGCTTGGACAGGCTGTATTTGTCCTCTTCCGGTAGGAACTGGGTAACACCCAAGGCGCGGCCGCGAGGAATGATGGTGACCTTATGCACCGGGTCGTGCTCCGGCACCAGGCGGCCAATAATCGCGTGGCCAGCCTCGTGGTAGGCGGTGTTGGTCTTTTCCTTCTCGTTCATCACCATGGATTTGCGCTCGGCACCCATCATGATCTTGTCGCGGGCGCGCTCGAACTCATCCATGGTGACCATGCGACGGTTGGCGCGGGCGGCAAACAGTGCAGCCTCATTCACCAGGTTGGCGAGGTCGGCACCGGAGAAGCCGGGAGTACCGCGGGCAATGGTCTGCGGGTCTACGCGCTCGTCCAGGGGCACCTTGCGCATATGTACTTTCAGGATCTGTTCGCGGCCGCGGATATCCGGCAGGCCAACGAATACCTGGCGGTCGAAACGACCGGGGCGCAGCAATGCGGAGTCGAGTACGTCCGGACGGTTGGTGGCGGCGATGACAATCACGCCCTCGTTACCTTCAAAGCCGTCCATTTCTACCAAGAGCTGGTTCAGGGTCTGTTCGCGCTCGTCGTGACCGCCGCCCACACCGGCGCCACGGTGGCGGCCGACGGCGTCGATCTCGTCGATAAAGATGATGCAGGGGGCCTGCTTCTTGGCCTGTTCGAACATGTCGCGCACGCGGGAGGCACCCACACCCACGAACATTTCCACAAAGTCGGAGCCGGAGATGGAGAAGAAGGGTACCTTCGCTTCACCGGCGATGGCCTTGGCCAGCAGGGTTTTACCGGTACCGGGAGGGCCCGCCATCAATACGCCGCGGGGAATGGCACCGCCGAGGCGCTGGAATTTGGACGGGTCACGCAGGAACTCGACCAGCTCCTGTACGTCTTCTTTGGCTTCATCCACACCCGCCACGTCGGCGAAGGTGGTTTTGATCTGGTCTTCGCCTAACAGACGCGCCTTGCTCTTACCGAAGGCCATGGGGCCGGAGCGGCCGCCGGCGCCGCCCTGCATCTGGCGCATGAAGAACATGAACACGGCAATGATGATCAGGATCGGGAAGCTGGCAACCAGCAGCTGCTGCCAGATGCTGGGGGATTCAGGCTCACGGCCGTTGAACTTGACGCCGCCGCGCACCATTTCATTGGTGAGTTCGTCGTCGATGATCTGCGGCTGAATGGTTTTGAATCGGCTGCCATCGGCTTTTTCGCCGGTGATCACCAGGCCATCTACCAGCACATCCTTGATTTGGCCGGACTGCACGTCCTGCACAAATTCGGAGTAGCTGATGGACTGATCCCGGGTTTGCGGCTTGAAGTTCTGAAAGACCATCAGCAGCACCGCAGCGATGATCAGCCACAACACCAGATTCTTTGCCATATCGTTCAAAGGGTTTGCCCTCTTTCCTTTGCCTCAGCTATTGCTTCAGCCGGTAATTCCATTCCACCCAGTATAGGCGGCGAAAATCGTAAATCTGTCGCCCCGGTCATCCTGCCAGAAGGACTGGTCGAGATAACCGGAGTTTGGCGTCTAATTAGCTGACGCAGGCTGCCGTTTTACCACAGCGGAGCGCCCGCACCAAAACTGCAAACACTGCCCGGTCATCCGGTTATCAACCCCTACTCAGCCCTCGATCAGCCTTTGAAGCCACGCGCAACGACATAGACCTCGCGGGAGCGGGGACGGGATGCACCGGGTTTGCGGGTGACCACGGTCTGGTATTGACTGCGCAGGTCGCGGATCAGTTCGTCAAAGCCCTCACCCTGGAAGACTTTGGCTACAAAAGCGCCGCCCGGCTTCAACACCTGCCGCGCCATATCCACCGCCAGCTCCACCAGATACATGGAAGCCGGCTGATCCACAGCACGCACTCCACTCATATTGGGGGCCATATCGGAAATCACAAGGTCGGCGCGCTCTTCGCCGAGAATTTCCAGCAGCTGCTCGAACACCGACTCCTCGGTGAAATCCCCCTGCAGGAACTCAACCCCCGCCAGGGCATCCATCTCAAGGATGTCTGATGCAATAACCCGGCCTTTGTGGCCAACCAGTTCTGCAGCTACCTGGGACCAGCCCCCGGGAGCGGCGCCGAGATCCACTACCGTCATCCCCGGCTTGATCAGGCGGTCCTTCTCCTGCAGCTCCTGCAATTTGTAGGAGGCACGGGAGCGGTAGCCCTCTTTCTGGGATTGTTTGACGTAGTGGTCGTTAAAATGTTCTCTCAGCCAGCGGTGGCTGCTCTTGGATCGGCCCATCAGTTACAATACATCGCTTGAAGGTTGGGGTTGCCAACTTTTAGGTTAGACAGGGGCGGACAATCGCATCGCTGCTGCTGACCACGCACTTCCGCATGATTGCGGGCTCTGCTCACTACTATAGAGGCTTCCATGGAAAGAGACTCCCATGGACCCGCTCATAGCGTGTAGCCCAGCCCACCCC
Source organism: Microbulbifer sp. ALW1 (assembly GCF_009903625.1). Classification (NCBI taxonomy): domain Bacteria; kingdom Pseudomonadati; phylum Pseudomonadota; class Gammaproteobacteria; order Cellvibrionales; family Microbulbiferaceae; genus Microbulbifer; species Microbulbifer sp. ALW1. Next base: position 1,670,923 of record NZ_CP047569.1, on the reverse strand, counting down.
CAGCGGCAGCCACTGCCGAATTAAGGATGGAGTATTGTATGCCTTTAAGCACCGACCGTAAAAAAGCGCTGCGCGCCCTCGGTCACAACCTCAAGCCCGTGGTGACGGTCGCCGACAAGGGACTGACTGAAGGGGTGATGGGAGAACTGAACCGCGCCCTCAACGACCACGAGCTGATCAAGGTCAAACTGGCGGTCAACGACCGCGATGTGCGCAAGGAGCTGATCACCGAGCTGTGCGCACAGAGCAAAGCAGAGCTGGTGCAGGAAATCGGCAAAATCGCGCTGATCTTCCGCAAGGCCGGCCGGCCCAACGCCAAGCTGTCCAACCTGCTGCGCCCCTGATCTGACCGGTCTCACCGGGCCGGACACCTGTTCCGGCCCGGCCCTCCTCAAGCCTCTTCTAACCCGCTTCCAGACGTATCAGTACTTGAGTGCCAAGTGCTTGGGGTCCGGTGTGCGCAGGCGCTCGACCAGTGGGTGGTTGCGTTTGCGCAGCTCTGCCAGTACCAGCTGAGCCACCTCACGGGCGCCCATGTGGTTCAGGTGGGTATCGTCGCGTACACCCACCGGGTAATTCGGGTGCAGGCCCGGCGCTATATGCATAAAGCGCAGCGCGGAATCCTTATCGCCCATGGCCTGGAAGTATTCCCGGGTCACCACTTCCATATCGATGAATTCGACCTTTTCTTTTGCCGCCACTTCCCGCACCAGCGGCGCGTAGGGGTGGGTGTGCTGGATGGTGTGCTCACCATCGAAGTAACGACGGGTGATGGGTGACATCAGAATGGGCTCGGCTTTGGCCTGGCGCACGTCGTTGATGAAGCGCGACAGATTGGCCTTGTACTGCTCCGGATTGGTGTAACGGTCTTCTTTCTGTTCCGACTCGTCGTTGTGGCCGAACTGGATGATCACGTAATCCCCGGTCTTGAGCTCACTCATGATGCCGGCCCAGCGCTCTTCCTCGATAAAGGTGCGGGTGCTGCGGCCGTTCATGGCCCGGTTTTCGACCTTGATAGCGTCGTCAAAAAACACAGCAAAGGGCACACCCCAACCGGTCTCCGGGTAATCCTTGAGTTCCTTGATGGCCATGGTGGAGTCGCCGGCCATGAAAATGGTGGTCTCAGAATCACTGGCCATGGCAGTTGCACTCGCGGTCAACAGGGCACTGGCGATGGCCAGCTGTTTAAACAGTTTCATAACACCTCTCGTCGTCTGTTTTCGCGTTATTTTTCGCGAATCTTTTTTGTGTTCTGTCGTTAAAACCGGGTAGGCGGTAAAAAGCTCCGCGGACGCTCGGTGGGCATGGGAACCGCCCCGCTCGGCATCGGTGCCGCAAAGCGCAGTAATCCGGACTGGCCCTCGCAGGCGGGATTGAGGTTCTGCCCCCAGCCCTCGCCCGCGCACAACGCCATGGGAAGAATGCTCTTCAGATGTGCATCGGCCTCGGCCCAGGCTTCCGGTAAAAGCCCCTGCACCGCAGTGCTGGCCCGCGCGCGAAGGCGTTCGGAGCCGATACGCCCCCGCTGGCCGCGATCCACTTTGTAATCGTCCGCCGACATGGGGGCCAGAGGCCGGCTAGTAACAGCGATATCGCGCTCTATGCCGTAGCGCAGGCTCATCATGGTCTCTTCAAACAGCATTGCCGTATCTTCCCAGGGGGTGGTGTAGCTGTAAAAATCGTTAGCGGAATCCGGAAAGAAAAACCCGGATATATCACTGGGCGTGTAGGCCTTCTGGGTAGTGGTCGCCTTGGCACCGCGGGAACGTACTTCCGCCAGTGCATACAGCTCCGAGGAAACCATCGGGTTCACCGCGGTTACCGATTCGTTCACCACCGAGCCACTCTGGGCCTGGTTGAAGAAAATATCGTTGCGATCCAGGCCGCTGCTGATTTTTGCCTGGGACAGGGCGTCGTTGGCGTGCGCCAGCTCGTGATAAAGCAGTGAACCGAGATCCGCTTCCAGCTCACTGAAGGGCCGGCTGTAGCGATCGGCGATGTAATAGTTGTAGAAGGCGTAGTTGTTGTTTTTGACATAGCGCCAGGGGGTGACGAAGTTCAGCTCGGAGCCAAAACCGCTGCGGTAGTCCGGCTGCTCGTTGATCACGTCGCGCTGCTCCGGCGACAGCCACAGGCTGTCCGGATCGAGGTAAATGGCACCGGTGAGCTGCCAGTAAAATGACGGGCGCACATCGCTGGAAATAACAATGGCAGTGGTAGCACGCAACAGGTTGGCAAAGTCGCTGTGGGGATCGAGCTGTTCAAGGAAGCGCTCGAAGTTGCTCCCCATCCAGTCGTGGGAAACCACCACGTGATCCATGATCTGGTCCACCGTCGGCGCGCTGCTTTGCATGCCGATCACCGGCAGTGTCCCCAGGGTACAGAGGTTGTCGTCGCCCAGCTGATTGGAATAGACGCAGTCGCCAATAAAGTCCCGGTAAGGGCTGTCTGCGCGGTAGCTGTAAACCTTGTTCAGTGGCGAACTTTTCCCGCAGTAGTCACCATCGCCATCACAGAAGTATTCGCTGGTCACTTCCGGGCGGTCCTGCACCACCACATAGGCAATATCGGTAACATAGCCCGCCGTGGTTTCCAGGGTTCCCCGGAACGTCAGCACCTGGTCTCCGCCTTCTACCCGTGGCGCGGTTACAAAAATCACCGGTTCACCGGAGTCGTCTTCCTGCAGGGTTGCCTGGGGGCCGGACAGCTGCTCAAAGTGCCAGGAGTTCACGCCACCGGCGTACTGGCTGGCATTGAGGCGCAGGGAAAAATCGGCACCCTCGCTGACCGCCCGATCCGCCCGCAATTGCACCCGGGAGCCGGTGTCGCCGGGGGATACCGATATCGTAAAGGTGTCTTCGAGAGTGCTGCCATCGCGATGGGTAGCGGTGAGCTGAAAGCGATAATCGCCCGCAAACTGGGCGTCAAAACTGATACCGGCGGTACCGTTGCCCGCAATGATATCGACAGTGGGGCCGGAAAGTTGCTGCCAGCTATAGCGGTTGTAGCCCTGCTCGGACAGGCTCGCGACGATTCCTACCGAATTCCCGGTGACAGCACTCTCGTCCCCGGTCAGGGTCAGCCCCGCCGGGCTTGGCGTTACTGGCGGGTTGGTGCCGCCATCATTCCGGTTCCCTCCATCACTGCCTCCACCACCGCCACAGGCGGTCAATACAAAAGCACTGAGGGCCACGCCTGTGGCGCGGACAAACAACTTGGCGAGAGGTCGGTTTACAAGGTGCATGATCAGATCTTTTTATCGTTAGAGTGACAACTTGCGCAGCACAGGGGCGTATCTCACCCGGGGCAGTCATGGATACTTTGGCACCTAAGATTACCACCGGTCTGACCAATGATCGACACCGGCCATTCACTCCCAAGAGCTGGGCAGCGACTGGATAAAAAAAGGCGGCCACCTTGCGGGGGCCGCCTTTCTGGTCTCTGACCGGGCTGATCAGATCAGGCCGGGGTCAGCTTGCCCAGTACGCTCTGCAAGCTGTCTTTGGCGTCGCCAAACAGCATGCGCGAGTTGTCCTTGAAGAACAGCGGGTTGGAAACCCCCGCGTAGCCGGAGGCCATGGAGCGCTTCAGCACCACCACTTTGCCCGCCTTCCACACTTCCAGTACCGGCATACCGGCGATGGGGGAACCGGGCTTCTCGACCGCGTCCGGGTTGACGGTGTCGTTGGCACCGATCACCAGCACCAGGTCGGTTTCCGGGAAGTCGTCATTGATCTCTTCCATCTCCAGCACGATATCGTACGGCACGTTGGCTTCCGCCAGCAGTACGTTCATGTGTCCGGGCAGGCGACCCGCTACCGGGTGGATGCCGAAGCGTACGGTTTTGCCAGCCTTGCGCAGCTTGTCGGTGAGATCGCTCACCGCCTGCTGGGCGTGGGCCACGGCCATACCAAAGCCAGGCACGATCACGATGCTTTTCGCCGCTTTCAGGTCGTCCGCCAGCTCGTCGTGGGTGGTGGCAACGGCCTCGCCCTCTTCCTCGCCATCGGAGCTGGCAACGGTACCGTCGGAACCGAAGCCACCCAGAATCACGCTGACAAAGGAGCGGTTCATACCGCGACACATGATGTAGCTCAGGATGGCACCGGAGGAGCCCACCAGAGCGCCGATCACGATCAGCAGGTCATTGCTCAGCATGAAGCCGGTCGCCGCTGCGGCCCAGCCGGAGTAGCTGTTCAGCATGGAGATCACGACCGGCATATCCGCACCGCCGATGGCAGCGATCAGGTGGATACCCAGCAGCAGCGCGATACCGGTCATCACCATCAGGTTGATGATGGTGGCGCTGCTCACATCCGCCGGGATGAACTGGGCACCCAGTACCACACAGATCACCAGCGCGATCAGGTTCAGCCAGTGGCGTGCCGGCAACATCAGCGGTTTACCGGAGATCAGGCCCTGCAGCTTGCCGAAGGCAACGATGGAGCCGGTCAGGGTGATGGCACCGATGAACACGCCGATAAAGATCTCGGAGTTGTGCACGATGTGTGCGGCACCTTCGAGATTGATGCGCGGATCCAGGTAACCGCCCCAGCCGATCAGTACCGCAGCCAGGCCCACAAAGCTGTGCAGCAGGGCTACCAGCTGCGGCATTGCAGTCATTTCGACCTTGCGCGCCAGATGAATACCGATCACCGCGCCCACGCCCATGGCGATGCCAACGGGCAGGTAGGCGCCAGAAGTGATACCGGCGACGGTGGCAATGATGGCAACCGCCATGCCCACCATGCCGTAGTAGTTACCGCGACGTGCAGTTTCGTGAGTGGACAGTCCGCCGAGGCTCAGGATGAACATCACCGCGGAGAACAGATACGCCATAGAAATTACGCTATTCATGTCTGCCTCTCCTTATCGACGGAACATTTTCAGCATACGGTGGGTTACGAAGAAACCACCGAAGATGTTGATACTGGCAAACAGTACCGCCACAAACGCCATGATGGTCACCAGGAAAGAACCGGTGGCCCCCACCTGTAACAGAGCACCGATGATCACGATGCCGGAAATGGCGTTGGTCACACTCATTAGCGGCGTGTGCAGCGCGTGGGATACGTTCCAGATCACCTGCCAGCCGATAAAGATGGACAGTACAAACACGGTAAAGTGGGCCACGAAGTCCGCCGGGGCGGATTTGCCCAGCGCCAGCAGCAGCGCACCGGCCACGGCCCAGAAAGCCACCAGCGACAGCGGGGAAGTTTTCTTCTCCGGCTTGGGCTCTACCTGGATCTGCGGCTCCGGCTTTTTCTGCTGGGGCGCAGCGGAGATTTTCGGCGCGGGCGGTGGCCAGGTGATTTCACCTTCCTTCACCACGGTGGCACCGCGGACCGCTTCGTCTTCGAAGTTGATGACGATCTCGCCGTTCTTCTCCGGTGTCATGTCGGTCAACAGGTGGCACAGGTTGGTGGCGTACAGGGTGGAGGACTGGGTGGCCGCACGGCTCGCCAGGTTGGTGTAACCGAGAATGGTCACACCGCTTTTCACCACACGCTCGTCGGCCACGGTGTAGTCACAGTTACCGCCCATTTCCGCCGCCAGGTCCACAACCACGGAACCGTCGGCCATGGTTTCCACCATGTCCGCCAGCCACAGTTTCGGTGCCGGCTTGCCGGGGATCAGCGCGGTGGTGATGACGATGTCCACTTCCTTGGCCTGTTCGCGGAACAGGGCCATTTCCGCGTCGATAAACTCCTTGGACATCTGCTTGGCGTAACCGCCAGTGCCGGAGCCGTCTTCCTCGATTTCCACGGTGAGGAATTCCGCACCCATGGACTCGACCTGCTCGCGTACTTCAGGGCGGGTGTCGAACGCGCGCACGATGGCGCCCATGCTCTTGGCAGTACCAATGGCAGACAGACCGGCAACACCGGCACCGATCACCAGCACCTTGGCCGGAGGAATCTTGCCCGCGGCAGTAATCTGGCCAGTAAAGAAGCGACCAAAGTTGTGCGCTGCCTCGATCACCGCACGATAGCCGGCGATATTGGCCATGGAGCTGAGCGCGTCCATTTTCTGGGCGCGGGAAATACGCGGAATAGATTCCACCGCCAGCGCATTGATGTTTTTGTCGGCGAACTTCTTCAGCAGCGCTTCGTTCTGCGCAGGCTTGAGGAAGGCCACCAGGGTGGCGCCGCTGGGGATCAGGTCCAGCTCGGCGTCGTTCGGCTGCTGTACTTTCAGTACGATGCCCGCCTGGCTCAGGCACTCAGCAGCGTTGGCACACAGCTTGGCACCGGCCTGTTCGTATTCGGCGTCCGGGAAGCTGGCTGCTTCACCGGCCCCCTGTTCGACAACAACGTCAAAGCCCAGCGACTGGAGTCGCTTGACGCTGGCTGGCGTTGCCGCCACCCGCGCCTCGCCCGGCGCCGTCTCCTTTGGTATGGCAATAATCACCGTTTGTGCTCCCGTTAATAAATTTTCATTGTTATATAGCCCATCCACTCCAGGAGAGTTGGATGATGGCTGATCGATACCGCTGATTATGATTCCCGAAAATCGGACTCCCGATTGCAGAGTGCAGGCGGGCGCCCTCGGGAAAAAAACTTTTCCGAGGAATTAAAACCTTTTCGGTAGGACGATGCATTAAAGAGAATAAATTTCGGCAACGGAAATAGAGGATTCTTATTACTCGTTTAGTGGAATTTTATTAAAAATGCCGAAAATTGCTTAAAAAACAGCAGAAAAAGTTACACGAGTAACGAAAAATCGGAAATTTAGCGTGACTTTACTGACAATCAATTAAATAGAGCTCAATTCACGTCAACCTAAAGAAACTGGCGCAAAAATAATCAGACTCCCGATTTCGGAATATTTTGCGTTCATATAAACAAATATTTAATTAACTATTCCAAAGGGTTTTTCGATTAGCGAAATAAACAATAACGCTTTGAAATAGTATTTAGTCAGCATTGGAATAGGTATCAAATAAAACCAATTATTTGAGCAAATATAAAAAAGGTTTATATGAAACCTTTTCTATTGAAACGGTTTATACCCGGATATAAATCCCATCGATTTAACGGTGGCCTGTGGGATTGATTGCGGGACTACCTGCCAGATTGCCCGAAGTGACACCGGCCGCCATAAAACCCAGCCTTGTGAGCCGCAACTGGACCGGCTGAGAACGGAGGTACTGCAGCAACTGGATTGCGCGGGTGCGCTCGCGAGTACTGCGCAGAATAACCAACTGCTGTTCTATGGGAGGGTGGAACTGAAACGGGATGCGCATAAACTGCCCCTTGCTCCCGGAGGCCAGTGCCTGCCCATAGGGGATCAGCCCCATATCCCCCTCCCCCTGGCTCAGCATGATCTGCGCGTGCCCCGCGTGGCCCGCATACAGCATGCGGCTTTTCAGACGCGGCCAGAGGCGGAACTTCTTCAGCATTTTTACCGCGGCATCACCATCTGGTGCCAGCTGTGGGTCAGCTACCACCAGTTTGTGCTTGCCCCGCCCCAGCAGCAGAATCAGCTGGCGCGGCGTCAGGGCCGCATCGCCGCCCGCCAGTTTCGCCGCCAGAGTCGAGTAACCTGAAGATTTATCGCCGGAGATTTCACGGCTGACCCAAAGGGCCAATTGCCCCCGGGCATAGGTCTGGCGGCTGGCGGGAACCGTTAGGCCGGCTTTTTCCAACAGTACGGGCCGGGCGCTATCCGCAGAAAAGAACAGGTCGAAAGACTCGCCGGCACGAATTTGACTGTACAGCAGGCCACTGGCGCCGCTGGTTATCTCCAAGCGGCAACCGCAGGAAGCTTCGAAATCCGGTCGCAACGCTTCGATCGCCGGCTGAAAGCTGGCATCCACCGCCAGCTTCAAGACGGCCGGGTCGCGGCTTCCGCAGCCGGAGAGTACCAGCGCAAGCCCCAAAGCAAGCCCCACAGCAAGGCACGATGTCATACAGACGATGCGAGCGCGGATCCTTGTCCACCAGTCCATGGGCGCTACCTCCGAATCCCCGCGGGCGAAAAGATTGGCCCGCCGCAGCAGACCTACAACTTCAGTTGCTGGAAATCCTGTGGCCGATTCACATTCAGGTGCCAGTCCCCATCGGGTACCGGCAGCTGCAAACAGCCCAGGAAGCCGAACAGCGCGCGCATGGACCCGATGGCATGCCCCGCAGCGGCCGCATCCAGGTACGATCGGCAGCGGGCATTCAGCGGCAACCAGCAGGGCAAATAGAAGTCACCAAAACACACCGCCTGCTCCACCGCTTGCCCGGCCACACACAACTGGCGGATCAGGCTGCGGCTCAACAGGGGCATATCCACCGGCACCACTATTAGCGCATCACAGGGCAAGGCCCACTGCTGCAGGTGCTCGGCAATGGCCTGCAATCCTCCGAGAGGACCTGCCTCCGGTACCCGGTCGGCGATGGCGCCCGGGCGCTTGCCGCTGACCAGAGTCGGCATCAGCTCCAACCCGGCGGGCACATCCAGGTCTTCAAACAGCCATTTGGCCTGCTCCAGCAAATTGCGCCCGTTGGATAATTCTAGCAGCGCCTTGTCCCGGCCCATGCGGCTGGACTGTCCACCCGCCAGTACCACTGGGCAGGCGCGCTTGGGTACACCGTTTATTGACTCTGTGCGATCAATGTCAGTTGTCATTTTTTACTGCTTCCCTGACTTCTACTTCTTGGCTCATCCATTTTTCGCGGCTGACCTATCACCTGCTTACTCACACCCAGTTCACCCATCCTCCATTCATCCTAACCTATTCGTGGCGAACCCGAAGCCGGGCCCGATAACAGACCATACGCAATCCGGCTCGGGCACGAAGCTCCCCAGGTGTGCACCGAATACAGTCACTCGACAGACCCCGCTGCACCACGAGAGAGCGTCATTCGCACCCATTGCACCCCGCCCGTGCAATTTGATGCCGAAAAGTGACCTCAACACCTGGCCGCGCCCAAAGATACCGTTCACTCGGCTAGATTTGAAAAATTGGTACGACTTTTGATTGTTAATTGTCACAGGCAAAGAAGCCCGGCAGCACAATCAGTGCTGCCGGGCTTTTTTTATGCCTGCAGAAACCCCACGGAGAATGTCATGCCCGAGCGCATCCGAGGAGCACTGTGTTCCACCAGACACACCGCTATCGCTACGCTAGTGCTAACGCTTGCGCCCACCTTTGCGGTGCAGGCGGAGGAAAACATCGCCCAGAATGCCGGCGACATGATCCGCAACAGTACCTTCAACCTGAATTTTCGCCCCCGCTACGAGCACGTGCGCGATGTGGCCTTTCCCCACCACGCCACCGCCGGCACCCTGCGCAGCCGCGCTACCTGGACCAGCGCCCGCTGGGATGGCTGGGAGTTCCTGGTTGAGGGGGACAATGTCACCTATATCAGCAGCGAGAACTTCAACAACACCGAAAACGGCAAGACCAACTACCCGGTAATTGCCGATCCGGACTACAGCGAAATCAACCGCGGCCAGCTCAGTTACGCCCGGGAGCAAGGCCTGATCACCGCCGGCCGCCAACGCATCAATTTCGACGACCAGCGTTTTATCGGCGGTGTCGGCTGGCGCCAGAATGAACAGACTTACGACGCCCTTCGCACCGAGTGGGCTTTCAGCGATACCTTTTCCGTGGATTACTTCTACAGCTGGAACGTCAATCGCATCTTCGGTCCAGACGGCGCCGACGCGGATATTCAGGGGCCGGTGAATGCGCTCGACCTGCATTTCAAGATCAACCCCAATCACAAGCTGACCGCCTTCGTATACAGCCTGGACTTTCACGATCAGGAACAGTTTGCCAGTGCCACTTTTGGCTTTGACTGGGCCGCAGACTTTGAGTGCTATCGCTGGCACCTGCGCGCCGCCACCCAGAATGATATTGGCGACAACCCCATCGATTACACCGCGGAGTACTACAACGCAGAAATAGGCTCAAAACCGCTACAAAAATACAAGTTTGCCGGATATGCAGGTACCGAGTGGCTCACCGGTGACGGTGAGTGGTCTTTCCAGACTCCGCTGGCCACCCTGCACAAGTTCCAGGGATTCGATGACAAGTTCCTGGTCACTCCCCCGGACGGCATTCGCGACTATTACGTTGGCGGCTCAGTCGTTGTATCTGGCATCAAGATTGCAGCGACCCTGCATAAATTCTATAGCGATCGCGACAGCCGCGAGTACGGCAACGAACTCGACCTGGTAGCGACCTATGCAATAACAAAAAATATCGGCCTGCTCGCCAAGTACGCCACCTACGATGCTGACTCCTTCAGCAGCGATACGGACAAGTTCTGGCTGCAGTTCGAACTGAAGTTCTAAAGAGCGATGACGACGACACCCGCAATAACACCGGTCAGCATCCTGCTGGTCGATGACCAGCCCGAGCGCGCCACTATGGTGGCCGAGCAGCTAACCGCTGCCGGCTACAAATTACTCGCGCAACTCTCCAGTGCAGAGGGACTCCTGTTCCAGGTGGAAAAACACCGCCCGGATATTGTCCTGATTGATATCGAGTCTCCCGACCGCGACATTCTCGAAAGTCTCGCGGTGATCAACCAGCACAACCCGACGCCGGTGGCCATGTTTTCCGCCCGCGGCGGTGCCGACTTTATCACCAGCGCGGTAGAGGCCGGTGTCAGTGCCTATATGGCGGAGGGGCTGTCAGCCGAACGGGTGGCGCCGGCGATTGAGATTGCCATGGCCCAGTTCCGCAGCTATCAGCACCTGCGCCAGTCTCTGGAACGCACCCAGCAACAACTGGACGAGCGCAAAATCATCGAGCGCGCCAAAGGCCTGTTGATGGCCCGCAAAAATATCAGCGAACAGGCCGCCCATCAGACCCTGCGCACTCTGGCCATGAACAGCAACTCCACCATGCGCAATGTGGCGGAACAAATTGTCACGCACCTGCAGGCGGCGGCGAAGTAACGCACTCTCCGCCGCCCGTGCACGCCCAAATATATTGAGAATTCCAAGAGAAATATCGTGAGCAGTCTGCAAGTAGAAAAAACCAACCTGAAACTTCTCTACCTACGCCTGAGCGACAGTGCGCCGCTGATCATTGCCCAGGAACTGGGGTTATTTGAGCGCTATGGCCTGCGGGTGGAACTTCAGCAGGAAACGTCCTGGGCCACCCTGCGCGACAAGTTGATCGGCGGTGCGGCCGACGCTGCAGCCATCCTTGCACCCATGCCCCTGACCCTGAAACAGACGCTGCCGCAGTGCGACGAGCAACTGCTCAGCGGGCTGATCCTGAGCAGCAACGGCAACGCCATCACCCTTTCACGCACGCTCTACGAGCAGCTGGAGTTACCGGCGGCTGCAGACTCCGCGGAAATCGGCGCAGCACTCAAATCCTACATCGACACTCGCGACCAGAATGCCAAACCGCTGACCTTTGCCAGCGTCTATCCCTTCGCCAGCCACACCCTGCAATTGCGCCACTGGCTCTCCGCAGCGGGGATACATCCGGATACCGACGTGCGCATCCTGGTACTGCCACCAGAGCAGATGGTGGACACCCTGGGTCGCGGTGACATTGACGGCTATTGTGTGGGCGAGCCCTGGAATACCCTCGCGGTTCAGGAAGGCATCGGCGTGATTGCCACCCCCAGCAATACCCTGATGCCGGCCATGCCGGAAAAAGTACTGGCGGTCACCCGCAGCTGGCACCAGGCCAACCCCGCAACACACCTGGCGCTGCGCGCCGCATTACTGGAAGCCTGTGCCTGGCTGAGCGATCGCAGCCAGCGCAAAGATGCCGTGGGCATTCTCGCCCGCGCCGAATATCTCAACCTGCCGGAATCTGCCATCGCCCTCTCCTTGGGCGACGAATTGATCGCTCACGGTGGGCAGAGTCCAACCAGGAACCCCGACTGGCACCTGTTCGCCCACCCGCAGACGGATCACGGCCGCCCGACGGAAAAGAAAGGCCGCGAACTGCTGGCCCTGTGCAATGACATCGCACCGGTGGATAGCGATTCCGCGGAAGTCTTCTGCTCAGACCTCTACCAGCAGACCCTGGACTTTATGCGCCATCGGGAACTCAATACGCCTTAACGTTTTACACCCATTGCACCAGTTTCGCGCCTTTTCACAGTGCCCGCACGGTAAAAGGCACAGATATGGCACAAATATTGAATACTTAAATTGAGCGAAAGCGTCGCGATTGGAAGCCAGCCCGGTTGGGACCAATTGCTTTAGAAGCGCTCGCACCTTCACTAGATGCGATAGATCGGACACCGAAGTCCACAGGCGGCAGCCAGGTTGCCCCGTGGGCTTTTTTTATGCCCGCGATTTGGGCCGCGCCGCAGCAGAAGCAGGCAGATCCAATTCATAAACTAACGGGATAAGACCATGTCCAGTGATTCTTTAAATCTGTTTTCCTTTAAAGGAAAAATCCGGGTGCTGCACCTGACCTGGATTGCTTTCTTTATTACCTTTTTTGCCTGGTTCAACCACGCACCGCTGCTGATGGCCATTGCCGACAGTCTGTCGCTCACTTCCGAGCAGGTGAAGACGCTGCTGATCCTGAACGTGGCGCTGACGATCCCAGCGCGGGTAATCATCGGCATGCTGACCGATAAATACGGCCCGCGCCTGACCTATTCCCTGTTGCTGGCCATTGGCAGTATCCCCTGCTTTATTTTTGCCATTGCGGACAGCTTTACCGCAGCGGCTATCGGCCGCTTCCTGCTGGGCTTTATCGGTGCCGGCTTTGTGATTGGTATCCGTATGGTGTCCGAGTGGTTCCCGGCCAAGCAGTTGGGTACCGCGGAAGGTATTTACGGCGGCTGGGGTAACTTCGGTTCTGCCGCTGCGGCCATGAGCCTGCCGACCATTGCTTTACTTTTCGGTGGTGACACTCCAGGGCAAGAGGGCTGGCGTTATGCCATCGGCCTCACCGGTGTGATGGCGCTGGTGTACAGTGTGATTTATTACCGCTCGGTGACCGATACCCCGAAGGGCGGCACCTACTTCAAGCCGAAAAAAATTGGCGGCATGGAAGTTTCCAGCCCGTCGGATTTTGTGCTGCTGCTGATCATGAAAGTGCCCATGTACGCGGCACTGGCGCTGTTGACCTGGAAGCTGTCCCCCGCCGGTGTGGGCATGCTGGCGATGCCGGTGGCTATCGTGATTTATGTGGCACTGGCAGCACTCTATGTGTTTGATGCGAAGAAGTGCTACGACATCAACAAAGAGATTTTCGTCAAACTTCCGGAGCCGATCCATCGCTATCAGTTCAAGCAGGTGGCAGTACTGAATATTCTGTACTTCGCAACTTTCGGTTCTGAGCTTGCGGTGATTTCGATGCTGCCGCTGTTTTTCTCGGAGACCTTTACCCTGGATCCGGTGAAGGCGGGTCTGCTGGCTTCCGCCTATGCATTTATGAACCTGATGTCGCGCCCGGCGGGCGGTTTGATCAGTGACCGGTTTGGACGCAAGAGTACGCTGCTGATTCTGACGGCGGGCCTGGCGCTGGGTTATCTGACGATGAGTATGATCGACAGCGAGTGGCCCTTGTATCTGGCGGTGGCTGCGGCGATGGCGTGCTCTTTCTTTGTGCAGTCTGGTGAGGGTGCGGTGTTTGCGGTGGTGCCGCTGATCAAGCGTCGTTTGACCGGGCAGATTGCGGGGATGACCGGGGCTTACGGCAATGTGGGCGCAGTTTTCTACCTGACGGTGCTGAGTATGGTTTCTTACGAGACCTTCTTTCTGGTGATTGCGGGTACGGCAGTACTTGGGTTTGTTACGCTGCTGTTCCTGGAAGAGCCGGAAGGTCAGATGGCCGAGGTAATGCCTGACGGTAGTGTTTCCCTGATCGACGTTGCTTAATATGAACACCACCTGCGAAACCATCACTGTGCCCGACTCCGATCAACAGGCTTCCAATTCCGAAAACCTGGAATTTGCTACGGCCACCGAGTGTGGGCAGCGCGCCTACAACGACGACGCGGTTGCGATCTATCGGGCGACCGGGAGTGACCTGCGATATCGCGGTTCCCTTGCGGCGATTGCGGATGGGGTGGGTAGTGCCGAGGCGGGTGGTGCGGCGGCGCGGGCTGCGGTGAGTGGGTTTATTTCCGATTATTACAGTACGCCGGATTCCTGGTCGGTGAAGCAGGCGGCGGCGCGGGTTCTGCATGCGCTGAATGGTTGGCTGTACCGGCAGAGCGGTGGTGCGGATGAGGTACAGCGGGGTTGGTTGACGACTTTCTCTGCGGTGGTTTTCAAAGGCTCTACGGCCCATCTGATTCATATCGGAGATTCGCGGATTTACCGGCTGCGGGACGGCAACCTGGAGTGCCTGACCCGGGATCACAGTCGCACGCTGGGTCCGGGGCGGACGTTTTTGAGTCGCGCGCTGGGAATGGATGCGCATATTGAGGTGGATTACCGGCAGGAGCCGCTGGAAGCGGGCGATCTGTATTGTGTAACCACCGATGGCATTCACGATTTTCTGCCCATCCAGCAATTTCGCCAGTTACTGTTGGATCACCAGCTGGAGGCGGCGCAGCCATTGATGGCGGCAGCGCTGGATAACGGCAGCAAGGACAATCTGAGCCTGGCGCTGTGCCGGGTGAATATGCTCGAGACACTGGAGGCGGACGATGTGATGCTGGCGACGAGCCAGCTGCCTTTCCCGCCGCCCCTGCAACCGGGTAACAAGATCGATGATTACGAGGTGTTGCAGGAACTGCACGCGAGCAGTCGCAGTTATCTTTATCTGGTGCGGGATTTGGATTCCGATGAGCTGCGCGCATTGAAGGCGCCATCGGAAAACTTCAGTGACGATCCTGCCTACATCGAGCGGTTTATCGCCGAGGAGTGGACCGGGCGCCGGTTGGAGCACCCGGCCATTGTGAAGGTGTTTCCACCGCGCAAGGAGCGCAAGTTTCTTTATCACGTAATGGAGTATGTGGACGGGCAGAATCTGCGACAGTGGATGCAGCTGAATCCGCAACCGCCGCTGGATCAGGTGCGCAATCTGGTGCAGCAACTGGTCAGCGCCCTGCGTCGCCTGCAGCGACTGGAAATCGTGCACGGGGATCTGAAGCCGGAAAACATTATGGTGGATTCCTCCGGTCGCCTGAAACTGATCGATCTGGGGGGCGCCAATGCGGCAGGGCTGCAGGAGTTGCTGCGCTATCAGGACAGTGCACCGCCGGGCAGCAAGAACTACTGCGCACCGGAATACTTTTTCAGTGATGCCGCCAGTCACCGCTCGGATATTTTCTCCCTCGGCGTTATTGCCTACGAGATGCTCACCGGTCACTACCCTTATAAGGAACGCTTCGGCAGCAATCACTACCAGCTGAAGAACTATGCCAGCCTGCGCTATATCAGTGCGCGCCGCCAGCGGGAAGATTTGCCAGACTGGATTGACGGTGCCCTGCGCCGGGCCTGCGCGCCAGACCCGAAAAACCGATACCCGGCTCTGTCGGAGTTTGTGCACGATCTCAGTACGCCGAACAAAAAGTTCGCCAGCGGGGAGAAGCCACCGTTGATGGAACGCAATCCACTGCTGTTTTGGCAGACGGTGGCGATTCTGGCGATTCTTTCCCACCTGCTGTACTTCCTCTGATTAACCGCCAACGGTCATTCCGCCCCGCAAAGTTCCAACATGGGGCGCAGATCGGCCATATGCACCAAAATGCAACATCAATTGATGCGCGCACGCCAATAAACCGCACAGTTCCTATGGTTTCCCCCGCCATATATTGCCTGTAGCAAGTTGGCACAGAGATTGAATACCTTTTATCACAATCCGAAATTCTTTTAGCAAGGCAACGGCGCCTGACACTCTTCGACAGAAGAGGAGACGCCCGTGCAGCCGCAAGCTAACCAGGCCCTCCCCCAACGCTTTTCTTCTGTCGCACGAATCAGGTTCAAACGGCAGAGATTATGGTTAAGCAAAAAATCGTCGTCATCGGCAACGGCATGGTGGGTCACCACTTCCTGGAACAACTGGCAAATCGTCCCGAACGGGAACTGTTCGATGTGCTGGTATTTTGCGCCGAACCCCGTCCCGCCTACGACCGGGTACACCTCTCCGAATACTTTGGCGGCCGCACCGCCGACGACCTGGCCATGGGCAAGGTGGAACAGTATCGCGATTGGGGCTACGACCTGCGACTGAACGACGCCGCCGTGGGTATCGATCGCGAAAATAAAATTGTGACCTCCGCCAGCGGTGCATCCGTTGCCTACGATCACCTGATCCTGGCCACCGGCTCCTATCCTTTTGTTCCGCCGATCCCCGGCCATCAGCACGAAAAGTGCTTCGTTTACCGCACCCTCGAAGACCTCGACAAAATCCAGGCCGCCGCCAAAGACGGCAAGGTCGGCGTGGTTGTGGGCGGTGGTCTGCTGGGTCTGGAAGCGGCCAACGCACTCAAACAGCTGGGCCTCGAAGCCCACGTGGTCGAATTCGCCCCGGGCCTGATGTCGGTACAGCTGGACGAAGGCGGCTCCAAGCTGCTGCGGGAAAAAATTGAAGAGCTGGGCGTAACCGTACACACCAGCACCGCCACCGAACTGATCGAAGAAGTCGATGGCGGTCGCCTGCGTATGAACTTCAAGGGCGACAAGTCCCTGGATACCGACCTGATCGTGTTTTCCGCCGGTATCCGCCCGGAAGACAGCCTGGCCAAATCCGCCGGTATCGAGCTGGGCGAGCGCGGCGGTATCGTGGTCGACAATACCTGTCGCACCTCCGACAAGAATATTTTCGCCATCGGCGAATGTGCCCTGTTCAATAACTTTATCTACGGCCTGGTTGCCCCCGGCTACACCATGGCGCGCACCGCGGTTTCCCTGTTGTGTGGCGAGGCAGCCGAGTTCAACGGCGCGGACATGAGCACCAAGCTGAAACTGCTTGGTGTGGAAGTCGGCTCCATCGGCGACGCCCACGGCCGCGCGGAAGGCTCTGCCGCGATCACTTTCGTCGACGAGCAGACCGGCGTGTACAAGCGCATGATTACCGATCGCGAAGGCAAGAAGCTGCGCGGCGCGGTGCTGGTGGGCGACACCGGCGATTACGACACCCTGCTGCAATACCACCTGAACGATATGGATCTGCCGGAGCACCCGGAGCAACTGATCCTGCCGGCACTGGACGGTGCCGCCCCGGCATTGGGTGCGGACGCCCTGCCAGACACCGCCACCATCTGTTCCTGTCACAACGTCAGCAAGGGCGACATCGTCGGCGCGGTTCAGGGCGGTTGCTGCTCTGTGGGTGAAGTCAAAGACTGCACCAAGGCGGCCACCGGCTGTGGCGGTTGTTCTGCACTGCTGAAAAATGTGGTGGATGCGGAGCTCGCGGCTCTGGGTATGGAAGTCAACAACGACCTCTGCCCGCACTTCCCCTACACCCGCCAGGAAATTTTCCACATGGTGCAGGTGGAGGAAATCAAAACCTTTGACGAGCTGCTGCACAAGCACGGTTCCGGTAAAGGCTGTGAAATCTGTAAGCCGACCGCGGCTTCCATCTTCGCGTCCCTGTGGAACGAACATATCCACGAGAAGCCCCACGTTGGCCTGCAGGACACCAACGATACCTTTATGGCGAATATGCAGAAGAACGGTACCTACTCCGTGGTTCCGCGTATTGCCGGCGGTGAGATTACGCCGGATAAATTGATTGTTCTGGGTCAGGTGGCGAAGAAGTACGACCTCTATACCAAGATTACCGGCGGCCAGCGTATCGACCTGTTCGGCGCGCGTTTGGAGGAGTTGCCGGAGATTTGGCGCGAGCTGACCGACGCGGGCTTTGAAACCGGCCACGCGTATGGCAAATCCTTGCGTACGGTGAAGTCCTGTGTGGGCAGTACCTGGTGTCGCTTTGGTGTTCAGGACAGCGTGGGCATGGCGCTGACAGTAGAAAACCGCTACAAGGGCCTGCGCTCGCCGCACAAGATCAAGATGGCGGTTTCCGGTTGTACCCGTGAGTGTGCGGAAGCACAGAGTAAAGATATTGGTGTGATTGCCACCGAGAACGGTTGGAACCTGTATGTGTGTGGTAACGGCGGTATGCGCCCGCGTCACGCGGACTTGTTCGCGACGGATCTGGATGATGTGACGCTGATTAAATATATCGACCGGGTGCTGATGTTCTACGTGCGCACGGCGGACAAGTTGCAGCGTACTTCGGTATGGCTGGAGAACCTGGAGGGCGGTCTGGATTACCTGCGTGAGGTGGTGATCGAGGACAAGCTGGGTATCTGCGATGAGCTGGAGCGCCAGATGACCAATGTGGTTGGCACTTACCAGTGTGAGTGGAAAACCGCGATCAACGATCCGGAGATGGTCAAGCGCTTCCGCCAGTTCGTAAACACCGATGAGAAGGACGAGAAGATCGTCTTTGTAGAAGAGCGCGAACAACGCCGCCCGGCCACTCAGGAAGAAATCGTCAAGATTGCCGAGCCGGCCTAATGCCATCTCTGCCACAACCCGCACGAACCCGGGCTGTGGCGGCGAAGCACCGGGTACGGGTTTTCAGGACCGCTGTGAATACATCCCTGTACGCTGCGTCGGCGACGTCCCTGTCGCCGACGCTCCTGAAAACCCGTACCCGGCACTTCGCCTTCGCATCAGATTTTTGATGCCCGAACAAAAAACGTTTTACAAAATTTCACCACCCTACTCTTTTTATATAGATGTGGAGAACCAGAATGAGCGAAGTTGCCATAACCCGCACCGAGTGGCTGCAAGTCTGCAAGCGATCAGATCTTGTAGCCGATTCCGGAGTGTGCGCTCTTGTGGGCGGTCGTCAGATTGCCCTGTTTTTTTTACCCGAGCAGGAACCCCAGTTGTACGCCATCGATAACTGGGATCCTATCGCCAACGCGGGCGTAATCGGCCGCGGCCTTGTGGCGGAGATCGACGGTGAGCTGACCGTTGCCTCGCCGCTATACAAGCAACACTACCGTCTGACCGACGGACAGTGCCTGGAAGAGGAAGAGATCAAGCTGGATATCTTCCCGGTTGCCTTTGAGGGCGATGACGTTCTGATTCAATTCGATCAATAAAACAAGCAAAAATAAGCAGTCGAAGATGGCATTAACAGAACTGTTCAGCGCCCACAGATCCTGCACCACCTGCCCCTATTGCGGGGTGGGTTGCGGGGTGGCGGCGACGCGGGAGTCCAGTCCGGCCACTGGTGAGGATGTGATCCGCATTGAGGGAGATCAGCAGCATCCGGCCAACAAGGGCAAGTTGTGCGTTAAGGGTTCGTCGCTGGCGGATACTCTGGGCAATCATGGACGTCTGTTAAAGCCGCAGTTGCACGGCGAAGAGTGCGACTGGGAAACGGCGATGGAATTTGCCGCGTCTCGGCTGCGCGAGACCATTAATGAGCACGGGCCGGATTCGGTGGCGTTTTATCTGTCCGGCCAGTTGCTGACTGAAGACTACTATGTTGCCAACAAGCTGATGAAGGGGTTTATCGGTACGGGCAACGTGGATACCAATTCCCGCCTGTGTATGTCCTCCGCGGTGGCCGCGTACAAACGCGCCCTGGGCGCGGATGCGGTGCCGTGTAATTACGAGGATCTGGACGAGGCGGAGTTGGTGGTGCTGATCGGCTCTAACGCCGCCTGGACCCACCCGATTCTGTTCCAGCGTATGCAGGCGGCCAATGCCAAGCTGGTGGTTGTGGACCCCCGCGGCAGTGCCACCAGTGAAATGGCGGACATACACCTGGCAATTACCCCGGGTAGTGATGCCGCGCTGTTCAATGGTCTACTGCACTATCTCACTGAGTTCGGTGCGCTGGACCAGGGGTTTATCGACAACCACACGGAAAATTTTACCGACACCCTCTACGCCGCAGCGGAGTGGACGCCAGAAAAGGTAGCGGAATACTGCAGTGTGGAGCTGGAACAGTTACTTGAGTTTTACGAGCTGTTCCGCACCACCGAAAAAGTCATCAGCTTTTATTCCCAGGGTGTCAATCAGTCCAGCACCGGCACCGACAAAAACAACACCATTATCAACTGCCACCTGGCCACCGGTCGCATCGGCAAGCCCGGCTGCGGACCCTTCTCCATCACCGGCCAGCCCAATGCCATGGGCGGGCGTGAAGTGGGCGGGCTGGCGAATATGCTCGCTGCGCATATGGATTTCACCGAAGACAATATCGACCGTGTGGGCCGTTTCTGGAACGCCACAAAAATGGCACAGGCCCCGGGCCTAAAAGCGGTGGATCTGTTTAACGCGGTGGAGAGTGGCCAGATCAAGGCCGTATGGATCATGGCCACCAACCCGGCGGTGAGCATGCCGGACGCACGCCGCGTGGCCGCCGCCCTGAAGAATTGCCCCACGGTGATCGTTTCCGACTGCGTCGGCGACACCGACACCGCACGCACCG
Source organism: Microbulbifer sp. ALW1 (assembly GCF_009903625.1). NCBI lineage: Bacteria > Pseudomonadati > Pseudomonadota > Gammaproteobacteria > Cellvibrionales > Microbulbiferaceae > Microbulbifer > Microbulbifer sp. ALW1. The sequence goes on along the minus strand of NZ_CP047569.1, from coordinate 1,650,579 downwards.
CCGATCTGTTGCTGCCCGCGACCACCTGGGGCGAGAAGACCGGTACCGTCACCAACTCCGAGCGCCGTATCTCTCGTCAGAAAGGCTTCCTGCCCAAGCCGGGCGAGGCCCGCCACGACTGGGAAATCATCTGCGACGTGGCTAAGCACCTCGGCTTTGGCGAAGCATTTGATTTTGAAAGTCCCGCAGATATATTCCGCGAACACGCCGCCCTGTCCGGCTTTGAAAACAACCGCGACCAGGCCCGCCGCGCCTTTGATATTTCCGCGCTGGCGAATATCAGCGACCAGGAATACGATTTCTTCACTCCCGTTCAATGGCCGGTCAATGCCGAACACCCCAACGGCACCGCGCGCCTGTTCAGCGACGGCGACTTCTACACCCCGAACGGCCGCGCCCGCTTCGTCGCCGTACAACCCCAGTGCCCGAAGCAGGAAACCCGCGACAAATACCCGCTGGTACTGAACAGCGGCCGCTTGCGCGACCAGTGGCACACCATGACCCGCACCGGCCGTGCGCGCAAACTGCTGGACCACAGCGAAGCACCGGAGCTGCACGTACACCCGCAGGAAGCCGCAAAATTCGGTATTGAAGACGCGCAACTGGTACGTGTGGAAAGCGAAAAGGGCCAGTTCTTCGGCCGCGCCCATCTCACCAGCAGCCAGAAACCCGGCCAACTGTTCGCCCCGATCCACTGGAGCGACAGCCTCGCCCACAACGCCACCGTCAGCGCACTGGCCATCCCCTTCACCGACCCCCTCTCCGGCCAGCCAGAGTTAAAGCAAGTGGCGGTAAAGGTAGAACCCCTCTCCGCCCACAGCTACGCCTGCCTGCTACTGCGCACCAAAGCCGCGGAAGAACTCCACAGCCGCCTGCAAGCCGGCGATGCGCCACTATTCGAAACCATCCTGCACTGGTACCGGGTACCAGTAGAAGGCGGTTACCGTTTCGAACTGGCCCTGAAAAAACAGCCGGACTGGCAGTCCATCGCCGACAAGCTGTTCAACCTCAGCGGCAAAAAACTCAATCGCAAACAACTGCAATTGCCCAGCGGCGAACGCTGGCTGCTACACAGTGAAGAAATGGAATTACTGGTCTTCACCAGCGCCGATTGGCAGGGCCTGCCGGACCGCAAAACCCTGGAAAACGCCCTGCAAGAGCCATTGCCAGACGCCCCCGCAAAACTCTTACATGACGTCCCCGCCGGCGCGCAGATGATATGCACCTGCCTGCAGGTATCCCGCAAGGAAATCGAAGCGGCGATTGCGGAAGGTGCAGCGTCGGTTGATGAGCTTGGTGAACTGCTGGGATGTGGTACCAACTGTGGTTCCTGCAAACCGGAAATTTCGGCGCTGCTGAATACCAACCTTGCAGTAGCAGTCGGATAATTCTCTCGCTGTTTATCAGCCGGTACACGCTCGACGAGAAGGCAAAGTGCCGGGTATGGAGTTTCAGGAGCGTCGCAAACAGGATGTTTGCGCCGCAGCGCCCAGGGATGGGTTCACAGCGGTCCTGAAACTCCATACCCGGTGCTTTGCCGCCACCACCCCACCCAAGTAAGTACCACAAAGATCCAAAATCTACTACCACGCACTTGGCAAATCCCATCCAGCCCAGCTATCTTCTCGACCAAACAGACAAGAATTTAGGCAATAACAATGACCGATGCCTGTGCAGAAAACGGCCTGCGTTCCGTAGAAGCCGCCAAACAAATGCTGATCGACAGCATCAACCCCATTACCGCGACCGAAACTATCCCATTGAGTCAGGCCTGCGGCCGCGTACTGGCCGAGCCCGTATTGGCCGCACTCGACCTCCCCCCCTGCGACAACTCCGCCATGGACGGCTACGCCCTCAGTGGTGACCATGACAACTACACCATCATCGGCAAAAGCCTCGCCGGCCATCCTTTTGATGGCACTCTAGAGCCAGGCCAAGCCACCCGAATCACCACCGGCGCCGCCCTACCCACCGGCGCCGACCGCGTACAAATGCAGGAAAACTGCACCTTAAACGGCGACCAACTCACCATGAGCCGCCCCGCCAAACCCGGCGAAAACATTCGCCGTCGCGGTGAAGACGTGCACACAGGCCAGAGCCTCATTCCCGTTGGCTCGAAAATCAAAGTCCCCCACATTGCACTGCTAGCCGGCGCTGGCGTGGCCGAAGTCACGGTACTGCGCAAACTCAAAGCCGCCCTGCTCTCTATCGGCGACGAACTGAAACCCATAGGTACACCCGCTTCCGAGTTGGGTGACGGCGACATTTACGATAGCAACCGCATTGCCCTACAGGCTGCGCTGGAACAACTGGACGTGGATATTCTGGATCTGGGCTGCTGGCCGGACCAACCGGAAAAAATCCGCGAGGCGTTTATCAAAGCCCGCGACAATGCAGATTTTGTCATCACCAGCGGCGGTGTATCCGTTGGTGAAGCGGATTTCACCAAAACCGTTTTGCAGGAACTCGGCGAAATCGGCTTCTGGAAACTCGCCATCAAACCCGGCAAACCCTTCGCTTTCGGCCGCCTCCCCAAAACTGACGCTGAAACCCTGTTCTTCGGCCTACCCGGCAACCCGGTTTCCGCGATCGTTACCCTTTACCAGCTGGTTGTTCCCGCCTTGGAAAAATTGCGTGGCACCTCCGAACAATTCCGTCAGCCTCCGCTGCAGCTTCGTGCACGGTTGTTGAACGATATTCGAAAGAGACCTGGACGTACGGATTACCAACGCGGGTTTACCTATCGCGATGAGGATGGGATTCAAGTGGTCGAGACTCGCGGCATTCAGGGGAGTCATATTCTTTCCGGCTTTGCCGCGGCGAACTGTTTTGTTGTTTTGCCTCGGGAAGGGGGGGATTGTGAGACTGGGGATTGGGTTACTGTGGAGCCTTTTAATGCGCCTTTGGCTTAGTTTTGTGGCCCCGAGTAAGCAAGTTTAGTGGCGGCAAAGCACCGGGTATAGGTTTTCAGGACCGCTGTGAATACATCCCTGTACGCTGCGTCGGCGACGTCCCTGTCGCCGACGCTCCTGAAAACCTATACCCGGCACTTTACCTTCGCTTCAAATCTTGTATTTTTACAGACAACATTGTTTTACGTGGAAATAACATGATTCTTGAAGTGGCGATTCTGGACGTGAAGCCAAACCAGAATGAAGAGTTCGAACGTGCCTTTAAAAAGGCACAAAGTATCATTTCCTCAATGCCGGGCTATATCAACCATCAACTACAAAAGTGCCTGGAAAAAGAAAATCGCTATATCCTATTAGTGAATTGGAAAAAACTAGAAGACCACACAGAAGGCTTCCGAAAATCCCCCGAATACCAAAACTGGAAAGCCCTCCTCCACCACTTCTACGACCCATTCCCCGAAGTAGAGCACTACTCACTAGTCGAACATTAAAAACCCAGATGCGAAGGCCAAGTGCCGGGTAGGAGGTTTCAGGAGCGTCGGCGACAGGACGTCGCCGCCGCAGCGCCCAGGGATGGGTTTACAGCGGTCCTGAAACCTCCTGCCCGGTGCTTGGCCGCCACCAAATCACCCAAGTAAGTACCACAAACCCGGACACAAACCACAATGCTATAATCCGCGGCCAGATCAGAACCCCGAAGATAGAAGTACCATGAGCCGCAGCCGCTACGAGAAATTCAAGCAGGTGCTCCGCCAGCGCCAGCACGACATGACCATCCTCACCGACCAGGTCCACAAAGCCCAGAATATCTCCGCCATGCTGCGCACCGCCGACGCCGTCGGCATCCCCGAAATCCATATGGTACAACCCACCCACGGGCACAAGATCTACCACAACACCGCCGGTGGCAGTGGCCGCTTCACCGGCAATAGCGTCTACCCCGATATTCAGACCGGCATGGCTGAACTCAAAAACCGTGGCATGCATTTATACGCAGCCCACTGGTCCGACCGCGCCATCGACTACCGCGAAGCCGACTACACCAAACCCTTCGCTCTCGTTATGGGAGCAGAAAAGGACGGCCTCAGCGACTACGCCGCCGAACATGCCGACGATCATGTCACCATCCCCATCATCGGTATGGTAGAAAGCTACAACGTAAGTGTCGCCGCCGCGATCATCCTGCAGGAAGCCATGCACCAGCGGCAGAAGGCCGGCCTCTACGACAATAAAACCCTCGATGAGGAAGATCCGAAAATCAAAGACATCCTGTTCCGCTGGATGCACCCGAAAATGGTGAGATACTGCGAACAGTACAAACTGCCATTCCCGGAACTGGACGAAGATGGCGATATCATTCCACCGCAAGACCCGAGATATCGCCAACCGAAGAAAGCGTAAAAACCATCCCTCAAGGAGGACACCATGTACACCGAAGATATCGAATACACCGTAAACGGCGAATCCTTCACCGGCTATCTGGCCTACGACGAAACGGTCGAAGGCGAGCGCCCGGCCATCCTCCTGGTACACGAATGGTGGGGTCTCAATGACTTTACCCGTGAAGAGGCCGAGCGCCTCGCCGCTGAAGGCTACGTCGCCTTCGCCCTCGATATGTACGGCACTGGAGTCGGCGCCGACAATCCCAGCGACGCTGCCGCCCTCATGAACAAAACCATCGAAACCGAAGGCGCGCCCGTCGCCCGCTTCCAGGCCGCGCTGGATCTGATCAACGGCCACGAAAAAGTCGCCTCCGGCCAAATCGCCGCCCAGGGTTACTGTTTCGGTGGCGCCGTCGCGCTCACCATGGCGCGACTGGGGCTCGACCTGAAAGGTGTCGTCAGCTTCCACGGCGCACTGCAGACGGATGTAAAAATCAAACCGGGTGATGTGAAAGCGGAGCTCCAGGTGTACACCGGTGGCAGCGACGACATGATCCCCGCGGATGAAGTCACCCGCTTCGTACAGGAAATGTTCACCGCTGGCGTGCGCTTTGACCTAGCCTGCTTCCCCGATGCCAAACACGGCTTTACCAACCCCGCCGCCACTGGTCGCGGTGAAAAGTTTGGCATCCCGCTGGCTTACAATGAAGACGCCGCCAACCAGGCCTACGAAGGCGCCGTCGCCTTCTACGAGCGTATTTTCAATCGCTAGGCGCTGTTGATTGGCAATTCTGATCGACGCTTTTTAAAAGCCGCACGCTTTCCCGCTCCAAGACTGGCGCCGCTGGTGCCAGCGCGGCACAATGTCCGCCCCCGTGAGCAACCTCACGGGCACGACACACAGCGAAAGGGGAAAGCGTGCAACCCATCATCTCCATCCAGAACGTCGGCAAAACCTATGCCGGCGGCTTTACCGCCCTCAAATCCGTCGACCTCGACATTCAACCCGGTGAAATCTTCGCCCTGCTCGGGCCCAACGGCGCCGGCAAAACCACTCTGATCAGCATTGTCTGCGGCATCGTCAATCCCAGTAACGGCAAGGTGCTGGCGGATGGCCACGATATCCAGCGGGAATTCCGCGCGGCACGCAGCAAAATCGGATTGGTACCCCAGGAGTTATCCACAGATTCCTTTGAAAGTGTCTGGGCCACGGTCAACTTCAGCCGCGGCCTGTTCGGCAAGGCACCCAACCCGGAATATATCGAGAAGATCCTCCGTCAGCTGTCCCTGTGGGAAAAGCGCGATAGCAAGATCATGGCGCTCTCCGGCGGCATGAAACGCCGAGTGATGATCGCCAAGGCGCTGTCCCACGAACCCTCTATCCTGTTTCTCGACGAACCCACCGCCGGTGTGGATGTGGAGTTGCGCCGGGATATGTGGGAAATGGTACGCGGCCTTCGGGAGTCCGGAGTGACCATCATCCTCACCACCCACTACATCGAGGAAGCCGAGGAAATGGCGGACCGTATCGGTGTGATCAACCACGGTGAGCTGGTGCTGGTGGAAGACAAACATACCCTGATGCGCAAACTGGGCAAGAAGCAGCTGGCCATCCAGTTGCAGAACCCGATTCAGGTACTGCCGGCGTCACTGGGTGAATTTGCACTGGAACTGGCCGACGAAGGCAACCAGTTGATCTACACCTTCGACACCCAGCGGGAGCACACCGGCATCGCCGATCTGCTGCGCAGCCTGAACCAGCAGGGTATCGAGTTCAAAGACCTGCATTCCAGCGAGAGCTCCCTGGAGGAAATCTTTGTAAACCTGGTGCACCAGAACCAGAGCGAACGCCAGCAGGCGGGATGACTGAGGAAGTAATGACAATGAATACCTATGGCATCCGCGCCATCTATAAATTTGAAATGGCGCGCACCGGGCGCACTCTGATGCAGAGTATTGCCTGGCCGGTAATATCCACCTGCCTCTACTTTATCGTGTTTGGCACCGCCATCGGCGGGCGCCTGGGAGAGATTGAGGGGGTCAGTTACGGGGCCTTTATCATCCCCGGGCTGATCATGCTGTCGCTGCTGTCCGAGAGTATTTCCAATGCCTCTTTCGGCATCTTTTTCCCGAAATTCTCCGGCACTATTTACGAAGTGCTGTCAGCGCCGGTATCGGCGTTTGAAATTGTGGCGGGTTACGTGGGAGCGGCAGCGACCAAGTCGGTGGTGATTGGCATCCTGATTCTGATTACCGCGCGCTTTTTTGTGGACTATGAAATTGCACACCCGTTCTGGATGATCGCATTCCTGATTCTGACCGCGGTCACCTTCAGTATGTTCGGTTTTATCATCGGGGTCTGGGCGGATGATTTCCAGAAACTGCAGATAATCCCGCTGATGGTGATTACCCCACTGACCTTCCTCGGTGGCGCCTTTTACTCCATCAATATGTTGCCGGAGTTCTGGCAGAAGGTGACCCTGTTCAATCCGGTGGTGTACCTGATCAGCGGCTTCCGCTGGGCATTTTACGGGGTGTCGGATGTGAATGTGGGCATCAGCCTGGGGATGACCCTGTTCTTCCTGCTGCTGTGCATGACCGGTATCTGGTGGATTTTCCGCACCGGTTACAAGATCCGTACCTAAGCCCCCAATCAGCCACCAAACGCGCGCATAAAGACCCGCACAACTTCGGCGACATGCGCGCGATTCTCTTCTGGCGACGGCGCCTCACAGCAACCGAGCATAATGTGCACGTGCCGGCAGCCGCCCTGCAACATGCCAAAAAATAATTCGCTGGCACTGATGGTATCCGGCACCCGCAATTGCTGCAGTTCATCCGCCCGCGCCAGGAAGCGCACCATTTCACCGCGCGTGCGCAGTGGCCCCGCCTCGTAAAATAATTCCGCCATGGTCTGGTCCTGCGCACCAATCGCATTGATCAGGCGCATCAGTTTCATTGGCTCTTCGCTGTAGAGCATCTCCAGAAAGGCTTCACCGATTTTCTGCAGCATGTCCGCCACATCCATGCCCGGCTCCAGGTCAAACATGGGCACCGGCATCTGGCTTCCGCACTTGTCGGCAATGGCCGAGGTAAACAGTGTCTCTTTATCCGAGAAGTGGTTGTAGACCGTGAGCTTGGATACCCCCGCCTCCGCCGCCACCGCGTCCATATTGGTACCGGCAAAGCCATGGGTCAGGAACAACTGCTTGGCAGCTTCCAGAATGGCCAGTCGTTTGGTCTGGTCCTTTGGGCGACCGCGGGCTGTAGTGGCAGCCCCGGGAGAGGCGGTTCCGCGGGTGGAGATATGTTCTGGCATGGCGCGCTCATCATCTATTCATCGTCAGCTCGCGAGCACAGAGAAACATCCACGCAATTAGTGGACTCGCGAGTTTAATAAAATTACTATACTGGCCAGTATAACAATTCAGCAGGCGCTCGTGGCGCCTGACTGCACTGGTAACACTAGAGTACCAGCTTTTGTGATTGTGCCACGTCTTTTGCAACCGGCCAGTCACCCCCTGAAGACACTGCTTGTTCGCGGAAATACAAGGAAAGAGGCCCTTATGAACAGCTCACCCATTCGCAGACTGCGCCAGTTGCCCTGGCTTGCACTGATTGTCGGCGGGTTGCTGACCAGCGCCTGCTCGGCTCCGGAGTCCGGTATACAGAAGCCCCCGCGCCCGGCAATCGTGGTCCAGCCTACATTGGCCGGGGCCCAGCTTGAGGTCTACCCCGGGGAAGTGCGCGCACGCCATGAGCCGGCGCTGGCATTCCGCGTGGGCGGTGCTGTCACCCAGCGGTTAGTAGAGGTGGGCGACCGGGTAGCACAGGGACAGGCGCTGGCGACACTGGATGCGCAGGACCTGCTGTTGCAGCGGGATGCGGCCCAGGCGCAACTGGAGGCTGCAGATGCGGAAAAGCGCAATGCCGGCAACGAGCTCGCCCGTTTTCAGGAACTGTTTGATCGCAAGCTGGTAGGCGAATCCCAGTTGGATGCGGTGAAAACCCGTCACGAGAACAGCCTGGCCCAGCTGGAACGCGCGCGTTCGCAACTGAAAGTCGCCGCCAATCAGGTGGATTACGCCACCCTCAAAGCCCCGAAAAATGGTGTGATTACCCGGCGCATGATCGATGCGGGCCAGGTTGTCGCCGCCGGGCAGTCCGCGTTTGTGCTGGCCGCCGATGGCGACCGCGAAGTGCGTATCGATCTTCCAGAAAAAGAAATCACCCGCTTTGCCGTGGGCCAGCCGGTAAACGTCGAACTCTGGTCCAATCCCGGCGCCCCCTTCCCCGGACAGATCCGCGAGCTGTCCCCCTCTGCAGAGTCCGGCCTGCGCACCTTTGAAGCCAGAGTGGCCTTCGACAACGGCAATGCTGGTGCCGAACTCGGCCAGAGCGCACGGGTGTATGTACAGGGCGCAACCAAAGGCAATTCCCTGACCCTGCCGATGGCTGCGGTAACCGCCGACGAAGGCCGCGCACACGTCTGGGTGATGGACCCGGACACTTTTACCCTGCGCAAAACCCCTGTCACCCTCACCAGCTTTGGCGATAAAAATGCGATCGTCGAGGGCGGCCTGACGCTACAGGATTGGGTGGTGGCTGCCGGCACCCAGCTGGTGCAGGAAGGCCAGCGCGTGCGCCCGGTGGACCGCCGCAATCGCCCCATCGAATTCGACAACAGCCTCGCGCGGACGCCATGACCGCTCGGGCCTGACCCGCATATCAGAACCGCCTACAACAATATTCGCACTGCCGACTTGCGCACGGAATGACTGCCATGGGATTCAATCTCTCCGAATGGGCGCTGAAGAACCGCCCGCTCGTGCTCTACGCCATGATCGTACTCAGCGTCATGGGCGCCATCTCTTATACCCAACTGGGACAAAGTGAAGACCCGCCTTTCACCTTCAAGGTGATGGTGGTCAATACCCTCTGGCCCGGAGCCAGCGCCGAGGAAGTCTCCCGCCAGATTACAGAGCGGGTGGAAAAGAAGTTGATGGAGACCGGCGAGTACGAGCGCATCACCTCTTTCTCCCGCCCCGGTCAGTCCCAGGTCATGTTCGTGGCCAGGGACAGCATGCGCTCCCACGAAATTCCCGACCTCTGGTACCAGGTGCGAAAAAAGATTGGCGATATTCGCCACACCCTGCCGCCGGATGTTCAGGGGCCATTTTTTAACGACGAGTTCGGCACCACCTTCGGCAATATCTACGCCCTCACCGGTGACGGTTTCGACTACGCCCTGATGAAAGACTACGCCGACCGCCTGCAGCTGGCGCTGCAGCGGGTTGGCGATGTGGGCAAGGTGGAACTGCTCGGCCTGCAGGACGAAAAAATCTGGATCGAAATCTCCAATGCCAAACTGGCATCCCTCGGCATTCCGCTGGCAGCAGTCCAGGGCGCCTTACAAAATCAGAACCAGGTGGCGGATGCGGGATTTGTGGAAGCCGCCAGCGACCGGGTGCGCATGCGCGTGAGCGGCCAGTTCCGCACGGTTGAGGAAATTCGCCAGTTCCCGATTCACGCCGACGGCCGCACCCTGACGCTGGGCGATATCGCCACCATCGAGCGCGGCTTCAGTGATCCGCCGCAACCGCGCGTGCGCTTTATGGGGCAGAATGCCATCGGCATTGCCGTCTCCATGAAAACCGGCGGCGATATTTTGCAACTGGGTGAACGCCTCGACAGTGCAGTTGAAGGACTGCAACAGAACCTGCCCCTGGGGCTGGAACTGCGCAAAGTCTCCGACCAGCCAGCGGCGGTAAAAAGCAGTGTGGGGGAGTTCGTCAAAGTATTGGCAGAAGCCCTGGCCATTGTGATGCTGGTGAGCTTTTTCTCGCTGGGACTGCGCACCGGCCTGGTGGTCGCACTGTCCATTCCACTGGTGCTCGCCATTACCTTTGCGCTGATGAATTACTTCAACATCGGCCTGCACAAGATTTCCCTGGGTGCACTGGTACTGGCGCTGGGGTTAATGGTCGACGACGCGATCATCGCGGTGGAAATGATGGCGATCAAAATGGAACAGGGGCTGTCGCGCCTGAAAGCCGCCGGTTTTGCCTGGACCAGTACCGCCTTCCCCATGCTTACTGGCACTCTGATTACCGCAGCGGGCTTTCTGCCCATTGCCACGGCGCAGTCCGGTACCGGTGAATATACCCGCTCTATTTTCCAGGTGGTTACCCTGTCGCTGCTGGCATCCTGGGTGGTCGCGGTGATCTTCGTACCCTATCTGGGCCACCGACTGCTGCCACAAACACTGGGCCACGACGCACAGCACAACCCCTACAACAAACCGTTCTATGAGAAATTCCGGCGCTTGCTGCAATGGTGCCTGCACTACCGCAAAACCGTAATGCTGCTGACGCTGATCGTTTTTGTCGGTGCCATTGCCCTGTTCCGCTTCGTGCCGCAGCAGTTTTTTCCTTCCTCGGCGCGCCTGGAACTGATGGTGGACCTGAAACTGAACGAAGGCGCCTCCCTGAAGGCGACCGAGGAGCAGGCAATGCAGCTGGAGTCGCTGCTGGCCCAGCATCCGAAAGTCGAAAACTATGTGGCGTATGTCGGTACCGGGTCCCCGCGTTTCTACCTGCCGCTTGACCAGCAATTGCCCGCCGCCAGCTTTGCCCAGTTCGTGGTGCTGACCCGCTCGGTCGAAGAGCGCGAGGAAGTGCGCCAGTGGCTGATCGCCACCCTGAGCGAACAATTCCCCAGCGTGCGTACCCGGGTTTCGCGCCTGGAGAACGGCCCACCGGTAGGCTATCCGGTGCAGTTCCGGGTGTCCGGTGAACACATCAGTGAGGTACGGCGTATCGCCCGCGAGGTGGCAGATACTATTCGCCCGAATACTGCCATTTCCAACGTGCACCTGGACTGGGAAGAACCCAGCAAGGTCGTACAACTGGACGTGGATCAGGCGCGGGCGCGCACCATGGGTATCAGCAGCGGCGCACTGGCGCAGGCTCTGCAGGGCTCACTCTCCGGCACCACCGTTGGCCAGTTCCGCGAAGACAACGAGCTGATTGCGGTCGCCCTGCGTGGCGAGGAGCGCGAGCGCCAGGCGCTGGAGCAACTGGGTAACCTGGCGGTACAGACAGATCAGGGCAGCCGCGTGCCGCTGAACCAGATAGCCACCCTGGATTACGCCTTTGAAGAGGGGGTTATCTGGCACCGCAACCGCCTGCCCACGGTCACCGTGCGCGCGGATATTTACGGCACACAGCAACCGGCATCCGTGGTCGCGGAAATCTGGCCGCAGTTACAGGTGCTGCGCGACACCATTCCCCCGGGCTACCTGCTGGAAATCGGTGGCAGTGTGGAGGAATCCGCACGGGGACAAAAATCGGTGAACGCCGGTATGCCCCTGTTTGTGCTGGTGGTCTTTACCTTGCTGATGTTGCAATTGCGTAGCCTGTCGCTGTCCACCATGGTGTTTCTGACCGCGCCGCTGGGGATTATCGGTGTCACCCTGTTCCTGCTGCTGTTCAACAAGCCCTTCGGCTTTGTCGCCATGCTCGGCACCATTGCCCTGGCCGGTATGATCATGCGCAACTCGGTGATTCTGGTCGACCAGATAGAACAGGATATCAAGCAGGGGCTGTCCGCCTGGGATGCCATTGTGGAATCCACCGTGCGCCGCTTCCGCCCCATTGTGCTGACGGCGCTCACCGCGGTACTGGCGATGATCCCGCTGTCTCGCAGCGACTTCTTCGGCCCCATGGCGGTGGCAATCATGGGGGGACTGATTGTGGCCACCGCGCTGACCCTGCTCTTCTTGCCGGCACTTTACGCGGCCTGGTTTCGGGTGCGCAAACCGCAAGAGGATGCACCGCTTGCGCCTGAGGCCGCCGCCATCCAGAACTGAGCGAATGGTAAAAACCAATTAAATGGTAAAACCAATTAAAAAGGGGCAAGGTGTTTTCACCTTGCCCCTTTTTTATCGCCAGCTATTGCCAGGATTATTTTCCAGGCAATCACACTATTGGCTCATTTCCTCAAACTCCTGCATCTCCGCAATCACCTGCATAAGGCGGTCCGGCCTGTCCGTCATGATGCCGTCTACCCCCAACTCGATCAGGTGCCGCATTTCCGCTTCGTCATTCACCGTCCACACATCCACCCGCACGCCGTGTTGTTGTACCTGCTCCAGTGCACTGCTATCCACCAGGGTAATACGGTCGTAGGTCACCGGAATATGCAGGGCCTGATAGTGCGGACTCAGCAAGCGGAAGGCCTTGAGCTTGGACGCCAACGCAAACAGTTTGACCTCATCGGATCCGGCACCAGTGGCCACATGGGGGCATTCGCTGCGGAAGGCATCGATCGCCCCCTGATGGAAAGAGGAAACAATCACCTGATTACTTTTGTTGTACGCCTTGAGTTTGCCACACAGAGCCAGGGCTGCATCCGCTTCCGGCGATTTCAGTTCAATCACCATGGGGTATTTGGGATATTGTTTGAACACTTCATCGGCTGTGAGGATACGCTGCGGATTTTCCCGGTAGGGGTAGCTGCTGCCGTCCTGGCTCCAGTTGTAGGCCACATTGAGTTTTTTCAATTCCGCCAGGGTCAGGTCTCTGATCGCACCCTCGCCATCGGTGGTGCGATCCACGGTGGCGTCATGCATCAGCACCAGTTCATCATCGGCAGTGGCATGCATGTCCATTTCCAGCACGTCGACCTTCATCGCCGCCATCTGCTGCAGAAATACCGGGGTGTTCCCCGGGTAGAGCCCCTGCCCCGAGTCGTCCGCATGGGCAATCACCAGGGGCCGGCGGAAGCCGTCTTTTGGGTAAGCGGGGAATTGCAGCCCCATATCCGCCGCAGGGCGCGCTGCGAGATAGCGCCAGCCGACAAAAACCACCAGGGCCAGCAGGATAAAAAACAGCAGTCGCTTGATCATTCAACTTTCCTGAATCGAGAGTCCAGAATCGACAACAACCGGTCGGGCCTGTCGGTAACAATGCCGTCCAACCCCTGGTTGATATATTTTTTCATGCTTTCGAGATCGTTCACTGTCCACACTGCCAGGTGCAGACCGCAGCGGCGCGCCGCCTGTACAAAGCGCCGGGTAAATACCGGTAGGCCGTAGTAACGACAGGGCAGCTGCATGGTCTGGTAGGCGGACCGCAAACGTCTTTCTGCAAACAGGCACTGAGCGGCAAAAAACAGCAGCGCCTCCGGCAGTGTGGCCCCGGTAGCAACCTGTGGACACAGATTGCGAAAGCGACGGATCACGCCCCGGTGGAAGGATGAAACAATCACCCGCGTTTCACAGCCAGCTCGCTGTATTACCCGGGCCAGAACCTCTGCCGCACGGTGATCACTGTCCTTGAGCTCGATAATCAGCGGGGTGTGCGGAAACTCGGCCAAGACTTCATCAATGGTGGCCAGCGGCTGCGGGTTCTCGCGATAGGGGTAGCGTTCACCATCCGGGGACCAGTGGTAGGCCGCATTGAGCGATTTCAGTTCCGCCAGGGTTTTACTGGCCACCATGCCTTTGCCATCGGTCGTACGCTCCAGGGTGCCATCGTGGAGCATGACCAGGTGACTGTCGGCGGTGAGATGCAGATCCATCTCCACCGCATCCACCCCCAGCGCCACCATCTCGCGCAGGTACAACAGGGTATTACCCGGAAAAAGTCCGCGCCCACCCTCGTCGCCGTGGGCAACAACCAGCGGGCGCGAGCGGCCCGGCCGCAACCAGTGATCAGTGTTGTTCAAGCGTGATCACGGCAGTATTTTCTCCAGCCGCTCCAGATCATTTACTACGCGCCAGCTACCGCCGCCCTGCTCCACTTTTTCCTGCCACTGCTGCAGACGCCCGAGGTATTCACCGGGGTCGACATTGTCACTGTTGAGCTTGGTTACATTCAGGGCGATCAGGTCGAACCCGTTCAGCGACAGCGGCAGATCGCGATTGTAGCCCTGCTTTATTTCTTCCTTGAGGTCCGAAAAAATCAGGATGGTTTTACGCCCCGGCTGCTTTTCATTCAGGAATTCCACCGCCTGCAGCAGGCCACCGGTAATATCCGTGTAAGCCGCAGGCTGCGCGCTTTTCACAAAGGCATCGATGCTCTGCTGGAAGGCCTGCTTCTGCCGGTTGGCCACACTGGGTTTGTCGTCAAAGGTGACCTTGGCATGGATGTTTTTCTCACTGAAGCTGCCGGTATTGATACTGGCCACCGCAAAGGTATCCCCGGGGTTCAGCCGTGCCAAGGTGAAATTGATCACCTGCTGCGCCTTGCCGAGCTCCTCGGTGTAGGTACCCGAGGTGTCGATCAGCATATACACACCCTGGTTGCGGGCCACCGGCTCTCCACAACCGGTGAGGACAAACAGCAGACACAGCGTTAGACAATTTTTCACGAGGGCTGCTCCTCCAGGTTTGTAGGAAGTTTTGCTGAAGACTTCGATACGGACTTTGCAGATCGCCTGGAGGGCGACCGGGAACTAGCCTTGGAAGCCGGCACAGATTCTTCAACCGTACTTTCTACAACGGCTTTTTCCGCAGCCTGCTCACGCCAACCCAGAAAGCGCGCTTCCAGCCACAGGGGGAAAAAGATCACGATATCGTAGAGTCGCACAAGCAAGGTGCCGGTGCGCAGGCTGCCCGTTCCCGCAAGGCGCAAAACAACCGACAACAAACGCAGAAAAAATGCCGTAACAATACCGATCACAGTGCGGGTAGAGGCGATAAAATTTTCCAGTGGTATGGCCACAAACGTGAGCGCAAATGGCAGGATAAAGCCCATCCCCATTTGCGCCGCCGTGGTGATCCAGTAAACGCTGCTGTCCACTGCGGCGACCTCCGCGCCCCGCAGTTGCGCACTGACGGCCAGGTCTTCCCGCATCAGGATTTCGCGCATAAACGCCAGTCCGGCTTCCACCGTGGCCAGGAAAAACAACAGCGCGAAGGCGGCCCACATCATCCGCGTGCGCAGCTTGTCACTCAGTGCACTGATCACCGGAAACAAGCGGGTAATCCGCAGGCATTCCATGACAAACAGCCCCATGGTGATCTCCACCAGGATGATCACCAGCGCGGAGATGTCCGCCACTTTAAAGTTGCCGATATAGCTGGTGCCACCCACCATTTCCGTCATTGGTCGTGCGATCAGATGGAAATTAATCAGCGCACCGCCGACCGCAATGGCCAATACAAAGGCGGAAATAAAGAACTGACTCAGGGATGAGGACGACAACATGCGCTGGGCGCGGTCGCTACCCTGCAGGATTTCCTCGTAGCGGTCCATATGGCCATCGACGACTTTGGAGCGCTGTTGCACCGTGGCAACGGTTTTATTCACCTTGCCCAGGCTTTTCAGGATGGAACGCCACGCCGGCATCATACGTTTTAGCAACTGGTGACGCTCGCGGGCGGACTCGCGGTAGGCCTCCAGCGCTTTGCCCTCCGCCTTGCGCATGGAGCCGTGAATGGTTTCCAGCACATCCCCCACTACCGGATCCTGCTTGGCAGGAATTTCGGCAACGGCCTTGATGGCCTTGGCCCAGTTGGTGGGTTCCGGCGGCACTTCAGCGCTGCGTACGTAGTCTTCGTCAATGGCGGTGAGCTGCTCGCACAGTTTTCGATGCAGCGCCGGGTACTGCGCCAGCTCCTTTTTCATCGCTCCTTCGATACGGTCGAACTCGCGCTCGATATGCCGCTCGGTGGCCTCGCGCCCGGCAGCGAGCAATACCTCGCGGTTGCGCAGTTGCAGGCGGTGCTCCGAGGCGGCGACCGCGTTGGCGCCCAGGCGCAGGGATTGGTGAAAAAAGCGCGCCAGGGCGAGTATTCCCTGGTGAACAGGCTTGCGCGCCAGAAACAGCGCAACCAGTGCAATGACAAACCACAACCAGGGTGGCAGGCTCTGGAAAATTCCGGTCATGGTACAGCTTCCTCCCTTGCTGACAGGCAGCAACAGTTAACGTGTGTACAGACCCGACCTCAGTCTTGTAGTAGAAAGTTGGCGGCCTTTACCACCAAATTATGAGAAATGACCGCCCTATCCTATCAGGGCTCGGCGGCGGTTTCTTTTATGTCATCACAGTTCCGATGCAATTCGTCGCACCGAACCGGGGAACCGTCAATATGGACAGGGAAGAACACTCGAGAGGAGAGGCTTTTTGCGCCAATCTTGGAAGGACGTCAATCCAAGCGCTTGCGGAAGCGCGCTATCGCCAGGGTCATCATCAGCAGGATAAACGCCAGCAGTGCCAGCAGGTCCGGCCACAGCTCGAAGATACCGGCGCCGCGCAACATTACCCCGCGGATCAGGCGCAGAAAGTGCGTCAACGGCAATAGCTCCGCCAGCCACTGGGCGGCTTTGGGCATACCGTCGAACGGAAACATAAAGCCAGACAGCAATATGGACGGCAGAAATACAAAAAAGGTCATCTGCATGGCCTGGAACTGGGACTGGGCGCGGGTGGAAATCAGCAGCCCCATGGCCAGGTTGGCCACAATCAACAGCAGCGCCGCAATATAGACATCCAACAGGCTACCGCGTATTGGCACACTGAACAGCCAGGTTCCCAGCAGCAGGATCAGGCTGGTCTGGATCAGGCCGATGATGCCGTAGGGCAACACCTTGCCAATCATCAATTCGGCGCTGCTCACCGGGGTGGCAATCAACAGCTCCATATTGCCCCGCTCGCGCTCGCGCACTATGGCCACCGATGTGAACATCACCATGGTCATGGTGAGAATGATACCGATCAGCCCCGGCACAATATTGATCGCCGATACCCGCTGCGGATTGTAAAAACTGACGATGCTGACCGAGGTCTGGGGTAAAGGGATCGAAGACTGGCGATTGGGCAACCTGGGATTGTTCTCTGGTGGTGGCTCACCCACCGGCACCTGTGCGAGCTGGGCAGCGGCACTCTGTACTACCGTATCGCTGCCATCCACCAGTATCTGCACCGCCTCCTGGCCCAGAGCAAGGCGCCGCTCGTAATCGTAGGGAATCGCCACACCGACGCTGATTTCCCCCCGGCGCAGCATTTCCATCAACTGCTCAGGGGTGCGGGCATCTGCTACCGGCTCGATCACTTCCGTCGCCAACATATCCATCACCAGTTGGCGCGAGGCACTGGTACCGGACTGATCGGCGATGGCCGCCGGCAGATGGCGCAAATTCAGGTTAATGGCATAGCCGAACAACACCAGCTGCATCACCGGAATGCCAATAATCATCGCCAGTGTCATACGGTCCCGGCGCATCTGCCGGAATTCCTTGACCAGGACCGCAAACAGGCGACGCAAGTTCACGAATCCGGCTCCCCGGTTTGACCAGGCTCACCCGGCTTTTGCGACGGTTGATGGGTCACCGCCACAAACACATCTTCCAGGCTCGGGGTTACCGGGCCCACGTCCGCTTCAATCCCCGCTGCCTGCAAGGCTTGCTGAATGTTCTGTCGACAGTCCTGCTGGGGCCCGGTCAAAACCCGCAGGGTATTGCCAATCTGCGCCGCACTGATCACGCCGGACACTTTGAGAATGGCCTGCTTGGCACGGCGCTGACTATCGGTATTAACCAGCAAGGTTCTCCCTTCCAGGTCACCAGTCAGCTGTGCCGGGCTGCCATCGGCGACCAGGCGCCCGCGATCGAGAATGGCCAGGCGGTGGCAGCGCTCGGCTTCATCCATATAGTGCGTGGAAACCAGAATCGTGGTGCCGGCGTCGGCCAGCTCGAACAGCTTTTCCCAGAAATCCCGCCGGGATTCCGGGTCTACCGCACTGGTCGGCTCGTCCAGAAACAGCAGCTCCGGCTTCTGGATCACCGCGCCCGCCAGCGCCAGGCGCTGCTTCTGGCCACCGCTCATGGTACCTGCCAGCTGATCCGCTCGGTCTTCGAAATGATACTCTTGTAACAGCTCGGCAATGCGCGGACGCGCTTTGCGCGAGGGTATATTTTGCACCGCGGCGAGAAACTCCAGGTTTTCGCGCACGGTAAGGTCCGCGAACAGGGAAAATTGCTGCGTCATATAACCAATGTGCTGCCGCAGAATTTCTGCCTGCCGTGGAATTTCCAACCCCAGCACTTCGATCTCGCCTGCGGTTGGCGTCAGCAGGCCGCACAGCATGCGGATACTGGTGGACTTTCCCGAGCCATTGGGCCCGAGAAACCCGTAAATCTGCCGGCGTGCGACGGTGAGATCCACATCATCCACTGCCTTCAGGCTACCGAAGGTTTTACTCAGGCCCCGGGCGCGAATGGCAATTTCACTTTCCGCCATCGTAGGGCTCGGGATCTTCCGGGAAAGCGGGGGATGATTCAGGCTCCGGTATATTGGGAGAGCGGAGAGACTCTGCCTTAGCTTCAGTACCGGCATCTTGCCCTGCCGGAGCGCCCGCTAAAAATTCTGCGTGCAATGGGAGTCCCGCCGGTAAGCGCGCCGCGTCCTGTTGCAACTGGATCTCGGCAATGTAGCTGAGACGGCTGACATCATCTCCGGTCAGCGCGTAATACGGTGTAAAGCTGGGCTCGTTGCGCACCAATCGTACCCGCCCGGAATAAATGCGGGGCTGCCCCTTGTCTTTACCTGCCGGATCAATGTTTTTGCCTTGCAACGTGACCTGCGCAGGGCTTCCAACCGCTACTTGCAAGCGCATGGGCTGGGGTACATAGACGCGCGCATAGGGCGTATCCCCGGTCAACATCACCACTAGCGAGGCGCCTATGGGTGCTTCGTCCCCGAGTTTGAAAGGAATACTGTCGACGATACCTTCCCTGGGTGCACGCACCGTCAGCTTTTCCAATAGCACACGCTGCGCCTCGGCCTCTGCCCGCGCCTGCGCCAGCGCAGCCCTTCCCTGCTCGATCTCCTCGCTGCGCGTGCCGCGTTCTAACTCCAATAATTGCTGGCGGGCGGACTGCACCTGAGCTTTGGCGCTATCTGCCGCAGCCCTGGCCCGATCCAGATCGGACTTTGAAACATAATCGCGCGACTCAAGTGGCAACAAACGCTGATACTCGGCAGCCCGATCCCGAGCCTCCGCCTCGGCAGCATCCAGGCTGGCCTTGGCTCGCGCTATTTCTTCTACCCGCGGCCCCACATTCAATTCTTGCAGCTGCGCCTCCTGGCGTTTCACTGCAGCCTCGAGTGAAAGAAGACGAGCGCGGGTCTGCGATGGATCCAGCTGCAGCAGAATCTGGCCCGACACAACGCGCTGACCTTCCTTAACCGGAATGTCGACAATCTTTTCTGCCACCGGTGCCGGTAGTGCAATTCGGTCCCACTCCAGCGTACCCAAAACGGTTTCTTCCCGCTGGGCGCAAGCTGCCAGAAATAGGTAAGTTACAAAAAGTAGGGCCCCGGGGGTTTTGCTCAACGTCCACATCACTATCAGCCACGCTGTCGTCCAATTGAAGCAGTCATCAAGTCAGAGCGGTCACCAAATACCGGCAAACGCAAATCAGCCCAGTACAACACCCCGAAAAACATCAGAAATAAAGAGGAATCGCAGAAAGGCTCACCAAGTATACATTGGCGCTTCAATTTCTATCCACAGGCGCAATTATCCAGATGACAGCGAGCTTGCGTTCGGAATTGTTGTGGAATCCCCGGAAAATTAAGATCAAGACTTGGGAATTACAGAACCCGAGCGATGTCTTCGCGGGTATCCACATCCGAAATCACCCCCCGGTCCGCTACCGGCACTTCGTGATAATGCGAAAGATTGCGGCGAATAATACGTATCGCGCCCAAGTCGCCAGTTAGCGCGGCAAGTTCAGGCCAAAATTCACGCCCAATAATGACCGGGTGCCCGACGTGCCCCCCGCATGACGGGCGCACGATGATGGTGCGATCTGCCTGCTTCACTACCGACTGCAAAGTGCTGAACTTAATAGCGGGCATATCCCCGAGAAATATCGCGGTGGCGTCTATAGCGTCCAAACTCGGATCAGCACTGATAACGCGAACCGCGTCTGCCACACTGCAGCCCAAACCACCAAGCGCATTAGGGGCATGGAGAACGGGCGTACTCGGAGGTAACCCGAAGCTTTCAAGGCTATCTTCTGGCCGCCATACAAGGCGCCAGTTTCGAAAAAATGCACTGACGTGAAAAACAGAATTCTTTAACAGCATCTGTCCATTGGGCAACAAGGCTCGACGCTTGTCCCGGCGACCAAAACGCTGAGAAGTACCCGCGGCCATCAACAGTGCGACGATGCGATCAGAGTGCATCGCGAGATCGACCGCGTTGCACGCGGATAATATCGGCCATAACCGCCATGGCGATTTCAGCCGGCGTTTTACTGCCAATAGCAAGTCCGATGGGCATATGGATCCGGTCTACCTCCTGTTCGCTTAATCCGCCAGATCGGCGCAGTCGTTCACCCCGGACCACCGATGTGCGTTGCGATCCCATAACACCGATGTAGAAAGCTGGCGTCTTTACGGCTTCCATCATCGCAAGGTCATCGATACGGGGATCATGGGTTAGCGCAACGACGGCGGTGGCGGCGTGACAAATTCCGGAACTTGCAATAACCAGAGAGGGGAGTATCTGCCGAAACTCGACTCCAGGCACATCGAAAGCGCCTTGAGCCTCTTCCCGCGGATCACAAACAATAACTTCAAAGCCAAGGGTATGGGCAAACTCCGCGCAGATTTTTGAAACCGGGGAAACCCCGGCAATGATTAATCGCGCTGCGGGTCCAACGCGGATCTTTACGGTGCCTAGTTCTATACTGCGGAAAACTCTTGGGCCGACACCGAGATCTTCATGGAGTGTCCGCTGGCCGCTGCCGATATCCACATTCCGAACCAGTGAACGCTGACCATGCAGGCTCGAAAGTAGCACTTCCAGGTGCGCCTGGTTGGAAGGCTCGGCCAACAAGCGCTCAACCAGAACGTCAAGGCTACCCCCACAAGGAAGCGACACCCGAGCCCCGTTGGCACCGCCGCAGCCATATCGCAAAACTTCGACATTTTGCGTAAAGCAACCATTGACCAGGCGTTCCAGGAAATCTTCTTCAACGCAGCCGCCGGAAATCGAGCCGATATGACACCCGCTGCCCAGCGCCGCCATCATGCAACCTGGTGCGCGCGGCGACGAACCGAAGGTGGACAACACCGTACACAACCAAACGGTATTCCCTTGATTCAGCCAGGCAAGTGCTTGCTCTGCGACCTGTAAATCAAGATGCTGCATGCTCATGCCACTATCCGACTCCGCGCCCTTCGAAAGACCCTGCGATTATCAGAAACGCCAAACGACCAGCGCCTGCACGGCACTTTCCTCAATATTGATACCCAACTTGTTTCGCCAGTACTGGTACTCGATACCAATAAACAGCTGCTTCGGGCTTTTGAACAGAGCCTTACCCAAATCCCAGCGAAACTGGGGTTGAGCGAGGACCCAGCTTTTCACGTCGCCGAATTCGCTGGTGCGGTTATGGATATATTCGATATGCCCTTCAATACTGAAGTCCTGATTGCCAATACTGAAGGGAAAAGCGCCATTGAAATCGATCATATAGCTGTCCCCCTCTTTTGGCGCACCATCGCCGTAGCCGATATCCTGATAGCCGGTAATGTCCGTATTCAAGAAGGACTCGCCAGGCGTTGCCCAGGCGATGCGGAAGCCCGGCAAAAATTTCTCGACATTGGCATCGGCCGAGTAGTTGAATCCCGCCACTAACCCAAAATCTTTTATCGGCCCAATACTCAGATCGCAACGGCTAATTTTCCCCAGGCTAAATGTGGCATACCACTCTGCATAGACGTCAGTGTCATTAAAGCCATCGCGCCTGCCGTCATTAAGAAAATCAACGAAGAAAAAATTTTCACCATATTTCCAGCCACTGGCATGCTGGAGCGTGAGGATAGTGGTATCGGTTGTTGATTCATCGAATGGATTATCCAACCGGCCGTACTGCAGCTGAGCTTCGGTAGCCGACCATTCTGCCGCCAGAGCCACCACCGGGCTGAAGATCGTAAGCGCGGCACTGAAGGCGCCAATAAAATGGCGTAGACAATTCATTCCTGCGCTTCCAGATAGCCGTGATCCTGCAACTGCTTACGAATCTCCGCCACTTCTTCCGGCGTTACTTCCCCCGGAGCCCCGCCCCAGGCAGTACGCATAAAGTTCACCAAGCTGGCGATTCGTGTGTCACTCAGCTCACCATGGAATCCTGGCATGCCCGCGCGGGCGTTGGTGCGGCTCATACGCTGGGCCGGCAAACCGCGAAGAATCGCGGCAATACTGTTGTAAGGTTTTTCCGCACGTATACCGGCATTTCGATTCATCGGGGGCGCTACCGCAAGTGCTAACCCGCGCCCTTCCCGACCGTGGCAGCCTGCGCAATAGGCTACAAAGTCCGCACGTCCCTCGGAAAATCGCTCGGTGGCCAATTCCGGTTTACCGGAAATACCTGGTTCGTCTTCAGTATCGTCAAGCAGGTAGGAGATCATCGCATTGATGTCATCATCGGACAGATGACTGAGACTGTGCTTAACAACACTATACATTTCTCCAACGGCAGTACCGCGCTCGCTAGCACCCGTCTTAAACAGCTCCCGCAGCTGCGCTCTGTCCCAGCCTTGACGACGCAACGCCTGGGGCCGGATATCAACCGCATCCCAACCTTCAAGCACATTGCCTGCAAATTTATGCTCCTCCTTCATTGCAAACGCAAAATTGCGCGGCGTGTGACACTCGCCACAATGACCCAGCGCGTTGACCAGATAGTTACCCCGCTGCCACTCGGGGCTTTTGTCGGATTGCTCTACCAGCGATGCTTCGTCAAAGAAAATCCAATTCCAGAAAGTCAGGCCAAAACGCAGATTGGCGGGAAAAATCAATTTGTTCTTTGGTGTCGCAAATTCCACCGGCGGTAACTGCATAAAGTATGCGTACAGTGATGCCAAATCCTCGTCATTGATCAAATAAAATGAGGTATAGGGCATGGCCGGATAAAGATTACCGTGTGTGCCTACACCACGGCGCATGGATGCAGTGAAATCTTCCAGCGCGTAATGACCAATCCCGGTTTTTTTATCCGGAGTGATATTGGTCGAAAAGAGCACCCCGAAAGGGGTCTGAAAGGGTCTTCCGCCAATCATGGGACGGCCGTTTTCCGCGGTATGGCAAGCGACGCAATCACCTGCGGTAGCCAGATAGCGACCTTTTTCCACCGCTGACTGCGCAGCGACCACATTACCGACCAACAGTAAGAGAAATGTGAGAATGACTCTCTTCATCTCCCCCCCTCCTTGACCAATCCGGGAGTGGATTCGATGACTTCCTTGACCGCACGGAAATAACGCACATAACCGGTACAACGGCAGATATGCTCTCCCAAGGCTTCTTCAATCGCATTCGTTACATTTTCCGCCGCCACCGGCTCACGCTTTAGGCGGTCGATCAACGCCGTTGCGCCATTGACGAACCCCGCGGTACACCAGCCACACTGGAAGGAAAAGTTACGAAGAAAAGCTTCCTGAACCGCCGACAGCGCAACAATTTCCCCGTCTGCGTTGCGCTCGGCCTGCCCTTCAACAGTAGTGACTTTTGCACCGTTGAAGCGGCCGATGTTGTTTATACAGCTACGTACCGGCTCCAGTGAGCCATTCTCGCGCTCAACCAGAATCGTACAAGCGCGACAGACGCCGATACCACACCCCAATTTGGTGCCGGTCAGGTTCAGAAATTCGTGCAGGAAGTCCAGAAGAGAGGTGTATTCGTCTACCTCTACGGGTCCCACCTTTTCGCCATTGACCACTAAGGACAGTGGAATCTTTGCCATCGGTTTGATCTCCTCACAGCACCTGTGGGTTGAGTGCGCGGCGCAATTTCTCCGGCGTGATCGGCGTTTCATTGAAACGCTGCCCGGTGGCCTGATAGATGGCCTCGGCCAGAGCCGCAACAATCGGGATCATCACCACTTCCGCAATACCTTTATGAGGATCCTCGTCCGACTCTGGTGGCAATATCTCATGTTGCTGGTTCCAAACCGGCACATGTTTTGCCAGGGGCACCTGATACCGGTTCAAATTCCAGGTGCCGTTGCCAGCCCCTTCTGCAAGGGGTGGCAGGACTTCATAGAGTGCGTGACCGATACCCATCGCCACACCGCCTTCAATCTGGCCCTCAACCAGCTGGCGCACGATGGTGCGGCCACAATCCATATAGTTTTGCAGCCCATGAATTTTGACTTCGCCTGTCCCCGCATTCACAGCCACTTCCACCAGCGCCGCGGTAGGTGCGTAGTAGGTGACCATGGCATTGTTCAGGGCAGTTCTCGGGTAGCGCACCGCCTTGCGCTTTACCACCTGATATTCATCGGCGCGAACCGTCTGTGCTGAACCTCCGCGGCGGAACGCCAGGCCATCGATGCGCCAGATCTGCTGGCGGCCTCCCAGCTCGAAGTCGGCCTCCGCCCACTCCCAGCGGTTGAACGTGTGCACCATCACACCGGTTACATCACCGTTACGATGCGCCTCTGCCGCTAGCTGTGCCAAAGGCAGTGGCGACTTATCGCCATAGTGAAGCTTCCCGGCACGCCACTGCAGCTGCGTTTGATCTATCTCCGTCATCTGCCATAGGCGCCGGGCCGCGGGTAGCAGGCCCTGTTCAAATAGAATTTCGGCAGCCTGCCGGGTCGCGTGCCCCTGGTAATAAGCAGACATGGACGCCGCACTGGCCATTGCTGTTACCGGCGTCCACAAAGGACTGGCGGACATCTGATCCTGATGTGCCTGACTCATGAGGTAGGGACTTTCGGTCTGGAATTGCTGCAGCGCATGCCAGGCATCCACTTCACCCACAGCACAGTAATCAGCCGAATGTCCGAGAAGTGTTTCCAGTAACAGAGACTGAGACGTCGCAATACCGGTGCCCATTTCCATAAATTCAACAGCCATGGAGAGTCGCCCCTCCGCGTCGAACTGCACTGCGGAGCTCGGCGCAGCAGCGCCAGTACCGTAATCCTTGGTGACAATGGCGTAACCGGTACCGAATAAATAGCCCGGGTTATTCTGCTCGAACTCTTTTTTGCGCCCGGTGCGTTCGAGCCACATCGGGTGTTGGCTGGCGCGCTCCAGCAACTCCCGGTAGCGCAATTGAACCGTAGGGACAGCGCCCTGGGTGTTGCGCCAACCGGACTCTGAAGCATTGCGCAACCGCAATTCGATCGGGTCGATGTCCAGCTCCGCTGCAGCCTGGTTTACCATCATCTCCATAGCGGTCATTGACTGTAGCGTGCCGTAGCCTCGCATGGACCCGGAGTCCACATTCATGGAATGGTTGGCAACAGCAGAAATATCGTTACGCGGCAGATAATAGATGCCTTGTAGTGCACTAGCGCCCACCATGGAGACCGAGGCACTGAAGTTCTGCCGCCCACCGCCGTCCACCTGCATCTCGGAAATCAACGCCTGGAATTTTCCGCTCTTCTTATCCACCGCCAGGGTATTGCGCATATGAAAGGGGTGTCGCTTCAGACCGGTCTGGAACTGCTCGAAGCGGTTGTTGGATAAGCGGACAGGCGCCGAGCCAAAGAGCCCCGCCACCAAGCCGTAGTAGGGAAATATGGTGTGGTCTTTACCCCCGAAACCACCGCCCACGACAGAGGAATGCACCACGATACTTTTTATATCGGCAGAGAATTCGCACTCGGCGATCATATGTGCCGCCAGCTCCTGAAAGTCCTGCGGCGATTGGTTGGTGAGTACCAAATGCAAAGACTGCTGCTCTCTGTCGAACCAGACATTGGCAGCCTCAGGCTCCATCATCATCGGATCAACAATTTGCGTTTGATACTCGGCACTTACCAGGTGCCAGTTGCCCGCATCTGTCTCATTCCGGGTCTGAGTGCGAATTTGCCCCGCGTAATACATGCCGCGCTCACTGACATCACCGGATTGGCTCGATTTCGCAGGCCACTCGACTTTGCGGTCGCGATAGTTGGGAAAGAAGAGGCCGTCCTGCAATGGCGAGTACAGATCCTCGCCAGTTGGCCCTTCCGGGCCCTCGGCACGAATAATGCGCCAGCTGGCATAGGGATCTCGCTGCACCGGTGGCGCCTGATCGCCATAGCGGATTACTTGCTCATTGAACTGCAACGTCTGTTTTGCAGCAGCGAATTTTTCAAAGTCGTCAAACAGCAGCATGGCCACCGCGTGGCCATAGTAGTGCGGCGTTTCCCCCTCGCTCAGCAACATCGCATCGCCGTAGAAGGACGGCAGCTTTAACTTCCTTTCCGCCAGATCTTTTGCGGCAATTTTTATGTAAGGCTGACCGTCCGGTGGCAACTGACTCCAGTCAAAGCCGATAAAGCGCCGGTCCACCCGGTTACATCGCAGGACAAATGCATAGTGCTGCGACTGATTCCAACCAGGCATGTCTTTGGCACGAAAATCTCGACCAAATATCTTCTGGCCAGTCACCTTGGCAATGCCGTCGGCCCGGAAAGCCGGTTCCAGCCCACGCCCTCGCCAGTTCAGCTTGCCCGCTGCCGTTGCCGGTCGCGCGCTACCAAGCTGCCAAAGTGCCGGTGCAGCGAACAGCGTAATGCCGGAGATAGTGCAGAGTTTGATGAAATTTCGCCGATCGGAGCGGAAACCTTCCATGATTTTCCTGGATTCTTTGTAGGCGTAATAAAATTATGCTTTTCGCTAATCACACGGATAGCCAAATATAGGAGCAACAGCGCGCCACCCTATCGATCACCACCACCCCGAGCTCACAAACTAATAGCAGCGGACTAGATTAAGTTCCACATGACCGACGCATTCTTCTCCTATAGCCTGAGTTCCAAATTCAAATCGCACATAACCAAAGCGATACCCATCACTGTCAACCATACCGGAACCAACAACTTCATACCCTGATCTTAAGGAACTCTTCTGTTAAAACCTCAGACCCATTAAAACTTCAGCTCCGTTAAAACCTCAGCAATGAAAACAACACCACGCCATGATAAAAAATATCACTACCAAGCTTTAAAAAAAGAAAAAATAGAACATCATCACTTTCGAAAAAAGCTATTGTAAAAAAATTTTTTAATAGAAATTATTATTTCACGACTGTCACCCGCTTCATCCTTGCACCCGAGAATCCCGTCTACACTCCATACAAATTTCTCAAGGAATGAGATTTTCCACTTAATTGGGCTGGCGCATACTCCTCAAACCAGGGCACAAAAAAGCATTTGCCCGCAAAAGAAGTAAGAAGAGGAAGTGCAATGGGGAACCCCTTCTGCATCTGATGTCGCTTGAATCTCTACCTGGGATTATCTTGGGCTAATCATGGGGTAATTTATGCCGATTCTCTTTTTGAGCGATTCCGGCCTGCATGGGGATTTACTCTACTCACTCGTTTCTGAGCATCTTCATTTCAGCTGGGAAAAATCAGAATTCGGACGTCAAAAACACTGCCTGAAAAACTACGACGCAATTATTGTTGACTGCTTTGCGCTTAGCGCTAAGTCCACACCCAGCGCTGAATTCAACTACCTGAAAAATATTGATCATCCCAGGGTTCTTTTGATTAATTTCCCGCTGGACCTTCCCAGCCATATCACCAAACCGCTGGAACAGAGAAAGTTTCAGTTTCTGTGTGACAACCGCGCCGGGCAAAAGGACCTGATCGGCAAGCTCGGCTTCGCCATTCAGAACTCACGAATCCAGAGTGATTCCGAATCCCGCTCCCGTCTGTTATTGACCAAGCGTGAGCAAGAGATCCTGGCGCAGCTGACCACCGGAGAACCCAACAGCATTATTGCGTCGAGACTGCACCTCAGTGAACACACCGTGAAGAACCACATGTACAACATCTTCCGGAAAATCGGTGTCAAGAACCGCCTGCAGGCGAGCAACTGGGCGAAGTTACACCTTCAGGTCGAGCGGATATGAGAGCTCTGGTGATACTTCTCCTGTTCGTCACCAGCTATTCCCTGGCTCAGGGCGTCAACGACGATGAACTGGAGCCGGTGGCTTCCGCCAACGAAGATACCGGACGCCTTGAAGATGAAATTAGCGGCTTCAATATTGACCAGACCATCACCAGAACCGGGCACGATTTCGCCCGCTTCATGAGTGAGTACCGAAACCTGCAGTACCCCGATAGTGATTACAACCTGACGATTCAAGAGCGGCCATCCGCACGCTGGGGCAACCTGATCTGGATTACCTACAACAACAAAACGGTTTTCCGGCAATTTATCAGCCCCAGCACCAACAACATTCGAGGTTTGGCAGAACAAGCCTCACAAATGATTCATGAAATGGTACTGCAAGAAAAAATTCGCGCAGCCTTCACCGACCACTTCGACTTAGGCAAGGATGAACTCTGATGAACAGAAAAAAAATAGTTGGTATTTTGCTATCGCCCTGTGTCGCCCTTGGAAGCTCGATTGCGCTTGGCACAGAACTCATTTACGAACCTACAAACCCGAACTTTGGCGGAAACCCGCTGAATGGCTCCTTCTTACTGCAGAATGCTCAGTCTCAGGACGATCACGAAGATCCGAACAATCCTGCAGACCTCTATGAGCAGCCAAGTGCCCTGGACAGGTTCACCGATTCCCTGGAAACCCGATTGCTCAACCAGTTACTGACCGACGTGGGCGACGGCAATAGCGGCGAACTGGTCACCGATGATTTTATCGTCCAGATTCTCGACAACGATGGTGTCTTGACCGTTTTGATTACAGACAGGGCAACCGGCGACAAAAGCGAGATCGTGGTAAGCGGCCTGAATCCAACCAACTGATCGTCCATACACACTCAGAATCACCTAAAAGGAATTCCTATTATCAGTTCCACCTAGAAGCACCCAGAGCTGACACCTAAATCCTAAATAATTGTGAATAATATTGGAGTCAAGTGAGATGTTTATTAGAGGTTCTAAACTTGCCGCCGCCCTTTCCTTTCTGATGGCAGTAAGTGGTTGCACAGTTGTAAAAAAAACCGGTGACGCCCTGTTCGGCCCAGGAATTACCGACGCCCAGCTGACCCCCCGAGTCAGTACTTACCGGGACCTGGTCAATCTCCCCCAGCCCAAGGGGAAAATCCTGGCCGCCGTTTACAACTTCAGGGATCAAACGGGACAGTACAAGCCTGCCCCGGCCAGCAGCTTTTCAACCGCCGTAACCCAGGGCGCCGCATCCATGTTGATGAACGTGCTCAGCGAATCCGGCTGGTTCATTCCCCTGGAGAGAGAAGGCCTGCAAAACCTGCTGACCGAGCGCAAGATCATTCGCGCCGCCCTGGCCAAGCCAGATGCCCCCGAAAACAACATAATGCTGCCCTCGCTAATCGCGGCCAACGTTCTACTGGAAGGCGGCGTAGTGGCCTACGACACCAACTTGCGCACGGGAGGTGCCGGCGCACGCTACTTTGGTATTGGCGCCGATGAACAATACCGGGTGGATCAGGTCACCGTAAATCTGCGTGCCATTGACATACGCTCTGGTCAAGTTCTGCACACAGTACTCACCTCCAAAACCATTTACTCGAAAGCAATCAGTGCCGATGTATTCCGCTATGTAAAATTCAAGCGCTTGCTGGAAATTGAACTTGGCACCACAACCAACGAACCCGCTCAGATGGCGATGCTTTCCGCGATGGAATCTGCGGTTATTCACCTAATCAGTCAGGGAATTGTCAATAATTCCTGGGCGCTGCAAAACCCGGAAGATATCAATAACCCGGTATTGCAGTACTACCTGAATGAAAATGCCGTAATTTTATAACGCTGATAATCGATAACTGACACAGCTGAGCAAGTGATATGAATAGCCTAACCTTGTCATGGTGCGGTGACTTTCGCGCGCGAAAATTGACGACGCTTTGTACCGGCGCTGTATGTTTCGGCCTGTTCAGCACTCCAGGGCATACCCAGAATTATTTAGGAAGTTCCGAACTTTCCGCGATCAGCGAAATCGACCAGCCCCTGGGTTATTCCGTTGCCAACATGGCCATTATCAATCAGGAAGGTAACTTCAATCATGTTTCCGCACAGCAGTACGGGACCATTAATTTTCTAACGGTGCAACAGGCTGGCTATGGAAACCTTCTGTTAAGTAGCCAGGCAGGACAAGCGAACAGCACCACCTTGAGCCAGCTCGGTGAGAGTAATATCGCCATTCTGGTTCAGGCAGGCTACGAAAACATGATTCTGCTGGAGCAGATTGGGTTTGCCCACAAGGCGGGTATTTCACAATATGGCGTCAATAATTCGGCCAAGGTAGAACAGATTGGATTATCCCACCAGATAACCATCAACCAGCGCGGCAACGGCCTGCACACCGCCGTAACCCAGACCGGTGTCTCGATGACAACAACCGTGAATCAATACGACTGACAACCGTATTGCCACTCAAATAGTTCGGTATATGAGAATCAGAGCCATGCCACAGGTTTACGCCAGCGAAGTTGTCATATCTTCATCAGTAACGACTACATTTCCGGCATTGGCGGTGGCGTTGCTCGTCGCTATTTCACTCCCGACGCAAAAACTGAATGCCGAAGAGAACACCATCTATCAACACCAGATCGGTATTGAGAATCTCGCGATATCAGGGCAGACAGAAATAAACACCGAGAATAATGATTTCGAACAGCGCCAGAAGGGCTATCAAAATACTGCCGAGGGAATTCAGAAGGAAGAGTCTGGTAGCAGTATTCTCCAGGTTCAGGACGGGCTGTTCAACGACATCGAATCTCAGCAACAATATGGCCGTGTGAATACCATCAACAGTTCACAGGTCGGTGTTAAAAATTCGGTAACCGTATTGCAGTCTGTCACCTACAAGAACACAGTGACTACCCGTCAGGGCGGCTATGGCAACGAGGCTGAGGTATCTCAGGAAAATGGTAATTTCAACAGAGTGCAGGTAAGACAAAAAGGGGCTGAGAACCAAGCCAATTTAACGCAGCACACTAGCTTTCACAGTGCCATTTTCGTCAGCCAAATTGAAAATGACAATAAAGCCAGCACCCACCAGAGCGGCCTTGCGCACTTCTCCGCAACCAACCAGGAGGGCGTATACAACCGAGCTACCACACTACAGTCTGGCAGCTTGCACGAAGCCGATTTACTCCAGTCAGGCTTCGCAAACCAGATTGAATTAATTCAAGAAGATAACAACAACGATATCAAGGCCACACAAAGTGGATCTCTCAACCAAGCGAGTATTACTCAAAACGGGTCATTTGGTATGGGTGGGAGTCACCAATCCATCGTCAGTCAGATAGGTACGCTGAACAACATCGCAGTTTCCCAGAATGGTATTTCTGCTACGGCCGTTGTGACGCAATTCGGCAATGGCAATTCGGTTTCTTTAACCCAGTAAACCAGCTACCTAGCAGCCCACCGATTTGTTGTGTACCTATACGCGTAATTCAAGCTACGCCCGCCAATCACTATTCCCTGGCAACCTCTCTCACCGCTACCTTCTACTCGCCAGCTAAATCATACGCCAGTGATTTTCGCTCGTTAAAAGCGCAACGGTTATCCAGAACAGCATCAAAAAAGCTGGAATTCGTGTCAAAAAAAGAATTTTTGCGACACCTCCCATCCATTCGGTTATGAAATCGGTATTTCCGGAATCAATACTGATTAAAAACTGTACTTTCTTCCTAGTCTTTCATGACTTCTCTCCTATAGCGACCCACCCATGAGCAAGCAACACTCAATACCAAGATGATCACTTTTTAACCCGAAAGATCAAATTGCACTCACTCATGGTCATTTACTGCCCCCACAGGGATTAGACCACAGGTTTGACACTCAACGATTCAGGTAGCGAAGCCCCACCGAGTAGGCAATGACGCCACTCACAGAGCTTCACCTTATGGAACATGGCGCTTTTCATTGCGCCATCGTTAACCAGTCTCACGGGGCTGGTTGTACTAACGTCCGAAGTAAAGGAGCAACTCATGAAGACGTTTTCCCCGATCGCCGCAGCCATCCTAATCGCCGCCAGTGGCAGCGTAATGGCAGATGACAACACAGCCCTCCAGCTACAACTTGGTGGTGGTAACAACGCTACCGCTGACCAGTCTTTTCTGGCTGCACACAACCTAATCAGCCAGACCCAGATCGGCTACGTGAACAAGGCGGATGCCACCCAGGCACTCCATGCCTACGGTAAAATTTACCAAGTGCAGCTGGGTATCTACAACAAGGCTTCCGCCTCGCAAATTCTCGGTCTCGGCAACGTAAGCAGCAGCCTGCAAGTGGGTGTCGGCAACTACTCCGATACACAGCAAATCTTTGAATTCTTCAGCCACGCGAATACCGACCAGTATGGCAAGGGCAACAAATCTCACACCCTGCAAACCTTCGGTGCAGGCAACTATTCAATGGTGAAGCAAGACGGTAAATCCAACGAGCAGAGCACTACCCAGATCTGGAGCTTCGGTTCCAAAGCCAGCACTAGTCAGTACGGCGATTACAACATGGCCCATACAACTCAGTCTGGTAAAAATCAGGATTCCGATATTCTGCAAGTGGGTATTGCTAACTATGCCAATGTTATGCAGTCCAACAAAAACAACACCTCTTATGTCGGTCAGGTAGGTGTCGTGAATATTGCGGATGTTAACCAGTCCGGTAAAAACAACGTTCAGGTGACCCTACAAGGTGGCCTCCTGAATATGGCCTCTACTCACCAGTACGGCAATGGTAACTACTCATTGACCGGTCAAATTGGTGTGCTTAACCATCACTACACCACGCAGTTCACCGATAACAACGTTGCGATCGGTCTGCAAGCCGGTGGTGGCAACTTCGGTGTAATTGTCCAGTAATTACATCGCGAGCGATAAGATCCGGGTGCTTTCGAGGCACCCGGAGCTTATACCTACGGCACCAGATATAAACCTCTGTGCGTAAACTCCTTTTTTGCATTTCATATAAGGGAGCATCCAGTGAAAGTACCCTCCCTACTATCTGCTCTATCCGCTGCGGTCTTATTGGCTAGCAGTGGCTGGACGATAGCATCCAACAATACGGCCATCCTGACGCAAACCGGGAATGGCAACGAGGCGTTGATTGATCAGACCGCTGACAACGGTTCAGTCATTATCATTACCCAGCACGGTGGATCGAATGAGAACAGTTCCGATACGCTCTCATTAGGCGGACTGGTGCACCACTCGCAGTACGGGCAATTAAACAATGCTTACTCACTGCAATTGGGTGGCGCGGATAACAGTGCAACAATTTATCAGGTCGGCCAGCACAACTGGGCAAGTACCTTTCAAATTGACACTGTCAACAGTGACGCTCTAATCGATCAAGCAGGTAGCGGTAATGTCGCCAGTATTTTTCAGTATGGCGGTTACGACAACATGGCCACCATCAAACAATACGGCGACGTTCACTACGGCCTTATTGGCCAGTACGGAGCAAGCGACTCCGAAGCACATATTCTGCAGTTCGGCAGCTGGCAAATTGCCAGTATCACTCAAGTGGGCAGCGGTCATTACAGTTCCATCACCCAGAGTGGGTTCGGCAATAATGCACACACTACGCAACATGGTCAGTACAACAATGTGGATATTGTCCAGGATGGTATTGGCAACCTTGCCGTGGTGACGCAGGCTTCGAGCCATAATACCGCTCTGATAAATCAGGGTGGGATAGCCAATATGGCCGTGATTTCGCAGGTTCAGGGAGGAAACTCCGCGATCGTGAATCAGTACGGAAATCTCAATCGGGCGTATATCTCGCAAAGTTCCACATCGAACGAAGCGATCATTACCCAGATTGGTTCAGGGAACCACGCGAATATCCTGCAGTAAGAACGTTGTTACACTCAAAACAAAAAGGCGGCCATTTTGGCCGCCTTTTCAATTCTGGAAATAAACCAGAGATTACAGGTGCGC
The DNA here is from genome assembly GCF_009903625.1 of Microbulbifer sp. ALW1. Classification (NCBI taxonomy): domain Bacteria; kingdom Pseudomonadati; phylum Pseudomonadota; class Gammaproteobacteria; order Cellvibrionales; family Microbulbiferaceae; genus Microbulbifer; species Microbulbifer sp. ALW1. The sequence continues at coordinate 1,616,429 of NZ_CP047569.1, read as the reverse complement.
TACCGCATCAATCTCATATTCGATGGCGCCCGACGGAGTGTTGACCACAACAATGTCACCCACCTCTTTACCAATCAGCGCGCGGGCAATCGGGGAGTTCACGGAAATTTTCTTGTTTTTCACATCGGCTTCATCGTCACCTACGATCTTGTAGGTCACTTCACTGTCGTTTTCCATGTGAATAATGGTGACGGTAGTGCCGAAAATGACTTTGTCGCTAGGCTCAATCGCCTTTACATCAATGACCTGAGCCATGGAAAGCTTGGCTTCGATTTCCTGGATGCGCCCCTCGATAAAACCCTGTTTTTCACGGGCCGCGTGGTACTCGGCGTTTTCTTTCAGATCGCCGTGTTCACGGGCTTCGGCAATGGCCTGTACTACCGCCGGGCGCTCTACTTTCTTCAGGTTATCCAGTTCTGCTCGCAGGGCTTCTGCGCCCTCTACGGTCATGGGTACGCGGTTCAAGGGAACCTCCAAAATGGTCATTTCACAACGAAAAAGCTTCGCCAAACGGCGAAGCTTTTTACTTAAGGTTTTATTGCCCCTTTATACAAGGAGCAGCAGACAGATGCCAACTAGCCTTGCAGGTGGCGGACCCGCTGATGCAGATCCTGCAGGCTACGCACCTGATGCGGTTCCGCAATCTGCATGGCCATGGCCATGGCGCGGGCCGCAGCCAGCGTAGTGGTGTAGCACACCTGATGGTTCTCGGCACTGCGACGGATATCTGCAGAATCGCGAATGGCCTGACGCCCCTCGGTGGTGTTGACCACCAGCGCAATTTCGTCATTTTTGATCATATCGACGATATGCGGGCGACCTTCGCTCATCTTGTTGACCGTTGTAACGGTAATGCCAGCATCTTGCAAGACCTTGGCGGTACCGCGGGTAGCCACCAGCTCGAAGCCCAGACTGGACAACTCGCGAGCCACATCCACCACACCGGGCTTGTCCACATCGCGCACGGAGATGAACACCTTGCCGGACTCCGGCAGTGCGTCACCCGCACCGATCAAGCCTTTGTCGAAGGCTTCGGCGAAGGTTTCACCTACACCCATCACCTCACCGGTGGATTTCATTTCCGGGCCGAGGATCGGGTCCACTTTCGGGAATTTGTTGAACGGGAATACCGACTCTTTGACGGAGTAGTAATCCGGCACAATTTCCTTGGTGAAGCCCTGCTCCGCCAGGCTGATACCGGCCTGACAGCGCGCGGCGATCTTCGCCAGGGAAGTACCGATGCACTTGGATACAAAAGGTACGGTCCGGGAAGCGCGCGGGTTCACCTCGATCACGTAGATCTCGCCGTCCTGGTAGGCCAGCTGGGTGTTCATCAGGCCAACCACGCCCAGTTCGCGGGCCATGGCTTTGACCTGCTCGCGCATCTTGTCCTGCACGTCCGCCGGCAGGCTGTAGGGCGGCAGGGAGC